>CACBCU010000040.1 GCA_902537895.1 uncultured Pelagibacteraceae bacterium | reverse complement strand
GAAATTTTCTTTTTGTTATTTTCATATTCATTTAATTTTCTAGAAGCATCTATTAATTCCGCTAAATTCATAAAATTCATGAAGTGAGTAAACGCTCTTGTTAGCTTATAGGAATTTTTCGGGCTAAGATTTTTGATTGCTCTTACCACTTTTCGATTAGTTTGATTTATATTTGGATTAACTTTATTAGCTTTCGACAGTTTTCTTATTTTTTCAACTAATTCAAAAAATTTTTGTCCTTCTTGTTCTTTGATCACTCTTCCTAAAATATTTCCTAAATATCTTACATTTTCTCTTAATAACTTAGTAGGAATACGCTCATAATAAAGATCTCTTTTTTTCATTTAATTTTATCAATGCTCTCTATTTGACTTAAAGAATTTTTAAATTCATCCATATTTTCTCTCAATGCTAAATTTGATACTGCATAAACTGCAATAAATAAAAATATTAAAGGTATTGCTGTTATAACTGAAGCATTACTTTTAATTAACAATATATATAAAATTATAAATACAGCAGAACGTATTAAAAATGTTTTTTTAAAAACACTTATTATAGATAATGAATGTTTTACCAGGTTAAAAAAACTCATTTTTGATGGTCCAAAGTATCTGGTCCCTCTGATCGATGGCACTTTTACGAAATCTTTTTCTATTTTAGATAAAGAACCAGAAAAACTATTCCAAGTAGCTTTTTCATTAATCATATTTTCAACTGTTTTTTTTGGCAAACAAGTAAAGTTTCCAAATTTTATTGATTTGCCAGTAAAAGTTAAAGTTATCAATTTATGTAACTGATAACAAACTTTAAATAATAAGCTTTCTGATCTTTTTATTCTTTCCCCTACAACTGTAACACCATCTGCATTTTTAATTTGATCTAAAAAATTTTTTATTTCCTCAGGTCTATCTTCGCCATCCGCATCCATTGGAATTGCATAGTCAAATTCCTCTTTATCAAAAATATATTTCAACCCGGTAGCTATACATCTTGCATGACCTTGATTTTTTTTCATGTTTAAAATCTTTACAGATTGAATATTATCAAAATTGACTTCTTCATTTGATCGATCATGGTTTGAGGCATCGTTAACAACAATAATGGAAATCTCAAAATTTTTATCAATTTTTAAATTATCAATTTCTTCGAAAAGTTTAAATGCTGACTGCCAATCATTGTAAATAGGGATTATGATTTTTATTCTCATAATTTTTAGTATCTTCCTAAACAAATATCATCTAAACAAATAAATTGACTTGATTTATTTAGTATTTCATTTTTAGTAAATCCTTCCCACTTTGGTCTTGATTCCAAATGATAAGATAAATTACCTGCCTTCCACTCATCTCCTGTGACAAACTCAATTTCTTCTTCAAAATCTTGTTCCCAAGTAAATTGAACCTTAGCTGCTATCTCTTTACCAGGATAATCAGTCCTCTTGTCAGTTTTTGTTATAGAAACATATGCGTATAGGCTTGGGGATAAAAAAAATAAAAATAAAAACCCAACTAAAAATGAATTTATTTTTTTAAGATTGATTTGAGACCTAAATAAATAAATAGAAAATATTCCTAGAGGTAAATAGAAAGGTGTCATCCACATTGTTCTAATTTTAGAACCTGTAATAGCCGAAGTAATAAATATTAAAAAAATAGGTAAAATACTTATGGATAATAAAAAAAGAAACTTCCTATCATTAAAATTGAATTTTATTTCAATCTTTTTTATCAATAACCACATTAAGAGGAAAAATGGTATAAGTATTCCAATTTGTTTTAATAAAAAAGTTATTGGATATTTTACATGGTTTAGAATTTCTGAATCCTCAAGCCCTGATCTTTTTAAACCATATGAAACAGTTATAAAATCATTATTAAATAACCAAATTAGATGTGGAACTAAGAGAACTAAAAAAATTTCAATTATTATCAAATATTTAAAATCAAAATTTTTTAATTTTTTATAAATAACATAAATAAATAATAAACTAATTGATAATAATAAATAAATGAACAAATATTTAGAAAGAAAACCAATTGCAGCAAATAATCCGATTAGAAA
>CACBCU010000039.1 GCA_902537895.1 uncultured Pelagibacteraceae bacterium | reverse complement strand
ATCGTTATATAAAACTTCTAATGGCGGAAAAACAAATTGAAATTAACAATCTTTCTAAAGTTTATGATAATGGCTTTAAAGCTTTAAACAATATTAATTTACAAATTAATAAAGGAGAAATTTTTGCAATGTTGGGCCCGAACGGCGCTGGCAAAACTTCTTTAATAAGTATAATTTGTGGTATTGTTAAACCAACTTCTGGAAAAATTACTGTAGAAAATTTTGATATAATTGAGGATTATCGAGAAACTAGATCAAGAATAGGATTGGTACCACAAGAACTTACACTGGAGCAATTTGAAACTGTTTTTAATAATGTTTCATACTCAAGAGGTTTATACGGAAAAAAACCTGATCCAAAACATATAGAAAAAGTTTTAAGACAATTATCGTTATGGGATAAAAAAGATTTAATCCTTCGACAGTTATCTGGAGGAATGAAAAGAAGAGTTTTAATTGCGAAAGCTTTATCACATGAACCTCAAATCTTATTTTTAGATGAGCCAACAGCAGGAGTAGATGTTGAGTTAAGACAGGAAATGTGGAAAGTAGTAAAATCGTTAAGAGAGACAGGAGTAACAATAATTCTAACAACACACTATATTGAGGAGGCCGAAGCGATTGCTGATCGAGTAGGCGTAATTAATCAAGGTGAAATAATTGTTGTGGAGGAAAAACACGAGTTATTGAAAAAAATGGGTCACAAAAAATTGACAGTTGAGTTGCAACAAGAAATAGATCAAATACCACTGTCTTTAAAAAAGTACAATTTGTTAATTGGAAATAATAAAATGTCTTTAGATTACACTTATAACCTTAAAGAGAAGCAAACAGGTATAACAAATCTTTTACAAGATATTAAAGACTCTGGATTAAAATTAAAAGATTTAAAGACTGAGCAGAGCAACCTAGAAAAAATATTTGTTACGTTAGTAAGGGAGAACAATGAAAGTTAATCTTTATGGCTTAAAGGCCATCTATTTACATGAGATGGATCGTTTTAGACGAACATTAGGTCAGTCACTTTTATCTCCTGTTATATCAACTTCACTGTATTTTATAGTTTTTGGTTCAGTAATAGGCGGCTACGTTCAAAAAATCGATGGGATTAGCTATGGATCTTATATTGTTCCTGGGCTTTTAATGTTAACTTTATTAACACAATCAATAAGCAACACTTCTTTTGGTATTTTTTTTCCTAAATTTAATGGAACTATTTATGAAATTTTGGCTGCACCGATTTCTACTTTTGAAATTGTATTAGCTTTTGTAAGCGCTGGTGCGACTAAAACATTAATAGTTGGTACTGTAATTTTTATAACAGCCTCATTTTTTGTTGATGTTGAGGTTCAATATCCCTTACTAATGATTTTCTTATTAATACTAGTATCTTTTACTTTTGCTTTGTTTGGCTTTCTGATTGGTATAATGAGCAAAGATTTTGAACAAATGTCCATTATTCCCTCTTTAGTCATAACTCCAATGGTTTTTTTAGGTGGGAGTTTGTATTCATTAGACATGCTCCCAGAGTTTTGGCAAATGATTACTTATTTTAATCCTGTTGTTTATTTGATTAATGGACTTAGATATTCTTTTTATGGAATTTCAGATTTTAACATTTGGTTTAGTGTTGGTTTGATGATTTTATTTTTAGTAATTTGTATTTTTGCCGTCTCAATACTACTTAAAAAAGGATATAATATTAAAAGCTAACTGACCCATTTCTGGGCCAGTTATGAACTAATATACAAGAGGAATTGAACTATTAAAATTGCTCGGATTCAGTTGAGCCTTTCATGGCTGTAGTTGAACTATTTCCGCTGCTAATTGTATTTGATACAGCATCAAAATAAGAAGTTCCAACTTCTCTTTGATGTTTAACACTTGTGTATCCATCTTTTTCTCGAGCAAATTCTTGTTGCTGAATTTTTGAATAAGCGGTCATTCCTTCCTTTTTATATTTTTCTGCTAATTCAAATATAGCTATATTTTGAGTATGAAATCCTGCAAGAGTAATAAACTGAAATTTATATCCCATTTTACTTATTTCAGTTTGAAAAGTCGCTATCTCGCTATCTGATAAATGTTTTTTCCAATTGAACGA
>CACBCU010000038.1 GCA_902537895.1 uncultured Pelagibacteraceae bacterium | reverse complement strand
TATTTAACGTATCTGCGCCATATTTATCAAAAATTAAAAGATAGTAAGAAACATTCATGTGATTATTATAATCAATCCACTCTTTAATTATTTTTTGGGAACTAAGATGAATAGCCATTTTAATTAAAATTTTATGATTATCTAATGATTTGGATTATCATTATCGACAACAAGACAAATTTCAGATTTTGTTAAAAATCTTCTTCCTGTGCCATTATCCAGTGAAAACATCCCACCAATACCTTTTACTGCATCTATTGTTAAATCAGTGTGTTTCCATTTTTCATACTGGTCTCCATTCATATAAAACGGGACACCTCCAATTTCACCTAATTTTATATCATTGTCACCTAATGGAAATTCACCTTCCTGAAAACACATAGGCGCACTCCCATCACAACATCCTCCAGATTGATGAAACATTAATTTTTCACCATACTTTTCTTTTAATTCAGATAATAAGTTTAAAGCCGAACGTGTTGCTGATACTTTCATATTTTTTCTCTGGCCCATGATATCGAATCATGGGCCAGTATATATTATTTGTTTAAAAGAAGCCTAATTTTTTCTCAGCGTAAGAAACGTGTAAGTTCTTATTCTGTCTGTAATGATTAAGCATCATTTTGTGAGTTTCTCTACCAACTCCAGATTGTTTGTAACCACCAAATGGAGAGTGAGCAGGATAAGCATGATAGCAATTAGTCCATACTATTCCTGCTTGTATCGCTCTTCCCATTCTGTGAGCTATGTTTCCATTTCTGGTCCATACAGCTGCGCCTAAACCATAAAGAGTATCATTAGCTATTTTTAATGCTTCTGCTTCATCTTTAAATTTAATCACAGATACAACAGGTCCAAAGATTTCCTCTTGTGATATACGCATGTCGTTTTTAGCTTCAAAAACAGTAGGCTGGATATAGTTTCCTTTCTCCAATCCACTATTTAACTTAGCAACACTACCACCGGTCAGAACTTTAGCACCTTCTTTTTTACCAAGCTCTAGATAAGATTTTATCTTCTCCATTTGCTCTACAGATGCTTGAGCTCCAATCATTGTTTCCATTTTTAAAGGATTATCTTGAACAACAGCTTTAGTTCTAGCAATAGCTCTTTCCATGAATTTATCATAGATTGACTCTTGTATTAAAGCTCTACTTGGGCAAGTACAAACTTCACCTTGGTTAAGATTGAACATAACGAAACCTTCAATACATTTATCAAAGAAGTCATCATCTTTTTCCATAACATCTTCAAAGAAAATATTCGGAGATTTTCCTCCTAATTCCAAAGTAATTGGAATGATGTTTTGTGCAGCATACTGCATAATCAATCTTCCAGTTGTTGTTTCACCAGTAAATGCAACTTTAGCAACTCTTTTAGAGGACGCTAAAGGTTTACCTGCTTCTAATCCAAAACCACTAACAATGTTAACTACTCCTGGAGGCAATAAATCTCCAATTAGTTCCATCATTACCATAATTGATGCTGGAGTTTGCTCAGCTGGTTTTAAAACTGAACAGTTACCTGCAGCAAGTGCTGGTGCTAACTTCCATGTTGCCATTAATAATGGGAAATTCCACGGAACTATCTGACCAACTACTCCTAATGGTTCATGAAAATTGTATGAATATTGGTTATTAGCAATCTCAGCGATAGATCCTTCTTCCGCTCTAATTACCCCGGCAAAATATCTCCAATGATCAATAACCAAAGGTAAATCTGCCGCCATACATTCTCTTATAGGTTTTCCATTATCTAAACATTCAGCCACAGCTAATAAGTTTAGATTTTTTTCTAAAACATCAGCAATTTTGTACAAGATGTTTGATCTTGTAGTGATGTCTGTTTTTCCCCACTCAGGGAAAGCTGCGTGAGCTGCATCTAATGCCGCTTCAACGTCTTGCTCATTTGAACGCGCAACTGAACAGATTTTCTCATTAGAAATCGGACTAACATTATCAAAATATTTGCCTGATTTAGGTTCCACAAATTTTCCATTTATGTAGTTTCCATATTTAGCCTTAAATGGAAATTTAACCTTTAAATGAGAAGTATCTAATACAGATGACACTTTCATCGCTTCTGCACTCATTTTTACTCCTCTTGTTTTATGTTTATTTGATTTTGACTTAAGATTTTTTTTAGGTTTTTTTACTGAAGAAAGTTTCTTGTGTCGTATTGATTTAAGTTTCTTTCTTTTTTTAATCGACTTTTTTGTTTTCTTTCTTTTTTTTGTTACAGCTTTTTTCCTTTTTTTCTTAGCCATTTTTATAAGTTTAATTAAAGACCTTTTTGATAATGTTGTAAATGGGTCAATAAGATTTACAACTTCAAATTGTGTTATTCAGGCCTGATTTTACTG
>CACBCU010000037.1 GCA_902537895.1 uncultured Pelagibacteraceae bacterium | reverse complement strand
ATAGTCACTAATTGTTCTTTTAAAAAAGTTGTAAAGCATCATGGTGTTTCATTCCTTGAAAAAAAACAAAAAAATTTAGTGATAAATGTGTCAAACAAAAATGAAATTATAGATCTATTAGGAAATCCCTCAACTAGAAGTAAATTTAATAATGATGTTTGGATATACATTGAAAGAAAACAAACTCAATCTCGATTAAAAAACCTAGGAAGAATGAAAGTTTATAAAAACGATGTACTGGTACTTGAGATTGATAATTATGGTATCTTAAAAAAAAAAGATTTTTATGATTTAAAAGATATGAAAAAAATAAACATTGTAAAGGAAACTACACAGGGAAACATAACTAAAAATTCTTTTATATATGACTTTATGTCCAGTATGAGACAAAAAATTAATGACCCACTTGGTGTCAGGGCAAAAAAACGTAAAGAAATTAGCCAGCGATAACAGCTAAGAGTAACAAGGCAACGATGTTTGTTATCTTTATCATTGGGTTTACTGCAGGACCAGCTGTATCTTTATAAGGATCTCCAACTGTATCTCCAGTTACAGCAGCTTTATGAGCCTCTGAACCTTTTCCACCATGATTACCATCTTCAATATATTTCTTAGCGTTATCCCACGCACCACCACCAGCAGTCATTGAAACTGCAACAAATAATCCAGTAATAATTACACCTAACAACATCGCTCCAACAGAAGCTAATGCAGCCACTTGACCTCCTATTGCAAAAATAACAAAGTATAAAATAATAGGTGATAATACTGGAAGTAAAGATGGAATAATCATCTCTTTAATAGCTGCAACTGTTAACAAGTCAACTAACTTGGCATAATCAGGTTTTTGTTTTCTTTTCATAATTCCAGGGTACTTTTTGAATTGTCTTCTAACTTCTATTACTACTGCACCACCTGCTCTACCCACAGCCTGCATACCCATTGATCCAAACAAATAAGGAAGCATTCCACCAATTAATAAACCTACTACAACATAAGGGTTAGATAAATCAAACGTCACCACGATACCCTCTAACTTTGATCCAGCTTCTTTTGAAAAATGTTTAATATCCTCTGTATAAGCTGCAAATAAAACTAAGGCACCTAATCCTGCAGAACCTATTGCATAACCTTTTGTCACTGCTTTTGTTGTATTTCCTACGGCATCTAAAGCATCCGTTGTTTTTCTAACATTATTTGGCAACTTTGACATTTCTGCAATACCACCAGCATTATCAGTAACAGGTCCATAAGCATCTAAAGCTACAACCATACCCGCTAATGCCAACATAGTTGTTACTGCTATAGCAATTCCATATAGACCAGCAATATGATTAGTAAGTAAAATACCTGAAACTATAATTAGTGCTGGTATAGCAGTAGCTTCTAATGAAATAGCCAAGCCTTGTATTACATTAGTACCATGTCCTGTTGTTGATGAATTCGCAACACTTCTTACAGGTCTATAATTGGTTCCTGTGTAATATTCTGTCACCCAAATTAATAAACCTGTAATAATTAATCCAATTACACCACAATAATATAAACTCATGCCTGTGAAGGACTTGTTATTAAGATCATATGAATTTTCTAAACCCAAAACAAAGTTTGTAACTGGATATAAAATTATCAATGAAGTTAAAGCAGAAACAACAAATCCCTTGTATAAAGCTCCCATAACATTCTTGCTTCCACCAAGTTTTACAAAGAAAGTTCCAATTATTGATGTTAGAATGCACGCACCTCCAATAGTCAGAGGGTAAATCATCATAGATAAGTCACCAGGAAAAAAAATTGAGGATAAAACCATTGTTGCAACAATTGTTACAGCATAAGTTTCAAATAAATCAGCAGCCATTCCTGCACAATCACCGACATTATCACCAACATTGTCGGCTATAACAGCAGGATTTCTCGGATCGTCTTCTGGTATTCCAGCCTCTACTTTTCCGACTAGATCTGCACCAACATCTGCACCTTTTGTAAAAATTCCACCACCCAGTCTAGCAAAAATAGATATTAGTGATGCACCGAAACCAAGTGCAACAAGAGCATTTACAATTTCTCTCTCTTCAACATTAAATTTTAATAATAAATAGTAATAAACTGCAATTGATAATAAAGCTAAACCAGCAACAAGCATACCTGTTACAGCACCAGACTTAAAAGCTACAGAAAGTCCACTAGCTAGACCTTTTCTTGATGCTTCTGCGGTTCTAACATTTGCTTGAACAGAAACTAACATTCCAACATATCCAGCTATTCCAGATAATGTTGCACCAATTAAATAACCTAACCCAACAAGCGTACTAAATGCAAAACTTACAATGACTAGAACTACAACACCAACGATTGCAATTGTCTTATATTGTCTTGCAAGATAAGCCTTTGCACCAATCTGAATTGCAGAAGCGATGTCTTGCATCTTTGAGTTTCCAGCACTTGAATTTAAAATATTTTTTCCTGTTAAATATCCATAAACAATGGATAACAATCCTGCACCTATTGTGTATAAAAGAATAGTCTCTGTAGTTGAATTCATATAAACCTTAATTAAGTAATTACTTTTTAGTTATAAAAAGCGGACAATACAAAAAAAGCTATAAAAGGCAATAACTAACTTTTAAAATTTGTGTAAATAGCCTTTATTTTTAATGGTTATTTTATTCCCTTTTTCATCAATAATTTGTGATTTTTGATTACTTGAACAAATTTTTCCAATTTTTGAAATTTTTATCCCTAAAGATCTAAATATTCTTTCAATGATTCTAGCTTTTTTCTTAGATGCAGTAAATAATATTTGATAATCATCGCCTTTAGATATGAAGTCAATTTTTTTTAA
>CACBCU010000036.1 GCA_902537895.1 uncultured Pelagibacteraceae bacterium | reverse complement strand
AGATACTAGCATGGATATTAAATCTGATATCAAAAAAACTAGTCAAAAAAATTTAGAAAAAATAATTAAAAAAACGTCTAATAATTCAGATGTAAATGAAAAAAGATTTAGTATGCCTGATAGAAGAAAAGGCTACATCCAAAAAGCAACAATAGGTGACCATAAAGTTTATTTACATACTGGAGAATACGAGGACGGCAAGATTGGTGAAATTTTTATTGATACAAGCAAAGAAGGTGAGTTAGTAAAGGCCTTAATGAATAATTTTGCAATAGCTATATCACTTGGACTTCAATACGGAGTTCCACTGGATGAATTTATTAACGCGTTTGTTGGAACAAAATTTGAGCCATCTGGTAAAGTTTATGGAAATGATCGGATTTTAAGTGCAAGTTCAATTTTAGATTATATATTTAGAGAATTAGCTATTTCTTACCAAAATAGAGAAGATTTAGCTCACACTCCAGCTATAGGAAATAATGAAAACATAAATTCAGATGAAAAAAATCCTGAAGAACAAAATCAGCTGTTAAAAATTGTAAAGGATATGACTAGCAAAGGCTTTGTCAGAAATAATTATAAAAAAAACCTGGTGGATTTATCAGACGTAAAAATAAGTCTTAAAGGTAAAAAATAACTATTTTTTTTTTAAAGAAATGTTTAATTCTTTTAATTGATCATTACTAACTTCTGAAGGAGCATTCATCATCAAATCTTGAGCATTCTGATTCATTGGAAACATAGTAACTTCTCTTATGTTTTTTTCATTTGCTAAAAGCATAACTATTCGATCTAAACCTGGAGCAATGCCTCCGTGTGGAGGTGCGCCATAATTTAAAGCATTTATCATACCACTAAATTTTTGATCAACTTGGTTTTTATCATATCCAGCTACAGAAAATAATTTGTACATTAGTTCAGGGATATGATTTCTAATGGCACCAGAAGATAGCTCAATTCCATTACATACAATATCATACTGATAAGCTAAAATTTCGAGAGGTTTTTCAAAGTCAATTTTATTTATATCTCCTTGAGGCATAGAAAATGGGTTATGACTAAAATTAATTTTTTTTGTGACTTCATCTCTCTCATACATTGGATAGTCAACGATCCAACAAAATGCAAAAATGTTTTCATCAATTAGATTTAAATCTTTAGCAATTTTATTTCTGGCTAATGAAGTGATTATCTCTAAATTTTTTTCTTTATTACATGCAAAAAAGATACTATCACCTATTTTAGCATCTGTTTTTTTCATTAATTCCTCTAATGCTGCTTTTGAAAAAAATTTGCCGACAGGACCTTTACCAAAAACTTCTTTGTCTTTTTCAAAAGTAAAATAAGCCATACCAGATGCTCCCTGATCTTTAGCCCATTTATCAATCCCATCAAAAAAACTTCTAGGTTTATTTTTCGTATTTTTCGTAATTATACATCTTACTTTAGAGCCAGATTTAACTAATTTTTTAAAGATCTCAAATTTGACATCATCCCTTAAAAAGATTTCAGTTATATCACTAATTATTAGAGGGTTTCTAAGATCAGGTTTATCTGTTCCATACTTGATCATAGATTCCTTGTAAGGAATTCTTGGAAATTTTTTTTCTAATAATTTTTTTTTTGAAAAATTATTAAAAGTATTTACTAAAAGTGTTTCTACTACATTGAAAACATCCTCTTGTTCAACAAAAGACATCTCTAAGTCTAATTGATAAAACTCTCCTGGACTTCTATCTGCTCTAGCATCTTCGTCTCTAAAACAAGGTGCGATTTGAAAATATTTATCAAATCCTGAAACCATAATTAATTGTTTAAATTGTTGGGGAGCTTGAGGAAGTGCGTAAAATTTTCCCGGATTTAACCTACTTGGAACTAGAAAATCTCTAGCTCCCTCAGGACTTGATGATGTCAAAATTGGAGTCTGATATTCTAAAAAACCAAGATTATTCATCTCATTTCTTATAAAGGAAATTACCTTTGACCTTAGAATAATATTTTCATGAATCTTTTTTCTTCTCAAATCTAAAAATCTATATTTTAATCTAATCTCCTCAGAATATTCTTGATCACTAAATATTGGCATTGGTAGTTCTTTGCATGCTCCTAAAACATTAAAATTTTTTATAACAACTTCCACCTCTCCTGTGTTTATCTCTTTATTAATTGTCTCATCTGATCTATTAACGACCTCCCCATCAATTTTTATAACTGTTTCAAGTTGCATTTTTTCGAGAATTGAAAAGTTTTGATTTTCTCTGTCAATTATACATTGTGTAATTCCATAATTATCTCTCAAATCAACAAATAACAGATTACCATGGTCTCTTTTTTTATTTATCCATCCAGAAAGTAATACTTTTTTACCGACATCTTTCTTTCTTAATTCATCACAATTATGGCTTCTATAAATGTTCAATTATTCTCCTAAGATTTCCTTAACTAAATTTATATTAATAGATTTTTTTTTTTTTAAACTCATTTCGTCGATCTTATATATAAAATCAAATATTTTACTATATGATCTATGAATTCTTTTAACTATGTAATTAACTAACTTTTTTTCTATTATAATCTGACGATCTGATAAATTCTTAATTAAAAGTGCGAAAATCAACTCATCATCAGGTTTTTGAATATCTTGAATCAAAAAATTTTTTGCTCTTGATTTCAAATCATTTAAACTAAAATTAAACTCAGATAGAGGTCTGTATGATGTAATAATAAGATATTTGTTATATTGTTCTACTGTATTAATTAAAGTATATATTAATTTTTCGTTAATTTTATTGTTCAAATTTTCTAAAATTATATTTTGATGAATATCTAAACTTGTTAAATTGTCTTCATCAAATGTATCAGCATCAAAAATAACACCTTTAAACTTTTTTATAAAAATATTTAT
>CACBCU010000035.1 GCA_902537895.1 uncultured Pelagibacteraceae bacterium | reverse complement strand
AAAAATTTGATACCTTTTTTGTTAGAATTGATATTCTTGAGAGATTATTTATACAAATATTAAATTCCGGTAATATAGAGAAAAAAAGAATGATCAAAATGGTCCCAGAGATGATTAATCTACTAGGCTGTAGTAAAGAAAATTTTAAAAAGTTAATTAGTATGATGAACTATAAAATTTTTGAAAAAAATAATGAACTTTTTTTCAAATATAATCCACCTAAAAATAACAAAAAGATTTTTTTAAAAAAACCTAATAAAGAAAGTCCGTTTATGGTTCTTAAAAATCTTAATTTAAACTGACAGATGTTTTTCAAAAAAAAAGAAAAAATAGACATTAATAGTAACTTAATTAAAATATGTGCTCTTTTAATTCATGCAGCAAAAATTGATGAACACTTCTCTGAAAAAGAGGAAAAAATTATTAAACAAACAATGCTAAAAATTGGAGTAAAAAAAGATCATTTAGACAAATTATTTAACGAAGCAATAAAAATTGAGGATAATTCTAATCAAATTCTTAATTTTACAAAAGAGGTCAAAAATATGAATGAACAAAATAAAATTCAAATTATTGAAGCATTGTGGAGAATTATTTACTCTAATGAAGAGGCAGACATCTATGAAACAAGTTTAATGAGAAGGCTTGGAGGATTATTGTATGTAGACAATAAAGTAATGGGAGACATTAAAGAAAAGATAAAAAGTGAGAATTTATAATGACATACTTAGTTAATGATAAATGTATTAAATGTAAACTTACTGATTGTGTTGATGTTTGCCCGGTTGATTGCTTTTATGAAGGTAAAAATATGCTTGTAATTAAACCCGATGAGTGTATAGATTGTGGCGTTTGTGAACCTGAATGTCCAGTGGATGCAATTCAAGCAGATACAGAGCCAGGGAGCGACAAATGGTTAGAGATCAACAAAAAATATTCTGAAATCTGGCCGAATATAAGCGAAAAAAAAGATCCACCTTCGGATCATGAAAAATATAAAGATGAGCAAGATAAGTTTGAAAAATATTTTAAAGAGAACATTTAAAAATAAATCCAAAAAAACAAAAAAGGTGACTAAAGCAAAAGTTACCAAAAGTATAAAAAAACCAGTCAAAAAAATTAAAAAATTAGTAAAACCAAAATCTAAAAAAATTATTCAAAAAAAACAAAATAAAAGTAATCAAAAAAATATAGAGTTAAAACAAGACAACTTAAGAATTTCCAAGGGGACAGAAATCAAACCTGAGATAAAAAAGGTAAATAAACAAGCGACTGAAAAAAGAGAGTATAAAATAAAAGATTATGTTGTTTATCCTAAACATGGTGTTGGACAAATATCTGAATTTAAAAAAATTAGTATTGGCGGAATTGATGTTGAAACATATGTAATTAAATTTGAGAAAGATAAAGCTAATGGCATGGTTCCAGTCAATAAACAATCTCACCTTCGTCCATTAGCTACAATCAACCAAGTTAACAAATCTATTTCAATTTTAAAAAGTAAACCCAAAATTAAAAGATCAATGTGGAGTAGGAGAGCACAAGAATATGAGGCTAAAATTTCCTCAGGTAAAATTTATGAATTAGCAGAGGTGGTAAGAGATCTGAATAAAGGAGACGATTTAATGGTCGACCAATCCTACAGTGAAAGACAACTTTTTGAAAAAGCTTATGAAAGAATCTTATCTGAATTTAAAATAATTTTGAATATATCTTTGGAAGATACCCAAAAAAAATTGGATAAAGCTCTAAAAAGAAACTTAGATAAACAAAATAATCAAGAGACAACAGCAATCAAAAGTTCAGCACCTGAAATACAAGATGACGAGCCGATTTCAGAACATGACAATGTTGAACCTGTTGAGGACTAAAAAAAAACGCCTCTCACACATAACGTTATGAGAAGCGTTTTTAATAAAGAATACTAAGTTATTATCTTCTTCTTCTTTTTTTAGCTTTTTTCTTAGCTTTTTTCTTAGCTTTCTTTGCTTTTTTTCTTCTTTTAGCCATCTTTAGCTCCCTTTTTTAGTTAAACGAATCAAAATTGATTCGTAATTACTTATTTTTATTTTTTTATATACGTTATGTCAATTCTTTAATTGAAGTACAAATTTTTGTAAAAATTTTTTAAATTCAAAAAATTTTTTATAATTTTAATGTGTAAAAAAGTTAATGTTTATGCGCTTTATAATCAAATATTAAACTTAAATTAATAAAGTTTTTCTAAATCTTGTTTATAATTTTCTAAAATTTTTTTTCTTTTTAATTTTAATGTTGGTGTTAACATTCCATTTTCAATTGTGAATTCTTCTTTGATCAATTTGAATTTTTTAATTTTTTCTGTAATTGACAAGTTTTTATTTACGTTTTCAATATAAAGTTGAATTTCCTCTTTATTTTCTTCACTTTCGGTTACAATTAATGCAACTAAATAAGTTTTTTTATCTCCATAGACTAAACTTTGTTTAATTTTCTCATTTAAACACAATAAATTTTCAATTTTGGAAGGTGATATGTTATCTCCACCAAGATTGACAATTATTTCTTTTTTTCTATCAGTTATTTTTAAATTTCCCTCTTTTGTAATTTCACCTATGTCCCCAGTATGTAACCAGCTATCTTTAATTACTTCATCAGTTTCTTTTTTTTTATTCCAGTAACCTAGCATAATGTTTTCACCTTTAACTAGGATCTCACCATCTTCAGCAATTTTTACTTGGTTTGTCTTGAAAGGGGGCCCCACTGTTTCAATCTTAATTTTTCCAGGAATATTACAACTAACAACAGGAGAGGCTTCAGTTAATCCATATCCTTGCAGAGTTGGTAATCCTATAGAATTCAAAAATTCACCAATTTTTTGATCTAAAGCACCCCCTCCAGAAACAAAAGCCTTTAATTTACCCCCAAATTGATTCTTAATTTTTCTTCTTACCAATATTTCACAGAAAAAATTAATAAAACTTTCTCGTAAGCTTAATTTATTTTTATTTAGTTTTTTAATCCCAAGTGTAATAGTAGATGAAATCAGCCTCTTCTTAAAACCT
>CACBCU010000034.1 GCA_902537895.1 uncultured Pelagibacteraceae bacterium | reverse complement strand
TATAAAATTAAAAATATTAAAAAATCCATATTTTATTAGCTTTTTTGTAATTTATGCCCATTTTGAACATAATAATTTTTTTTGTGTTAGACTATTTTATAATTTTGTGTTAGAGATTCGGAAAATTGTGTTAGAGAAAAAAATTAAAAGTTGTATATGAGCGATCAAGACGACGATAAAAAAATTTTAAACGAAGATTCAACTGATAGTAAATCAGATGATCAACCTACAGTTGTTGAAAATAATCAACCTGAAAGTGTAGAATCTTCAATTGATCAGTCATCTAGCTCGCAAAACGATGATAAAGAGCAAAATGATGACAAATCAGAATTTTTAGACCCTTCAAATGAAAAAAAAAATGAAGATCAAAGTCTAACAACGGAAAATAACGAATTTAATAAAGAAGAAAACGCTGAACAACAAGGTTTAGATATTCCTGATGAAAAAAAAGATGAGGATATTGGATCTGGACATCAAGTTATACATAAAAAAGATGGGCGATTACATATTTATGTAAGGCAAGACAAATATAAAGGCGAATTAAAATCAAAAAATTGGGTTGGTAGACTTTATATTGATGGAAAACAAAAAATTTCTTCATCAGGTACCACAAACTTAGATGATGCTATTCCAATTTTAGAAAAATGGTTCGATGACGTTCAAAAGGAAAGTGAAAGATTAAAAAATCAACTTAATGATACACAAATAAGTGATAATCAAAATGTTTCGAATGAAAATATTTCAGCAACAGAGGAAAAAGAAAAATCTCAAGATGCAATAGAAACAACTGAAAAAACTCAGGCACCTATTGATAATACTCCTAGTCAAGCGCAAGAACAATCATCTCCAGTTACATCTGCTGAAAATACTGAACAAAGCAAGCAAGAGCAATTAAAAGGAAAACTTTCAAATATATTTGGAAAATTAAAAGACATTAAGTTGAATAAACCTTCTTTTGCTAACAAATCAAATAAAAAAACTTTTGATAAATCTAAATTTGGTAACTTAAAATTAAAGTTTGAAAGTTTTTTTAAATCTAAATTAGGTAAGTCAAGCGTTCAAGGTGAAGAAATATTGGGTGTTGAACTTGCTAATAAAGAAATTAGATTAGTTCAAGTATCAAGCAATAAAGCTAATCAATGGGTATTAGATAAACTTTATATTCATCCAGTTGAAATTACAGATGACAGCTCACCTATTGAAAATGCAGATAAATTTTCAGAAGAATTAAGTCTTGCAATTCAAAAGTATAAAATTTCATCACCAAATGTTGCAATCTCTATTCCAGTAACAAGTGCGATTATAAGAGTTGTAACCGCACCTCTTATGAAGGAGGAGGAACTTAATAAAGCTATTGAGACAAATTCTTTATGGGAAAATTTAGTTCAATTAACAGACAGTTTAGAGGATTATTCTATTTTTCATCAGGTAATTAGTAGAAATCAAAAAGAGAATACCATGGACATATTGTTTGTGGCATCAAAACTAACTGACATTAATAGCTATACTTCAATAATTAAAAATGCTGGATTAAATCCTGTAATTATAGATGTAAAATGTTTCGCATTAAAATCTGCAGTAGATCAATCTAATCAATTAACCAATAGACCAGATGACGCTAATTTAACTGCAGTTTTAGAGTTTGGTTTAGATGAAAACTACTTAATGATACTTTACGATAATAATCCGATTATCACAGATATTTTTATTAGAGGACAAGATAGAAAAATATTATTAGACTCGCAGGATGCTGAAGAAAAAGAAGGTTTAGTAAGAAGATACGTTACTCAGGTTAAACAAGCCATTCAAGACTTCGAGACAAAATACGAAAAAAGAATTAGAAACATTAAAGTAGTTTCAGACATCAATAATATTGAGGAATATTTAGGAAGTTTTAGAAAAAGTTTACTAAATGTAGGTTTTAATACTTTTGATCCTACTGAAGGGCTAAAAATACCAAGCCAATTTCAGCAAACTCTTGATAGTAAAAATGATAGATCCTTCTTGTCTACTGCTGTTGGTTTAGCTTTTAGAAAATTAGACGTCTTTGGTTACTATAAATTTGTGACTGCAGTCAAAAATATTAATTTGTTACCTGATAGATCAAGCGTCATGAAGCAAAAAAAGATGAAAGCTATCTCAGGGTTTGCCTTTAAAGGTATAACAGCTGCTGTGGCTGGAATATACTTGATATTATTTGGCCTATCTTTTTGGAACATTTTTTCTTACAACGCAAAATTAAAACAATATAACCAAGTAAAAGCTGAACATGCAAAAGTTGTAAAACAAAAGAAAATAATTTCTAAAGAACTTGGTCTTATTAACACGTCTTTAAAATTAAGTAGAACTTTAACTTCTAACAAAGAGTTGACGTACAGAATTTTAGCTCAAGTTGCATCTAGTGTTCCAAATAGAGTAAAATTCGACCGAGTAGAATTCGATGGATCTAGAAATTTGACTGTTCAGGGCGTAGCTGCAAGTGACCAAGATATTTTAAAGTTCATAGAAAATTTGGGTAAACAAAAATTAGTTGAGCAGGCATCACTAGCTTCAATGAGATTACCTAAAGGTAAAGCAGGTTCTGCAACTATGAAAGGTTTTAGGGTAATAGTAAGAATTAAAAGAGGATAATTATGGCAATGAATATAGATTTAAAAAATTTAAACATGTCCGATATTCAAGATCAGATAAAAAAATTAATGGCAAACAAAAAACTGGTTACAAAAATTGGAATTATATTTGGTGCTATTGTTTTTTCTTAATATTTTGATTAATTTCTTTAGCTTTGTCGATAATGTTTTGCTCTGCATCATGACTACCAGCCATTGACACTTTTGCGGCTAACATTAATAACAGCGCTAAAAAGATTAATTTAAAAAAATTCATCTGGTAATCCCACTATAGTTAAACTCCCATTTACTTTTATCGCTCCAGTTGAATCCCCTTTTACCACTTGTATAGACTCTTTGTCAAAGTTTAACATCTTATTAGATAGCGAAAGGGCTCTCTTGAATTTTATATATCCTATAAAATTGCCGTTTATCTCAAACTCAACAGGTATCTTATAGTATGCTATA
>CACBCU010000033.1 GCA_902537895.1 uncultured Pelagibacteraceae bacterium | reverse complement strand
TCTCTCAACTCCCTCACCAAATGATATTTTTCTAACAGTAAATGAGGAGTTTAAGTCTCTTTTTTTTTTAGCAATACATACTCCTTCAAAATACTGAATTCTTTCTTTTTTACCCTCTGTAATTCTTACCCCAACCTTTACAACATCTCCTGGGAAAAATTCAGGTATCTTTTTTTCAGAGAGAATCTTTTTAACGTTGTTTTGGTTAATTTCTTCTATTGTTTTCATTTCAGTATTTATCAATTTAATCTTTCTTATATTTTTGCCACAAATCTGGTCTTCGGACGCGTGTTATAGCCTCTGATTGAGATAAACGCCAGTCTTTAATTTTACTGTGATCTCCAGATAATAACACTTCTGGCACTGCTTTTTCTTCCCATATTTGAGGTTTTGTGAACTGCGGATACTCTAAAAGGCCATTTTCAAAAGTTTCATCAGCTGGAGATTTATCATTTCCTAAAACTCCAGGTAAAAGTCTTAAAACGCTATCTAAAATAACCAAAGCTGCTGTTTCCCCACCCGACAATACATAGTCTCCAATGCTCACCTCTTCAATATTTCTTGTACCCAAAACTCTTTCATCAACACCCTCAAACTGTCCGCAAATCAAAGAAAATGATTTTTCTTTAGATAGATCTTGTGCAAATTTTTGATCAAATCTTTTACCTTTTGGTGAAAGATAAAAAATTTTATCTCCCTTATTTACATTTTGATCAATAGAATTCGCCAAGACATCTGGTTTAATTAACATACCTGTGCCACCGCCGTAAGGAGTATCATCAACTGTTTTATGTTTATCTTGAGCAGAATCTCTAATATTAATTACTTTTAAGCTCCATAACTTTTTAACCATTGCTTTACTGTAAATACCTTTATTTAAAGGCCCAGGGAAAACTTCTGGATAAAGTGTAAATACTTGAGCTTGCATCATAAATAACCTTTGTATTATTTCTTTTCCTCTTTTTTAGCTTCTGCTTTTGGAGCTTCTTCTTTTTTAGCTTCTGCTTTTGGAGCTTCTTCTTTTTTAGCCTCTGCTTTTGGAGCTTCTGCTTTTGGAGCTTCTTCTTTTTTAGCGTCCTCACTGCCTTCTTTTTTTCGATCTTTTTTTGGAATAGCTTTTTGAGGATTATTTCCATTCGCCGGCATAGGCATTAATTCATTTTCACCTAAAATCCTTGCTACTCTAGTTGTTGGTTGTGCACCTTGACCCAACCAATACTTTATTCGTTCTGCTTCTAATCCAATTCTTTCCTTTTTTTCCTTTGGCAATAGTGGATTAAAAAATCCCACTTTCTCTATAAATCTACCATCTCTTGCAAAACGACTATCTGCAACAACTACTTTATAAACGGGTCTTTTCTTAGTTCCGCCTCTTGATAATCTTAATTTTAACATTCACTCTCCTTCTTTTATTTTAATTGATTAAATAATTCTGGAGGTATTCCTTTGTCAGTCATACCTTTCAAATTACCCTTCGACATCTTTTTCATCATTTCAGACATCATTTTAAATTGTTTTAACAACTTATTGATAGTGGCTGGATCTGTGCCAGAACCATTAGCAATTCTTTTTTTTCTAGAACCATCAATTATCTTTGGGTTCTCTCTCTCTTTTTTTGTCATAGACAATATTATAGCTTCATTCTTTGTAATAATACTCTCATCAATTCCAGCCGCATCCATTTGTGATTTAACTTTTGAAACACCAGGCATAAAAGACATGATGCCTTCTATTCCACCCATTTTTTTCATTTGTCTTAGTTGTGCTAAATAATCTTCCATAGAGAATTGTCCCTTTTTTAAATTCTCTTCTGCCTTTTTAATATTTTCTTCTCCAAGATCTTGAGCCGCTTTCTCTACTAGAGAAACAATATCTCCCATCCCTAAAATTCTATTAGCAATTCTATCTGGATGAAAAACCTCAAGATTATTAATTTTTTCTCCGATACCCAAAAATTTAATTGGTACTTGTGAGATAAATTTCATACTAACCGCGGCTCCACCTCTTGCATCACCATCAGCTCTTGTTAAAATTATACCAGAGAGATTTACAGTATCTTTAAATTCTTTTGCTACGGATGCTGCTACTTGACCAGTCAAAGAGTCAGCAACTAAAAAGGTTTCAGCAGGTTTAATTATATTCTCGATTTGTTTAATTTCACTCATCATTTGCAAGTCTATTTGTGTTCTACCTGCTGTATCAAATAAAATTACATCAGCACCATTTAGATTTGCAGCACTAAGTGCTCTTTGACAAATATCAGCTGGTTGTTGTCCTTCAATTATTGGCAGAGTTAAAATATTATTTTGTTCACCTAAAGATTTTAATTGCTCTTGGGCGGCTGGCCTATAAATATCTAAACTCACCATCATAACTCTCTTTTTTTTGTTATTTTCCAAATATTTTGCAAGTTTAGCGGTAGTTGTAGTTTTACCAGAACCTTGTAGACCAACTAACATCATAGGCACCGGTGGTACGGCATTAAGATTTACATCATTATTTTTTTCACCTAATAAGGATACTAATTCGTCGTAAACAATCTTAACAACCATATCGCCAGGAGATGTAGATCTGATGATTTCTTGACCTAAGGCTTTAGGTTTAACTTTCTCAATAAACTCTTTTGCAACATCAAGTGATACGTCAGCTTCTAATAAAGCTTGTCTAATGGATCTAAGACCTTCATCAACTTGACGCTCATCAAGCGAAGGTGCTTTTTTTAAAGAGGAAAAGACTTCCTCAAATTTATTTGTCAAATTTTCAAACATATTTATTTCACACAGCAGTAATCGCACTAGTGGGCGAACCCTCGCTGACTAGTGTCGATCTCTTTGTTTCCAAAGACACCGCAAATTTAACGTTTTTGCGGAAACTGCCACAAACTATAATAGAGGTTCAAAAAGTCAATAAATAAGTTAAATAACTATATATGGAGATAAGAGCTTTTAAAATGGATGGATTAGGTAATGATTTTGTCATCATTGATAATAGACAAAAAATTACCGATTTAACTAAAGATCAGATTATAAAGATTTGTGATAGAAATTTTATTGGTTGTGATCAATTAATATTTATTGAGTCCAGCAAATCAAGTGATGCGAATTTAAAATTTTTTAATTCAGATGGAGGGGAG
>CACBCU010000032.1 GCA_902537895.1 uncultured Pelagibacteraceae bacterium | reverse complement strand
CAGCTACCTCATTACCCGTAATATCAATCCAATCGATTTCTTGAATCTTCTCTTTTTTATATAAATCAATTTCAGCTTTGCAGATTTTGCATGAGTTATTAAAATAAACTTTCATATAAGTAGATTTATTACTATTTATTTAAATAATGTATATGCGTAAAATACTCATATTGAAAATATTAGATAAAACTTCTAAATAATGCTTTCTATGAATAATTTTTTTGATAAATCTGACATATCTAGATCAGAAGCAGAAAACATTGTATCAGATACACTTAGCAAGTGTGATGATGGAGAACTATATCTAGAAAATACAAAATCAGAGACAATATTATTAGATGATAATAAAATTAAAAACTCGAGTTATAACTCTGATTTAGGTTTTGGATTTAGAGCTATTTCTGATGAAATTGTTGCATATTCTCACTCTAATGAAATATCAAAAAATTCATTGAAGCAATCTTCAGAAAATTTAAAATCAACATTAAAATCTGTCAAAGGCACTTATAATCATGAAATTCCCAAATCTAATAAAAAATATTATGATAATATAAATCCTATTGAACAAAAATCCCTTAATGAAAAGATTAAAATACTTAATGATGTAAATAACTACTTACGTTCTAAAGATGATAACATTAAACAGGTCACAGCCAATTTTTTAGGTGAACAAAAATCAGTTGAAATAATTAGATCTGGTGGAGAGTCTTTAATTGATGTCCGTCCTTTAATAAGATTCAATGTATCAGTCATGCTTGAGAAAAATGGAAGAAAAGAGTCAGGTGTGTATGGTGTTGGAGGAAGACAATCTTACGATTTTTATTTAAAAGACGACAATTGGAAAAGTGTTTGTGATGAGGCTTTGAGAATAGCCTCAGTAAATTTAGAGAGTAAACCTGCACCAGCTGGTGAAATGAAAGTTGTGCTAGGACCTGGTTGGCCAGCAATATTAATTCATGAGGCTGTTGGTCATGGTTTAGAGGGGGATTTTAATAGAAAGAAAACTTCTGCCTTTCATAATTTGATGGGACAAAAAGTTGCGAGTGAAGGAGTAACAATTGTTGATGATGGTACCATCGATAATAGAAGAGGTAGTCTTACGATTGATGATGAGGGCACACCAACAGAAAAAACAGTTCTAATTGAGAATGGGATTTTAAAAAACTTTATGCAAGATCGACTCAATGCACGTTTGATGAAAACAAGATCTACTGGTAGCGGAAGAAGAGAAAATTATAGACATATCGTCCTTCCAAGAATGAGAAACACGATGATGCTAAGTGGTAATCAGACCCAAGATGAGATGATTAAAGCTGTAGATAAAGGTATTTTTGCAGTTAGTTTTGGTGGCGGCCAAGTTGACATTACATCTGGAAAATTTGTATTCAATTGCACCGAAGCTTATGAGATTGTTAATGGCAAAATTGGATCTCCGATAAAAGGTGCAACTCTCATCGGAGATGGTCCCTCGAGTTTAAAAGAAGTTTCCATGGTAGGTAATGATATGATGATGGATCCAGGAATTGGAACATGTGGAAAAGCTGGCCAAGGTGTTCCAGTAGGTGTTGCTCAACCATCGATACTAATTAATAAGATGACTGTTGGCGGTACAAAACTTTAAATGGTGAAAGATCAGGAATTTTTAGAGAAAAAAGCATCATATTGTATAGGTTTAGCTAAGAAATTTGGCGCAACCGAGTCTAGTGTGATGGTTAACAACTCTGTATCTGAAACTGTTAATTTTAGAAATAAAAAACTGGACGAGTCTAATAGATCAGATGATCTTGGAATAAGTATTACCACTTACATTGGAAAAAAAAAATCATCAATATCATCGTCTAATTTACTTAATGATAACCTAAAAATTTTAATTGAAAAATGTGTTGAGACAACAAAAAATACTCCTGAGGATGAATTTAATTCATTACCAGATAAAGATTTGTTAGCAAAAGAAGTTAAAGATTTGAATCTTTACGATGATACCCATATAGAAAATGATCAAAAAATAGATTATTTGAAAAGATTGGAGTCCGCTGCTTCTAATGATAAAAAGATTATTAATACTGAGTCTAGTTTTACTCAAAATAAATCAAATTTTATTTTAGCTAATACCGAAGGTTTTTGTGCTGGTTACAAAACATCCTCATTTACAGCTTCGAGCGTTACAGTCGCAAAAGATAAAAAAAGCATGGAGAGAGATTATGAGTATTCTAGCAAATGTTTTTTTAAAGACTTGGACGATGCAGGAGAATTGGGCAAGCAAGCTGCTGATCAATCCATTAGAAAATTAAGCCCTAAAAAAATAGGTAGCGAAAAAATTGCTATAATTTTTGATAAAAGAATAGCCAAGGGAATATTAAGTACTTTTGCGAGTGCGATTTCATCATCAGCGATATCAAGAGGGACCTCTTTTTTAAAAGATAAAGTTAACCAAAAAATATTTTCCGACTCAATTAATATCTTAGATAAACCAGACATACTTAAAGGTTTGGGTTCAAGAAATTTTGATAGAGAGGGGGTTATAACTGATACCCTTAAATTAGTTGAACAAGGTGTCTTAAAACATTATTTGATTGATACTTACAATGGAAAAAAACTTAACCTAAAATCAAATGGAAGATACGGAGGGACAAGTAATCTCTATTTTGAAAATGGAAATATAAGTTTTAAAGATTTGTTGAATTCAAAATCAAAAAGTCTCTATATTACAGAAACTATAGGTCACGGAAGTAATATAGTAACCGGTGATTATTCTGTTGGCGCGACAGGATTTTTAGTGGAAAACGGTGAGTTTAAGTATCCTATAAACGAAATTACCATTGCAGGCAATTTTAAAGACATGTTTCAGCATATTACCCTGGCAAATGATTTAGAGTTCAAATATGCAACCAATTCACCAACCATGATGATTGAGGGAATGGTTGTTGCTGGTAAATGAGTGAATTCTGCGTAATCGGTTCAGGTATTTCTGGAGCTACAATTGCTTATCTTCTTAATAAAAAAAATACAGTAATCTTATTTGATAAAGCGAGAGGTCCAGGAGGTCGAGCATCTTTCAAAAGAATAAGAGGTAATATAGGCTTTGATCATGGTACTCAGTACTTTTCACCAAAAACCCCAGAATTTAAAAAGTTTACTAAACATTTAATTAAAAAAAAAATTTTAAAGGTTTGGGGTGGTAAACACATTTTTCTTAACTCCAAAAAAAAAGAAGATAAA
>CACBCU010000031.1 GCA_902537895.1 uncultured Pelagibacteraceae bacterium | reverse complement strand
GAACTTTAACTTTATAGCCAGCTTTTTTTGCGGCCATTTCGACTCCAACACCACCTGCTAGTACAATTAAGTCAGCCATTGAAACACTTTTTTTATTACTGTCAAATTTACTTTTGATTTTACTCAAGGCTTCAATCACATTTAATAACTTCTTAGGATTATTAACTTTCCAATTTTTTTGGGGCTCTAACATTATCCTTGCACCATTAGCACCACCTCTTTTGTCTGATCCTCTAAAAGTTGACGCTGACGCCCAAGCGGTTGATACTAAATCTGAAATCGATATTTTTGATTTAGAAATTTTATTTTTCAAATCTTTAATATCTTTTGACTTGAGTTTATATTTTGGTTTATCTATTGGGTCTTGCCAAATTAACTGTTCTTTTGGAACTTCACTACCAAGATAACAAACTCTAGGACCCATATCTCTGTGAGTTAATTTAAACCAAGCTCTTGCAAAAGCATCATGAAACTCTTTTGGATTTTGATGAAAGTGTTTTGTGATAGGGCCATAACTTGGATCAACTTTCATTGAGATGTCAGTTGTTTGCATCATTGGTGGGTGTAGCACACCTTTCTTATGTGCATCAGGAACCATTTTAATTTCTTGACCATTTTTTTTTGGTGTCCATTGATGAGCACCAGCAGGGCTTTTCGTTAGCTCCCATTCATGTCCATACAAACAATCTAAATAGCCCATGTCCCATTTAATAGGATTTTGAGTCCAGGCGCCCTCAATACCACTGCTTATTGTATCGACACCTTTTCCAGATTTGTATCCGCTATTCCACCCAGTAGACTGATCTTGAAGTTTTGAAGCCTCAGGATCGGGACCCTTGAATGACTCAGATGCTGCACCATGAGATTTTCCAAATGTATGTCCTCCAGCAACTAGAGCAGCTGTCTCATAATCATTCATAGCCATTCTTCCAAATGTCTCTCTAATATCATGTGCCGCAAGTTTAGGATCTGGATTAGCGTCAGGACCTTGTGGATTAACATAAATTAAACCCATATGAGACGCTCCTAAGGGCTGTTCTAAATCTCTATTCCCGCTATACCTTTCAACACCTAGCATTTCTTTTTCTGAGCCCCAATAGATATCATCCTCTGGTTCCCAAATATCTGTTCTGCCCGCTCCAAAACCAAAAGTTTTAAAACCCATTGAGTCTAAAGCAACATTTCCAACAAGTATAAATAAATCAGCCCATGAAATTTTTCTTCCATATTTCTTTTTGATTGGCCATAAAAGTAACCTTGCTTTGTCTAAATTTACGTTATCTGGCCAAGAATTAAGTGGTGCAAATCTCTGATTACCCGTTCCTGCTCCACCTCTACCATCACCAGTTCTATAAGTACCTGCAGCATGCCAAGCAAGTCTTATAAACAATGGTCCATAATGACCATAATCTGCTGGCCACCATTCCTGAGAGTCTGTCATTAATTTTTTTAAATCTTTTTTAAGTGCCTTGTAATTTAGTTTTTTAAATTCTTTAGCATAGCTAAATTCTTTATCCATAGGGTTAGTAAGATTTGAATGCTGACTTAGAATTTTAAGATTTAAACTGTTTGGCCAAAAATCTCTAACCGTTTGACCTCTTCCTGCAGAAAACTTAGCTGGTGTTCCTGCTCCAGTGAACGGACACTTGCTCATTTCATTGGCTTTAAATGATTTAGCTTTAAAATTTTCAGTGCTCATTTTATATGTTCCCCTAAGATTTAGATTGTATTTACAGTTTATAATGATTCTAAATAAGTGTCAATTGGTTTAAAATGACGCTAAATTTATTGAAAACTTAATCTTCTAATTTTACTAAAACTTCGACAGATTTAATTTTTTTACCATTAATTTTTTTTAAAATATTTATTGGTCCTACATCTGAATTTTTTAAATCAATTAATTTATTATCTTTTAAGTCATAAAAGTGATGATGATCAGTAACATTTGTATCAAAATAGGTCTGACTTGAATTTATTGGAATTTGTTTTAAATACCCTTTTTTTTCAAAAGCGTGAACAGTATTATATATCGTTGCTAAAGAAATTTTATTATTAATTCGCTTTTTTATTTTCCGATCTAGCTCATTAATCGTGAAATGAAATGTTTTTTCAGTATCAAATAAAACTTCACATATTTGAAGTCTTTGCTTAGTTGGGCGTAATCCAGAATTTCTCAATTTATCAATATATCTCATTATTTAACCATATTGTTATTTAAAATTGTTCTAAACTAGGATTAAATTTATATTATATAATGTTAAAATCAAGTAAATAAGGATACTCAATTTTATGAAAAAAAACTCATACTCATATGATGACCTTATAAATTGTGGAGAGGGAAAATTATTTGGTCCAGGAAATGCTAAATTACCACTTCCACCAATGCTGATGTTTGATAGAATTACAGAAATAAATGATAACAAAGGAGCATTTAAAAAAGGTTCTTTAAAGGCTGAATTAGATATAAAAAAAAATCTTTGGTTTTTTGATTGTCACTTTAAAGAAGATCCTGTTATGCCTGGTTGCCTTGGTCTTGATGCCATGTGGCAGTTAGTAGGTTTTTTCTTAGGTTGGATCGGAAATCCCGGAAAAGGAAGAGCTTTAGGTGTGGGAACTGTTAAATTTACAGGTGAAGTTTTACAGAATATAAAATTAGTAAAATATGAAATTGATATGAAAAAAATCATGTCTCCTGGAGGTACTACTGTAGGTCTTGCTAATGGTATGGTTTTAGCTGATGATAAAAAAATTTATTCAGCAGACAACTTAAAAGTGGGATTATTTAAATAATGAGAAGAGTCGTAATTACTGGTTTAGGAGTTGTCTCGTGTCTAGGAAACAACCAAGACGAGGTATATCATTCTCTCTTAAACTCAAAGTCTGGAATATCTTTCAGTCCAGAGTATAAAGAACATAATCTTAAAAGTCATATTCACGGTAAACCAAATATAAAACTTGAGGATTTTATTGATAGAAAAACAATAAGATTTATGGGATCAGGTTCAGCATACAATTATATTGCAATGAAAGAAGCTATCGAAGACTCTGGACTTGAAGATAAAGAAGTGAGTAATTTTATGACCGGAATAGTTATGGGATCAGGTGGACCATCTATTGAAAATGTAATTTTGGCTGCAGATAAAACTAGAGCTAAAACTCCAAAATTAATGGGACCTTTTATTGTTCCAAGAACAATGGCAAGCACTGCTTCAGCAACTTTGGCCGTACCTTTTAAGATTAAAGGCACTAATTATACAATGAGCTCAGCATGTGCAACTAGTGGGCATTGTATAGGAAACTCTATGGAGTTAATTCAAATGGGAAAGCAAGATATTGTCTTCGCCGGTGGTAGTGAAGAGATTCATTGGGCCATGACAGCTA
>CACBCU010000030.1 GCA_902537895.1 uncultured Pelagibacteraceae bacterium | reverse complement strand
TAAGTTTGCATAAAGCTCAATACGTCTTGTTTGCTCATAATTTTTGTGTTTGAACTTTTTTTACTTCTAATCCAAAGTTTTCTTTCTTGTTTTAATCTCCATTTTTGTAACAAACTAAAATTCTTAGCTTTTAAATAAATTAAACAGTTTAGTTGTGAATATAATTTTCTATATTTTGTTTTCAATTGATCATTAACGTATTTTCTCCAAATTTGTTTTTGATCTTTGGTTTTTTCCATTAAGTTAATTGTTCTTTTTAAAGTATCATTTTTTTCAGATTTCGCTCCAACACACCATCCCTCAAAAATTATTACATCAGGTTTTTTCTTTAAGTCATACCAGTGTTTTTTACTAAACCTATCGTCAATAGCTTTATTGAATGTTGGCAATTTCAATCTTTTGAATTTTTTACTTTTTGATTTTTTAAAGAAATTTAACATCATATTTATATCATGTGTTCCAGGAACTCCTCTTGTTAAAAGCATAGGATGAACCCTTTTTGATAGGCTTATTCGCTCTTTTCTTGTTTTATAAAAATCATCTATTGAAATTCTGAAAACATTTAATTTGAAGTATTTACTTAAAATTATTTTAATTAAAGAGCTCGTTGTAGTTTTACCCGTGCCCTGCCCCCCAGCTAAACCCACAAAATAAGGTTTTTTCTTATCTGCTTTACTATCTATCCAAAAGCATAACGGAATTAGAAAAGACTTAATCATTCTCTCCTTATTTTTAAATTTATCTGCTTTTGTTTCTTGTGATTTAATAAACTTCAAACAATCTTTTTTTACCTTTCCAAAGCATAAGCTGAATTGTTTCATGTAAATTATTTTTTATCTAAAGGATGATTTTGACCATCATTTACTGGAACTTCTTTTATATCAAAAGTATTTATTTCATCAATACACCCAACATTAAATCCTGTCATTGCCGGATTAATCCTTGGATTGTGATGCGTATAAATTCCGCAGTCAGAACAAAAGTAATGTTTCGCTACTTTTGAATGAAATTGATAAAGTTTTAACTTATCTTCACCTTTAGTAATTTTAAAATCTTCATTTTTTACCATCGACATAATTGCTCCTTTTCTTTTACAAATAGAACAATTACATTTTAATACTTTAGCTAAGTCTCCCTCTACATTTATTTCTGCTTCAACAGCTCCACAATGACATACAAGTTTTTTCACTAACCACCTTTTCCTTCATAATCATTTATATCTCCATTAGCATAAGCTTTACATACAGTTTCCTTAACTTTTATGGATACAACTCTATTCTTTTGATGAAAACCTCTTGCTTTATGTGCTTTAGTCATTTCACCATAGCAAATTAAATACTTTGTTTTATCATAAGCATTACTTGTTGATGAAATATTCCAACTAATTAACAAACTAAGAGTCAAAATTTTTAAAAGTTTTTTCACTATTCTCCCCATTTACCATGAAACTCATAAACTATCGCGGGTTTATCGCCTACTACCCAACCATCATGACCTGGTTCTATTGAATATGCATCACCAGCTTTATAAGTTAATTCAGTTCCATCATCATGTTTTGCGCAGACCGCACCTGAAACAATTACTCCAAGATGTTTTGCTTTACAGCTATCTGTGCCAACTGTTGGTTTGATATCTTGTGACCATTTCCAACCTGGTTGTAAAACTAATCTCATAACTCTTTGATCTCCTACCCTCACAATATCTATTTTAGCATTTTTAAAACTTGTGTTACTTTCGTCTGGATTATCAAAAGTTTTGACTTCAATTGAGCTCATTTTTTTCTCTCCTTTTATAATTAAATCAGAATTTAAAACTATCCTTGGTTGAAGTTATCCACAAGCATACAAAATATAGTTTTGATGTTCACGTTTTGATTCACTTTTGATTCAATTACGGACTCAAAATACAACCTCTTGCGTGCATTGTATAAATGGGCTATAAATTAGAACAAAACAAGAACATGAAACTAACTATTCCCTATTATCTGCATAAAGCTGGTGCTGGTTTCCCATCACCTGCCACTGATTATATCGAAGAAGATATCGATTTGAACATGCATTTAATCAAAAACGTTCCAGCTACTTTTATCATCAGAGTTCAGGGAAAATCTATGGTGGATGTTGGAATTAATGATGGAGATCTATTAGTTGTTGATAAAAGTTTAAAACCAAAAAACTTTTCAACCGTTATTGCAAATGTTCATGATGAACTTGTGGTTAAAACTTTAGTTCAAGAAAGAGATAAAAAGTTTCTATCTTCTGGATCTAAAAATTTTTCAGACAGAATTTTGATTAATGAAGAAGAGGATATTTTTATTTGGGGGGTTGTGACTTATGTCATCCATTCAACGTACTAAAAAAATAGGATTAGTTGACTGTAATTCTTTCTACGTTTCTTGTGAAAGATTATTCAATCCTAAAATAAGAAAAAAACCTGTTGTGGTTTTATCCAATAATGATGGTTGCATCATCTCTAGATCTAATGAAGCAAAAGCTTTGGGAATTAAAATGGGTGAGCCTTACTTCAAAGCAAAAAATATTATTATAAAAAATAAGGTTGAAGTTTTTTCATCAAATTATTCGTTATACGGAGATTTATCTAGAAGAGTAATGAGAACTCTTAAAAGGTTTAATACTGAAATCGAGGTTTATTCAATTGATGAAGCATTTATAGATTTATCCAATTTTCCAGACTCAGAAGTTGAAAAAGTTGGAAGAGAAATTAGACAAACAGTTCTTGAATGGACTGGAATTCCAACTAGTATTGGTATCGCTAAAACTAAAACTTTAAGTAAAGTTGCAAATCATATCGCAAAGAAAAAACAATCAGGGGTAACAAGCTTAATTGGTATTGAAAATTTAGACCCAATTTTAGAAAAAGTTGAAATTAATGATGTATGGGGTGTTGGTAGACAGCTTACGAAGTTTTATCAAAAGAATGGAATTTATAATGCTAAACAACTTAAGAACAAATCTAATACCTGGATTAAAAAATGTTCTAATGTTTTAAGCTCAAGAACTGCAATGGAACTTAGAGGAGTTCCTTGTATTGATTTAGAGACTACACAAACAAAAAGAAAGAGCTGTGTCGTTTCAAGATCATTTGGTAAAAGAATAGAAAGTTTTCAAGAATTAAAAGAAGCAGTTGCTAATTATTGTTTGAATGCATCTGAAAAAATTAGATCAGAGTCTTTAGTTGCAAAAGCAATTACTGTATTTGTTAGAACCAGTCCATTTCAAAGAGATTATGGTTATTATTCAAATTCAAAAACTATCGACTTTCCAATTGCAACTAACAATAGTCTCGAAACTGTTAAAACTGCAATCGCAATACTTGAAAGTATATTTAGGAACGGCTGTCGTTATCAAAAAGCAGGAGTTATGCTTACAGGATTACGAGATGATGATGGTAGGAAAAATTTATTCTCATCAGAAAAAGATGAAAAAATAAAAACTTTAATGCAATCAATTGATAATACTAATTATAGATATGGTAGATCAACTTTAAGTCTTGCAAGTGCTGGAGTTCATAAAAAATGGAATATGAGAAGACAATATTCATCTAAAATAGATACTGCTGATTTTTATTGTTTACCAACAATCAAAGCTATTTAATAAAATGGCAATTTGGTTCAACAACTGTCCATGATGAGGTACCAAA
>CACBCU010000029.1 GCA_902537895.1 uncultured Pelagibacteraceae bacterium | reverse complement strand
ATTGATAAATATAGTCCCTAGTGACTGGAGTAGATTCATAATTTTTTGTAAGTTGAAATTGATATACAACTTGATCACCCCACTTAAAAGCCATCTCACATCCCGCAAGATAAAATTCCCACATTCGAAAAAATTTCTCGTCAAACATTTTAATAATTTTTTCTCTATTTCTTATGCAATTTTCTTTCCAGTGTCGTAAAGTGTGCGAATAATGTAATCTTAAAACTTCAATATCTGTAACAATTAAACCTGCTTGCTCTATGGGGGTCGTTACTTCGCTTAAGCTTGGTGTATAACCACCTGGAAAAATATATTTAGTTATCCATGGATGAGGATCCCTGGGAGGATTTACTGATCCTATGGTATGTATTAATGAAACACCATTGTCATTCAATAAATTTTGGATTTGCTTAAAAAATTTTTTATAAAATTTACGTCCTACATGTTCAAACATTCCAACACTTACAATCCTATCAAATTTTTCCTTAAGTTCTCTGTAGTCAATTAATCTAAACTTCACCTGATTTTCTAAATTTTGTTCAACAGCTTTTCTTTTACAGTAGTAAAGTTGGTTTTCCGATAACGTAATGCCTGTCACTTCACATTTTGAGTTCTTCGCAATATCAATTGCTAACGAACCCCATCCACAACCAATATCTAAAACTTTTTGATTTGGTTTTAAGTTTAATTTTTTAATTATATGTTGAATTTTATTATTTTGTGCTGTTTCAAGACTATCGTTTTCATCGCGAAAGTAACCACATGAATATTGTCTTTTGGGATCCAAAAATAGATCATATAAGTCATCAGATATATCGTAATGATGTGAAACATTCATTTTGGATTTTTTAATAAAATTAAAATTTGTTAAGTATCTATATGAGCCCCTAATTCTATTCATAATGTAACTGAATAAATTAACTTCTCCTCTTCCAATATTCTTCAAAGCAAGATCTAAAAAATCTGTGATAGTGCCGTTCTCAATAATTATTTCACCATTAGTATATGCCTCACCAAAATACAGATCTGGATGAAGTAATAATTTATAATGAAGTTTTTCATTTAAGATTCTTAATTTAATTGGATCATTACCTGGTTTTCCTATGATATATTCTCTATAATTTGCATCAGTAAGAATAAAACCACCATCTTTAAAAACTTTGTTTAGAAATCTTGCAAGTTGCATGTTAGGCTGCCAGTAAAGATTTAATTTTAAAATTTAAATTTTTTAGATTTTCAAATAATTCTTTCTCATTCTCTTTTGTTAAAAGAGTTAGCGGAGGTAATATATTTTTAAATATCTCATTTTCTTTTGCACAATATGAATGCAAGCCGGAAATAAGATTATATTTATCAAAAGCAGACCTAACATTAATCAATTTTTCATTCTCAGTTTGAGCTTTTTTTGAAATGAAGTCATCGTAAACTCTCCTAGATAACTCTGCAGTAACATTACATGTAGCTGTGATTATTCCTGAACAACCTATTTCTAAACCTTCAACAAGCTTGGTTTCTGATCCAGGAAGAATTGAAAAATCTTTTAGTCTTAAATTTTTATATATATTGTAAGAACTATCTTTTATACCAATTATTTGTTCGGGAAATTTTTTGACTAACTCTTGCACACATTCTAAACTAAATTTATAACCACATAACTTTTCGAAATTATAAAGTATAATCCTTGAATTCGGAGCTGCCTCTACAATTTTTGAGTAAAAAGTAATTACTTCTTTATCACCATATTTATAGTATGCAGGTGGCATAATTAAAAAATTTTCAAAATTTAAAGATAACGCTATTTTAATATAATTTATTGTTTCACTTAAAGAATTAAGCCCATTGCCTATTATAAAGTTATTTTTGTATTTACTTTTTGATAAATTATTTAAAAGCTCAATTTTTTCTGAAATTGGAATCAATTGTGCTTGTCCAGTGCTCCCAAATATTGCAACACCATGACATCCTTTGTCTATAATGTTTTCAGCATGTAGAATTGTTTTTTCTATATTGAGGCTTAAATCTTTATTAAAGATTGACATTCCTGCAGCATATATTCCATTAATTTTAGACATATATTTTTGCTTGTAAGTATAATAGAAAAATTACATTTATGAAAACAGGAATTTTTTTAAGCTATAAGGGTTTAGGAGCTAATTTATTACATCTTAGTTACTGTCATCAAATTGCAAAAAAATTCGGTAAAGTTGAACTGATCACATTATGTCCAAATCTAAATAGAGTTTTAATAGACGACCCCTTAATAAAAAGCGTAAATTATTTAGATAAATTTCATAAAAATTTTTTTGATATAATAAACTTATCAGTCTTTATAAAGAAATTTAATTTTGAAAATATTTTTATTTTTTATCCAAGTATAAGACATTATCTAGCTTGTAAAATTGCTGGTATAAAAAATATTTATCATTATCCTTTATTTCAAAAAAAAAATTTACATCTAGTAAATGCTGCTAAAATTTTTACAGAGCAATCTTTAAATATTAAAAATTGCCCAACTGAAACTCAAATTTCTCTAAATAGTGAAAAAATTAGAAAATATAATCTTGGTAAACAAAAGAAAATTGTACTTGGAATAGGCTCCTCTGGTCCGACAACTAGATGGGGATATAATAATTTTGCATCTTTAATAAATAAATTTAACGATATTGGAGATTATCATTTTTACTTGGTTTGTGGAAAAAATGAGGAGGAAGGCGCAATTAAAATTATAAACCAGATAAAAAAAGGCAATTGTGAGTCTTTAAGCTCTAAAGATGTATCAGAAATCATATATTATATTTATTTAAGCGATATTTTTATTGGAAATGACTCATTCGGGCACCATGTTTCAAGTCAAATGAATAAACCTAGTTTCGTAATTTTATTGGATACACCAAAAGCTTATTCTGATTACAGTAAAAATCAATTTAGGATTATCCCACCTGATGCCGACATAAATAAAATCACTCATGGATCAAGCTTTGATCCAGATTCAATAACAGTTGAAATGATAATAAATAAAGTTAAGAACTTTATATAATTTCCTTTAACAAAATGTCTCTAGCTTCATTAACTAAAGTAGATAATCTTGCGGTTTCTGGTGAAATATCTGGATGAATTTTTTTTTGAATTTTTGTGTAAGCTTTGTTTATGTCCTCCTTGGTTACCTTTTTTTTTTGATCCAAATTTAAAATTTTAAAAGCTTCACTTACAGACATAGTTGACATGTTATCGTTTTGAGATTGATTAAATGAAAATCTACCCGATCTTCTTAATGTTTGAATTAATCTAAAAAGAGAAATTAGTTGGAAGATCGATAAACCCTTTAACTTTAATAAAGCAAGACTAGCAAGTGTGAGTGGCAAAGTTAGCAGAAATCTGCCTCCAATTGCAAATAGAATTGCTAAAAAAATTAATCCAATTATTATCAGCAGTCTTAAACCTTTTGAAAGTTTTTTTGATGAAATATTACTGATGTATCTCAAAAGAAAATAAAAAATGACTAATATTACTACTGTATAAATAATTATATTCATATAACTGTTTTCATTATGAAAATACCACAACTAAAAAAAAAACCAGAAAGAAAATCTTGTCACAATGTTGCATGGGAAGATGATTATAGTTGGATTCATCAAGAAAATATCCTCGAGGTTTTAAAAGACGGATCAAAATTACTTCCTGAAGTAAGAAAATATCTAGAGGAAGAAAATAGTTACACTGATCATATTTTGAAGGATAATAAAGAAATTGAAAAAAAATTATTTCATGAAATTAAAGGTCGAATAAAATTAGATGACGTTTCACTTCCATTTAAAGATATTAGATATGAGTATTGGACTAAAACCACAACTAAAGGAAATTATTCTATAAAACTTAGAAAAAAAATTGGTTCTGATGAAATAGAAGAAATTTGGAACGGAGATAAAGAAAAAGAAAAATTAAA
>CACBCU010000028.1 GCA_902537895.1 uncultured Pelagibacteraceae bacterium | reverse complement strand
GAACTGCATAGGATGCAATCAAACAACCTTCAATTAATTTATGAGGTTCAAATCTTAAAATATCTCTATCCTTACAAGTCCCTGGTTCTGACTCATCTGCATTAATCACTAAATAATGTGGACGTGATCCAACTTCTTTAGGTGCAAAGGACCATTTTAAACCTGTTGGAAATCCTGCACCACCTCTTCCTCTAAGCTGAGACTCTTTAACCTCATTAATGATCCAATCTCTTCCTTTACTTATAATTTCATTAGTATTAACCCAGTCACCTCTTTTTTGAGCTGAAATTATATCAGAGCCCAAATCGTTATATAAGTTTTGAAAAATTCTATCTTTATCCTTAAGCATTTTTAAATTCCATTAGTGTTTTTCTATTATTCTCTGGCTCATTGTTTACTCTTCCTCTATATGATCCGGCTTTTGGAGTATCACCTTTTAAAATCTTATCTAAAATCTCAAGTGTTTTTTCTTTATTTAAATCTTCATAATACTCATCGTTAATTTGCATCATTGGTGCATTAACACAAGCACCTAAACATTCAACTTCCATCCAAGAACAGCTTTTATCTGGTGAAAGCTCAGACTCATTTTCAGATATCTTTTCTTTACATGCCTCTACTAATTTATTTGCTCCCCTTATCATACAGGGAGTTGTTGTGCATACTTGAATGAAATACTTACCGACCGGTGATAAATTATACATACTGTAAAATGTTGCAACCTCATAAACTTTTATGTAAGGCATATCTAAAATTTTGGCTATATATTTCATGGCAGCAAGTGGTATCCAATTATTATTTTGTCTTTGTGCGATGTAAAGTAAAGCCATTACAGCACTTTGTTGTTTGCCCTTTGGATATTTTGCAATAATCTTATTTGCAGCATCTAAAGATGAAGAATCAAATTTGAAGCTTTCAGGTTGTTCTTTTGCAGGTCTTTTTAAACTCATCTATCAACCTCACCAAAAACTATATCTAAAGATCCAAGAACGGCTGGCACATCTGCTAACATGTGACCTTTTATTAAATAATCCATAGATTGAAGATGCGAAAATCCTGGAGCTCTGATTTTACATTTGTAAGGTTTACTTGATCCATCAGAAATTAAATATACACCAAACTCACCTTTGGGAGCTTCTACTGATGTATAAATTTCATCTTCAGGAACTCTATATCCCTCTGTAAATAACTTAAAGTGATGTATTAAAGCCTCCATTGATTGCTTAATCTCTTTTTTTGAAGGTGGTGAAATTTTACCATCAAAAGTTTTAATTGGACCTTTTTCCATCTTTGCTAAACATTGTTTAATTATAAAAACACTTTCTTTCATTTCTTCTATTCTACACAAATATCGATCGTAGCAATCTCCATTCTTACCAATAGGTATCTTAAACTCTAATTGATCGTAACAATCATATGGTTGTGATTTTCTTAAATCCCATGGAACACCTGAGCCCCTTATCATTACTCCACTGAACGAATAATCAAGAGCATCCTCTTTTGTCACGATACCAATATCTACATTTCTTTGTTTAAATATTCTATTATCAGTCAATAGGTTTTCTAAATCATTAATGACTTTTGGGAAAGTTTCACAAAACTTTGCTATATCTCTCTCTAAGCCGACTGGTAAATCTTGATGAACACCCCCTGCTCTAAAATAATTTGCATGTAACCTAGATCCAGAGGCTCGTTCATAAAATGTCATTAAAGTTTCTCTTTCCTCGAATCCCCATAAGGAAGGAGTCAAGGCACCAACATCCAACGCCTGAGTTGTAACATTTAAAATATGACTTAAAATTCTACCAATCTCACAAAACATTACTCTTATAAATTGAGCTCTTATAGGCACATCAATTCCCAAGATTTTTTCAATTGCCAAAGCAAAAGCATGCTCTTGGTTCATTGGAGCAACGTAATCAAGACGATCAAAATAAGGCACAGCTTGCATGTAAGTTTTATTTTCTATAAGTTTTTCAGTTCCTCGATGTAATAATCCTATATGTGGATCAGCTTTTTCTACAACTTCTCCATCTAATTCAAGTATAAGCCTTAATACTCCATGAGCCGCAGGATGTTGAGGTCCAAAATTTAAATTTAAATTTTTAATTTTTTTTGTCATCTGTGTTAACTTGTTCTTTAATATATTTTGTTCCTTCCCATGGACTCTCATAATCAAAATTTCTGTAATTCTGTTCCAATTTCACTGGCTCGTTAATTACCTTTTTTTGTTCCTCACTATACCTTGACTCTATATGACCAGTTAAAGGAAAATCTTTTCTTAACGGATGACCTTCAAAACCATAATCTGTAAGTATTCTTCTTAGATCAGGATGGTCTTTAAAATTTACACCATACATATCAAAAACTTCTCTTTCCATCCAATTTGCTGATGGAAAAATCGATGTTATAGAAGATATAACTTCTTTTTCATTTATAAAATAACTTAAAATCATTCTTTGATTAAACTCATGACTTAAAAGCAAATATACAATTTTAAATCTTTGTAACTCCTCTGGATAGTCTACAACTGTGATATCTATCAGTTGTCTAAATTTTGCATCTTTATTTGTTTTAACAAATAGTAAAACGTCAATTAAGTCCTCTTTATCTATTTCGATATAAATTTGGTTATGTTTAATCTTAGTTTTATTTATCTTTGTAGTCAGTTCAGAATTTATTTTTTTTTCTAAATCAATTAAATTTTTCATTTTATCTATTAAAGGAACCTTTATTTCTAATTTTTTTTTGTAATTGCATTATTCCGTATAACAATGCCTCAGCAGAAGGTGGACAACCTGGTACATAAACATCAACCGGCACAATACGGTCACAACCTCTGACAACAGAATATGAGTAATGATAATAACCACCACCATTTGCACAACTACCCATCGATATTACATATCTGGGTTCAGGCATTTGATCATATACTTTTCTCAATGCAGGAGCCATTTTATTTGTTAGTGTTCCTGCTACAATCATAACATCAGATTGCCTAGGTGACCCTCTTGGAGCTGCTCCAAATCTTTCAAGATCATATCTTGGCATTGCAGTTTGCATCATCTCAACAGCACAGCAAGCTAAACCAAATGTCATCCAATGTAATGATCCAGATCTTGACCAGTTTACTAAATTTTCTAATGAAGTAGTTATAAATCCATTATCACTAAAATCTTTAGCAAGTTGTTTAAATTCCTCAGGTACTTGATCTAACTTATTATTCATTTGATAAAAATATTATTCCCAGTCTAACGCACCTTTTTTCCATTCATAAATAAAACCAATAGTTAATATGAATAAAAAAATCATCATTGATGTAAATCCTAGTAAACCAATATTACCTAACGATATTGCCCATGGAAAAAGAAATGCAATTTCTAAATCAAAAATTATAAAAAGTATAGCAACTAAATAAAATCTTACATCAAATTCCATTCTTGAGTCTTGAAAAGGTTCGAATCCACACTCATAAGCTGATAGTTTTTCTGGATCTGGGTTTTTTGGTGATAATATAAAATTTATCACTATAAATGCACAACTCAAACCAAGTGCAATTATTAAAAATAAAATTATAGGCAAATAATCTTTTAAAAATTCCGCAGTCATGTTGGAATATATATCATTTTTTGTGGGTAGATGAAGTGGTGTTAGGTCACATTATTTAAATATATGGCCTAAATGATAACGATTATCAGTGTTAATTTGTTTAAGTGGCGGGAGTGAAGGGACTCGAACCCTCGACCTATCGCGTGACAGGCGATCGCTCTAACCAACTGAGCTACACCCCCACTCGTGATTCATTTTGGTGGGCAGTAAAGGACTCGAACCTTTGACCCCCTCGGTGTAAACGAGATGCTCTACCAACTGAGCTAACCGCCCTTTACCAAAAACATTGTGTTTTATATCTTTTAGTACAATTACGTCAAGTTCTATTAGTCCTAAAAAATGCCTATAAAATAATTTATAATTATTAAATATAATTAATATAAGCATATAGTTATCTTTAAAGATAAATTAATGAACGATAATAATTCAGAAAAAAAAAAATTAGCTATAATCAAAATTAGAGAAAATAAGATTGATGAAGCTGAACTAATATTGTCTGAAATAAAAGATCCCAAATTATATTTTAATGCTGCAATTATTCTAGAAAAAATGAATAAAATAGATTTAGCTATAAAATTTTATGATTCTTGTATTGAAATTGATCCAAACTATTTTCCATCATTTATAAATAAAAGTAAATTAATAGAAAAAAAAGGAAATATAACACTAGCTATTCAGTGTTTAAATGATGCGCTTAAAATTAAAACAAATTTACAATATATAACTTATTATCAATTAGGAAATTTATATTCCAAATTACTAGATTATAAAAAATCTTTAAAATTATATATTAAGTCTTATAAACTGAACAAAGATTTTTTACTCCCATTACATAACATTGGAAATATACTTGAAGAATTTGGTAAATTCAGATTTTCATTAAAGGCATATAATCTACTAATTAATGAAGCTAAAAAAAAAAATATATTAGATGATTTTCCAAAAACCTTACTAAATAGATCCTTGTTATTAGTTAAATCAGGAAATTATAAAGATGGTTTAAGAGATTATGAGTACAGATGGTTAACTCCAGAATTTAAAAATCGAAAAAGAAATTTTGGTGTAGAAACTTGGA
>CACBCU010000027.1 GCA_902537895.1 uncultured Pelagibacteraceae bacterium | reverse complement strand
TGAAGAAGGTTTAACTGTTCTCCAAGCTTGTGAAAAAGCTGGGGCTGAAATTCCAAGATTTTGCTATCACGAAAAATTATCTATAGCTGGTAATTGCAGAATGTGTTTAGTTGAAATGGAAAAATCACCCAAGCCTGTAGCCTCATGTGCGATGCCAGCAGCTGATGGAATGGTTATAAGAACAAATACACCAAAGATAGAAAAATCTAGAAAAGGTGTGATGGAATTCTTATTAGCAAATCATCCATTAGACTGTCCTGTTTGTGATCAAGGTGGAGAATGTGACCTACAAGATCAGTCAATGTTTTATGGGATTGATAAGTCGAGATTTAAAGAGAATAAAAGAGCAGTTCCAGACAAAAACATGGGTCCATTAATAAAGACTCAAATGACAAGATGTATCCATTGTACGAGATGTGTGAGATTTGCAACAGAGGTAGCGGGTGTTCCAGAATTAGGTGCTATCGGAAGAGGAGAAGACATGCAAATAACTACATATTTAGAGCAGTCTGTTCAATCAGAATTATCAGGAAATGTAATAGATCTTTGTCCAGTTGGGGCACTGACATCTAAACCCTATGTTTTTGAAGCAAGACCATGGGAACTAAAAAAAACTGAAACTATAGATGTAATGGATGCTGTTGGCTCTAATATAAGAGTTGATACGTATGATTGGGAAGTGAAAAGAGTATTACCAATAATAAATGAGGATATAAATGAGGAATGGATTTCAGATAAAACAAGATACGCCTGTGATGGATTGTTAAACCAACGATTAGATACTCCATATGTAAAATACAATAATAAGTTCGAAAAAGCTTCTTGGGATGAGGTTTATAAGATCATTAAATCAAAAATTGAAAATACAGATAACAAAAAAATATGTGGTTTTGTTGGAGACCTTTCCAACATGGAAGCAAGTTTTATTTTTAAAGAATTTTTAGAAAGAACAATAAATACAAAAAACTATGAGTCTCGATCCATAAAAAATTTTATTGATAGTTCAAAAAGAGAAAATTACATATTTAACTCAAAAATAAACGGAATAGAAGAAGCAGATTTAATCTTAATGATTGGGACTAATCCGAGATATGAAGCAACAATGGTAAACGCAAGAATTAGAAAAGCATTTTTGAATAATGATACAAAAATTATCTCTTTAAATGACATTGGAGACCTTACTTATCCATATGAAAGTTTAGATGGAAATACACAGACTTTAAAAGATATTTTTGATAACAATGATGAAATTTCAAAAAAGATAATAAATTCAAAAAAACCATTAATTATAATTGGTGAGTCTTTTTTAAGAATTAGATCTGCTGAATACTTATTTAATTCGCTAAAAGATTTTTTAAAAAAGAATGAAAAAATTTCAAGTGAATGGAATCCACTTAATATATTATCAGTAGATGCAGGAACAGTTGGTAATTTGGATTTAGATATAATTGATAAAAATAATGAATTACTTGATGAAGTGAAAGAAAACAAATTTGAAATCATTTATCTGCTTGGACAGGACAACCTAGATTTTAAGAAGAAAAATGAATTTATTATCTATCAAGGTAGCCATGGTGACAGAGGTGCAGAGATTGCAGATATTATTTTACCTGGTGCTGCTTACACAGAGCAATCGGGTCATTACACAAACTTAGAGGGAAAAATTCAAAAAGCCTACAAGGCATCATATCCGCCTGGTGATGCAAAAGAAGATTGGCAAATAATAAATGATCTTGCAGAAGTAATGAATAATAGAAAACTTTTTAATGATAAAGAGGAGCTTGAAAGTAGTATGTTTAATTATTTAAAAATAAAACAAGAGCAAAAAAATGCTGAATTCGTTGAAAAGATTGAACAAAAAACTTTTGAAAACGAAAAAATAAAAGTTGAATTTAAAGATTACTATTTTTCTAATGTAGTTGCCCGAGCATCAAAAACAATGTTTGAATGTAATAATTCAAAGTTAGTTTTAAAAAAAACAGGGACAGAGGGATAATAAATGGAATATTTAGATTTAATTTTTCAGGAAACATATAAGATTTTATTTTTACTGGTGCCAGTTTTAGTATCTGTCGCGATGATTGTTTGGTTGGATAGAAGGGTTTGGGCTTTTGTTCAAAAAAGACAAGGTCCAAATGTAGTCGGTCCATTTGGCTTACTGCAATCTTTAGCTGATGCGCTTAAATATATTTTTAAAGAAATAATTATACCTGCTAGCTCAAATAAAATAATTTTCATTTTAGCACCAATTATTACAATGACACTTGCTTTGATAGCTTGGGCTGTGATACCTTTTGGTGTTGATCAAGTTCTAGCTGATATTAACGTAGGAATTTTGTATATATTCGCTGTTTCATCATTAGGTGTCTATGGAATAATAATGGGCGGATGGGCGTCAAATTCTAAATATCCATTTTTAGGTTCAATTAGATCAGCGGCACAAATGGTTTCTTACGAGGTATCAATAGGTATAATAATTATAAATGTCTTATTGTGCGTAGGCTCATTAAATTTAAGTGACATAGTACTTGCTCAAAAAGACATGTGGTTTGTTATTCCATTGTTTCCAATGTTTGTAATTTTTTTTATTTCAGCATTAGCTGAAACAAACAGACCACCTTTTGATTTACCTGAAGCAGAGGCAGAATTGGTTGCAGGATATCAAACGGAGTATTCTGGAATGATGTACGCAATGTTTTGGTTAGGAGAGTACGCAAATATTCTATTAATGTGTGCTTTAGGATCAATCTTATTTTTAGGAGGGTGGCTGTCTCCGATTGAGCTCTATCCATTTAACTTAATTCCAGGAGCTCTTTGGCTAATTTTTAAAATATTATTTTTATTTATACTTTTTGCGTTGGTAAAAGCTATTGTACCAAGATATAGATATGATCAGCTTATGAGACTAGGTTGGAAAATATTTTTACCGTTATCTTTAACTTATGTTGTCCTAACTGCTAGCTATCTTTTTTATTTTAACCTTTTACCCACTAATTAAATGAAAATTTCTAGATTTATAAAAACGGTTTTCATGACAGATTTTATTGGAGGGCTCTTTATTGCAATAAAAGAATTATTTAAATCCAAAAAAACAATTAATTATCCATTTGAAAAAGGCAAAATAAGTCCAAGATTTAGAGGCGAACATGCTTTAAGAAGATATCCTAATGGTGAAGAAAGATGTATAGCATGTAAATTATGTGAAGCCGTTTGTCCTGCCCAAGCTATTACTATTGAGTCTTCTCAAAGATCAGATGGAAGCAGAAAAACAACTCGTTATGATATCGATATGATGAAGTGTATCTATTGTGGTTTATGTGAGGAATCTTGTCCTGTAGATGCAATAGTTCAAGGACCAAATTTTGAATTCTCCACAGAAACTCGTGAAGAGCTCTATTATACCAAAGAGAAACTTCTTGATAATGGAGATAGATGGGAAAATATTTTGGCAGCTAATATTAAGTCAGATAATCCTTACAGATAATTTATGATTGCGCATGCAATATTTTTTTACGTATTCTCAATAATTGCAGTGGTATCAGCGGTCATGGTCACAGTATCAAAAAATACTGTCCATTCTGTTTTTTTTTTAATTTTAGATTTTATAAGTATATCCTGTCTTTTTATCATGATTGGGGCTGAATTTTTAGGAATGATAATGCTAATTGTTTATGTGGGGGCTGTGGCAGTATTGTTTTTATTTGTTGTAATGATGCTAAATGTTGCTCAACAAAAAAATCAATGGTTTATATCTAAAGAAAACTCCAATCACATACCAATTGGATTATTAATAAGTGTTATAATTTTTTTTGAACTTATAATTGTTATAGGTGGATGGAAATACAAACCCGACTTATTTGACCAAGGTAATCTATCAATAGTAAACGATGTTAGTAATACTCATTCATTAGGAATGGTTTTATATACAGACTATATTCACATCTTTCAAATTAGTGGAATGATACTTCTAATAGCAATGATAGGAGCTATTGTTCTTACTTTTAGACAAAGAGAGGGTGTTAAAAAACAAAGTTATTTGAAACAAATTTCTAGAGAAAGAGCTGAGGGTGTAGAGGTTGTAGAGGTTGCTTCTAATAGAGGAGTTAAAATAGATGATTGAAATAGGCTTAGGTCATTACTTAACATTAGGTGCGGTCATTTTTAGTATTGGAATAATTGGAATTTTTTTAAATAGAAAAAATATTATTGTAATACTTATGAGTATAGAGCTTATATTGTTAGCAGTTAATATTAACCTAGTTTCGTTCTCAATGTATTTGGGTGATTTGACTGGACAAGTGTTTACTCTATTTATATTAACTGTTGCTGCTGCTGAAGCAGCTATCGGCCTTGCAATCATAGTTGTTTATTACAGAAATTCAGGAACAATTCGTGTTGAGGAAATTGATAAATTAAAAGGGTAAAATGGAAATTTCAATAATAGCTTTACCTTTGATAGCCTCAATAATATCTGGATTTTTTGGAAAATTTATCGGTGATCGAAATTCTGAAATAGTTACAAGTTTATTGGTATCGATATCGGCTATTTTATCAGCTTTAGTTTTATACGAGGTAATAGTTTATCAATATCAAGATAACATCACAATAGCTACATGGATAAGCTCAGGATCTTTGAATGTTAATTGGTCGATGAAGATTGATGCGTTATCAGCTGTAATGTTGGTTGTAGTAACATCTGTTTCTGCACTTGTTCATATTTATTCAATTGGTTATATGTCACATGATCCTCATAAGCCAAGGTTCATGGCTTATTTATCATTATTTACTTTTGCGATGTTAATGTTGGTAACTTCAGACAATTTCATTCAATTATTTTTTGGTTGGGAGGGAGTTGGTCTATGTTCTTATTTCTTAATAGGCTTTTGGTTTAAAAAAGAGTCTGCAAATAAAGCTGCAATTAAAGCATTTGTTGTTAATAGAGTTGGAGATTTTGGATTTGCTCTAGGTATTTTTTTAATATTTTATTTATTTGGAACAGTAAATTATTCTGAGGTTTTTCAGCAAATTCCAAACATTACAGAAAAAAATTTAATATTTTTAGGTATTGAAATTAATGCGATAGATTTGATTTGCTTACTTTTATTTATTGGCTCCATGGGTAAATCAGCTCAAATTTTACTTCATACGTGGTTACCAGATGCTATGGAGGGTCCAACACCTGTGTCAGCCTTAATTCATGCAGCAACTATGGTTACAGCAGGTGTTTTTCTTGTTGTTAGATGTTCACCTATTTACGAATATTCTGAATTTGTACTAAATATAATTACTGTAATTGGTATGAGCACAGCTTTTTTTGCTGCAACTGTTGCTTTGGTTCAAAATGATATAAAAAAGATAATAGCCTATTCTACATGTAGTCAATTAGGTTATATGTTTTTTGCTACTGGAGTGGGTGCTTATAACGTGGCAATGTTTCATTTATTTACTCATGCTTTCTTTAAAGCTTTATTATTTTTGGGATCTGGTTCAGTCATCCACGCATTTAAAGATGAGCAAGATATAAATAATATGGGAGGAGTATGGAAAAAGTTACCTTACACTTATTCA
>CACBCU010000026.1 GCA_902537895.1 uncultured Pelagibacteraceae bacterium | reverse complement strand
GTATCTTTGAAGATTATTAAAAAAATTTTTAATATTTTATTTGATAGGAAAGAAAAAAATTATACTAACAAAAACGAGATTATTAAAGAATACATACCACAAGATGAAATCAAAGATTTAATTCAAGAAGATTTACCATTTATAAAAGCTGAGAATACTTTTTCGAAGAATGAAAATAACTACAAATTACCCTCTTTGGAATTACTAAAAACTCCATCCAAAAATGAAAGAAATAATTTGAAAAATAATGAAAATGTTGACCCAACTTTCATAGAAAAAATACTTCTAGATTTTGGCGTGAATGGTAAAATTAAAAAAATTAGTCATGGACCTGTGGTTACCCTTAATGAATTTGAGCCAGCTGCAGGAATTAAAGTTTCAAAAATAGTAAACCTTTCTGATGATATTGCTAGAAATACAAGCTCAGAATCTGCAAGGATATCGACTATTCCTGGAAGTAATACAATCGGTATTGAATTACCAAATATACAAAGAGAAAATGTTTATTTAAGTGAAATTCTCAATAACACAGATTTCAAAAAGAAAGACATAAAATTACCAATAGCATTAGGTAAAAATATTTCTGGAGAACCAATAGTGAGAGACTTAACGTCAATGCCTCACTTATTAATTGCTGGTACTACAGGATCAGGAAAATCAGTTTGTATAAATACAATCATTCTCTCATTACTTTACCGACATCACCCTGATAAATGTAAGTTTATTTTAATTGATCCAAAAATGCTTGAGTTATCCACTTATGAGGGTGTACCACATTTACTTTGCCCTGTAATTACTGAGGCAAAAAAAGCAGCTTCAGTTTTAGGTTGGGTCGTCAAAGAGATGGAAAGTAGATACAGATTGATGACTAAAGAAGGTGTAAGAAATATTGATGGATATAATTTAAAACATAAACTTCCAATGCCTTACATAGTAGTCGTTGTAGATGAGATGTCTGATTTAATGTTAGTTGCTGGAAAGGAAATAGAGAACTACATACAAAAATTATCACAAATGGCCAGAGCAGCAGGAATACATATAATAATGGCAACTCAAAGACCTAGTGTCGATGTTATAACAGGTACTATTAAAGCGAATTTTCCAACTCGTATATCATTTCAAGTCACCTCGAAAATTGATAGTAGAACTATTTTGGGTGAACAAGGTGCTGAACAATTATTAGGGAAGGGAGACATGCTGTTTATGTCATCAGCAAACAAAGTAGTAAGAATTCACGCACCTTACGTATCTGAAAATGAAATTGAAAAAATTAATAATTACCTAAGATCTCAAGCTGAACCTGATTATATCGATGAAATTTTAGATTTTGTTGATGAGAAAGAAATGATTGAAAATTCAAAAAATCAAGGTGACAAAGATGAATTATATAACGATGCAGTAGAAATTATTAAATCAGAGGGAAAAGCGTCAACATCATTTTTGCAGAGGAAATTACAAATCGGATACAATAGAGCAGCAAGGATTGTTGACATGATGGAAGCAGAAGGAATTGTGAGTAAAGCTAACCATGTTGGAAAACGCGATGTTCTAAAATGAGAAATTATTTTATTCTAATATTCTTTTTTTTTTTAACAAATGAAAGCTTTGCTTCAATTAAAAACGATATAATCAAGAAACTTAATTTTATTGAGAATTTATCATTTAATTTTGAACAAAACATAAACGATAAAATTGAGAAAGGTAGTTGTATTTTACAATACCCAAAGAAAATTTTTTGTGAATATGATTTGAGTAATAAAAAAATTTTAGTTTCAAATGGCACATCATTTGTTATTAAGACCGTTTCAAGCTATTATATATATCCTTTAAAAAAAACTCCCTTAAATCTTGTATTAGATAAGAAATTTTTGTTGAATGAGATAAGTAAATCAGAGAGTTATTACTCAGATAAAAATATTATAGCTTTCAAATTTTTTAAAGATGAGAATGAGATAATCATCTTTTTTGATAAAAAAACACTGAATTTAAAAGGTTGGCAAACAATAGATTTATATCAAAATCTCAATATTGTTTATTTGTCATCTATTTTGATTAATCAAAAAATTGAAAAAAAGAATTTTGAGTTACCAAGTTCTGATTTAAAAAATTAATAATATTTAAATTTGAACTGTTTCTGTCATAAAAACCTTCATACCTCTAGACAAATAGTTGTTTAGAGCGTTCTTATGATCTAAAGAACAGGTGTGCACCCATACCCTTCTAGGTTTTTGTAAAAATGATTCTTTGATTGCAATAGATAATAAATAAGATCCAAGTTTTTTATAATGATATTCCTCTAATAAACCAAGATAAGCTATCTCTACCTCATTATCAGTACGATGAAAGATTAATTCGAAATAACCGGCAAGATCATTCTTATTTTTTAAAATATAAGTTTTAAGATTTTTATTTGTTGTGTAATTAATCCACTGATTATCATTCCACGACAATCTATCAGTCCACCGATGATTTTTACCTATATTTTTGTAAAAAAACTTATTTAATTGAAAGTTTGGTGGATCAGTTAGTTCTATCTTAAATTTTTTTGGTATGATTTTTACATCAATCAAGTCGTCAATTGAATAAATTTCTAGATAATTTCTTTTAACTTTTAAGCTCATTGAACCATTTTACCGACCTTCTCGCCCCCAAACAAATGAAAGTGTAAGTGAGGTACTTCTTGTCCACCATATTCGCTTATATTAGCAAGTGCCCTGTAACCTTTTCCAGTATCAACAGAAATATTAAGTTTTTTTGCAACTATATTTATACCTTTAATCAATCCTACAATTTCATCATTAGAGGCATTAATAGCAAAATCATCTAAATCAATATATTTTCCTTTTGGTATGACAAGTGCATGAATTTTTTTTTGAGGATTTATATCATAAAAAGATAAGACAAAATCATCCTCATAAATTTTTTTACATGGTATTTCTTCTCTTAAAATTTTTGCAAAAATATTATTGTTATCATAAGCCATTAAAAAACCTCTAATTCTTCATTTATGCTAATAATTTTTCCGCCCTTTAAATTAGCATCAACGACTGCACATTCATAATAAGCAAAAGATGTTTCCTCAGCAATTTGCTTCATTTCCAAACATTTAGACTTATTTTTCACAAATAAATGCTCATTTAATTGTGGAGGATCACCTAAATACATCATAAGAGCTACTACTTCTCCTTGTCTTTCAAAATCTGCTGCTTCCTCAAGTTCAACAATCCTGTCAGAAACTCCTATTTCAAAATCCGTAAATGCTTCGTAACCTTTATAAAAAACAAAACCCAATATTAAAAAAAATATAATCTTAATTTTACTCATTAGATTTTTTTCTTTTTTCTAACTCTTCTTCAACATCTTCAATCTTAATATTATGTGCCTCAAGATAAATTATCAAATGATAAAATACGTCAGCAGCTTCATGGATTTTATTAGTGTCCTTATCTACCGCATCAATCAACTCATTTATTTCCTCTAAAACTTTTGATTTGCTTAGTGATTTGTTTGATAATAGTTCATTGGTATAAGAACCAGAGATTGGTTTTTCTTTTCTTTCACGCGCTAGTTTAAATAGGTTTTCTAGAGTGCTTAGCATATTAAATTCTAACAGGAATCCCTTTTGAGTCCAAATATTCCTTAGCCTCTCGTACTGAATGTTTTCCATAGTGAAATATTGAGGCTGCTAAAACTGCACTTGCATTTCCTAACTTAATTCCATCAACTAAATGATCTAGATTACCAACACCTCCTGAGGCAATTAAAGGTATGTTTACTTTTGATGCAATTTTATTCATCAAATCGACGTCATAACCTATTTGTGTTCCATCTCTATCCATTGATGTTACAAGTAATTCTCCTGCCCCACTATCTTCCATTTTTTTGGCATACTCTAACGCATCAATTCCACTATTATTTCTTCCCCCATGTGTAAAGACTTCCCACTTATCTCCTTTTTTTTTTGCATCAATAGCTACAACAATGCATTGGGATCCAAACTTTTTTGAACTATCTAAAACAACTTTTGGATTTTCAACAGCTGCGGTATTAATAGATACTTTATCGGCACCACAATTTAATAATTTATTGATATCATCTATACTTCTTACTCCACCACCAACAGTTAGAGGTACGAAGCACTTCTTTGAAGTTCTTTCTACAACATCATAAATTGTATCTCTATTTTCATTAGATGCAGTTATGTCTAGAAAACAAATTTCATCTGCCCCACCGTCACTGTAAATTTTTGCTTGTTCAACAGGGTCTCCTGCATCTTTTAAATCTACAAAATTTATTCCTTTAACAACACGTCCATTCTTAACGTCCAAACAAGGAATTATTCTATTTTTTAGCATTTTTAAAAATATATTCTGTAAAGGTAATTTACACTTACAGAACACAATATTATTACAATAAGATAAAGACTTAAATAATCAAATGACTTCATTTAATTTAACTCCTTTGCTAAATCCGTTAATTGGATATCACCATCGTAAATTGCTTTTCCAACTATAATGCCCTCAATATTTTTTAAAGTTTTGGCTTTTTTGATATCATTTATTGATGAAACTCCACCAGAAATAATGACAGGACAGTTTGAGATATCTGAAACTTTAGATGTTTCTTCGAAATTTGGGCTTTGTTTCATGCCATCTCGATTGATATCGGTATAAATCAATCTGCTAAAACCATAATCATTAACTTCCCTTAAATAATCTAATGTTAATTTATTAGAATTTTCTTTCCATCCAGAAACTGACAAATATCCATTTTTGGCATCTAAGCCTAAAGCGATTTTATCTTTAAACTTGTCACAAGCTTCTTTCAGAAAATTTTTATCTTTTATTGCAGCACTTCCTAAAATTACTTTGTCAGCACCTGCATCGACGTATTTTTGGATACTATCAAAATTTCTAATTCCACCACCTATCTCGACTTTTAAATTAAATTTACCAACTATACCTTTAATGATGTCTAAATTTACTGTCTCACCAGTTAAAGCTCCATCTAAATCAACTATGTGTAAATTTTTAAATCCATAATCTTTATATTTTCTTGCTTGTTCAACTGGAGAAAGTTCATACTCAGTTTTATTATCAAAATTTCCTTTAATTAATCTTACACATTTTTTATCTTTAATATCTATTGCGGGAAGTATTTTCATTTATAAGTTTATAAAATTATCGATTATCTTTAATCCTATTTTGTCACTCTTTTCTGGGTGAAATTGAGTTCCAAAAATATTTTCTTTCTCAACTGAACAAACGATATGTGAGGAATAATCTGTTGTTGCAGAAATTACATTTTTATCATTTGGAATGAATTCATAACTATGAACAAAATACATATGAGAATTATTTTCTATATTTTTAAAAATCTTACTATCTTTGACAATATTTATTTGATTCCATCCAATATGTGGAAGCTTATATTTTCCTTTTTGATTGTTGATTTTTGACACTTTTCCAGGTATCCACCCCAAACCTTTTGTTTCAGTTTCTTCATAACCAACATCAGCAAACATTTGTAAACCAACACAAATTCCAAGAAGAGGTTTTTTGTTGTTTATTGCAAATTCGTTAAGAGTTTCCGATAGACCACCAATTTTATTTAGAGCGTCTACACAACTTTTAAATGAGCCCTGGCCTGGTAAAACTAATTTATCACTTAATTTAATCTTACCTAAATCTGAAGTTACCTCGATATTTACTTTATTTTTAGCAACTTCTTTGAAAGAGTTTATCACCGAGCTAATATTGCCCGAATTATAATCAACTATTGTGACTTTCATTAAACTTATAAAGAACCTTTTGTAGAAGGAATTGTTTTTTTATTCCTCGGATCTATCTCTAACGCAGCTCGTAATGATCTTGCTAAACCCTTGAAGCAAGACTCTATTATGTGGTGACTGTTATCACCATAAATGTTTTCAACGTGTAAAGTAATTCCAGCAGCTTGTGAAAATGCTTGAAACCATTCTTTAAAAAGTTCAGTATCCATTTCCCCTAGTTTTTCTACTTTAAGATTAACATTCCAAATCAAATAAGGTCTATTCGAAATATCGAGAGCTACTCGTGACAAAGTTTCATCCATAGGTATCATCGCATGGGCATATCTTCTGATACCAACAGATTTTTTCAAGGCTTTCTTCAGAGCCTCACCTATCGCAATACCAGTATCTTCAGTAGTGTGGTGAAGATCTATATGAGTATCCCCTTTAGCTTTGATAGTCATGTCAATAGAGGAATGTTTAGATAACTGTTCTAACATGTGATTTAAGAAACCTATGCCTGTATCAATTTTATATTTACCTTTTCCATCAATATTCAAATCAACACTGATGCTGGTCTCTTTGGTTTTTCGACTAATTTTACCTTTACGCTTCATAATTAAAAAGAGGTATACATATATTATTCAATTATGGCAATAATACTAACCCTGGGCTTGAAGTATCAAAATTAGTATCCATTTATAAGCTATGACAACAATTGTATTAGTTAGAAAAAACAAAGAAGTCGTAGTTGCAGGAGATGGACAGGTAAGTATGGGAAATACAGTCGTGAAAAGCACTGCATCAAAAGTAAGAAAAATTGATAAAAGAGGTGTCGTAGCAGGATTTGCAGGATCTACAGCAGATGCTTTAACTTTGTTTGAAAGACTAGAAGCAAAACTAGAAAAGCACGCTGGAAATTTATCAAGAGCAGCAGTCGAGTTGGCTAAAGATTGGCGAACTGATAAATATTTGAGAAGACTTGAAGCACTAATGGCAATCGGTGATAAAGAGAATAGTTATATAATTTCCGGTACGGGAGATGTTTTAGAACCTGAAGGAGACGTTATTGGAATTGGTTCAGGTGGAAATTATGCTCTTGCAGCAGGGAAAGTCTTAATTGGAACAGAGATGAGCG
>CACBCU010000025.1 GCA_902537895.1 uncultured Pelagibacteraceae bacterium | reverse complement strand
TCCAACTTCAACAAACTTTTTAGCCCCAGGTTCTGGCGCATGATATGCAGTTCCAATTATTGGAGATTTAATCTCCATACCAGAAATAATATCTCCTGAAATATTTGCATCTGGCTTTGACGAAGAAATGAGGTTTGGATTCGAAAAAGATTGACTGTTTACTGAGATACTATTTTTTGAAACTTTAATCTTTGTATCCTTAACCGTATATTCTAATTCAGTGAGTTTAAATTCATCCAAATATTCAGTTAATTCTTTAATTATTTTTTTATCAATTTTCATTTTTCAAAAGCTTTTGCATAGAAATTATGGCTAAAATATAACCATCTATACCTAAACCAAAAATTCCACCAGTGACTATATCACTTATAAGAGATTTTTGTCTAAATTCTTCTCTCTTATATATATTTGATATATGTAATTCTATTATAGGTTTTTTAAATACGTCTAAAGCATCCCTTATGGCAACCGATGTATGTGTGAAAGCTGCAGCATTAATTATGATTCCATCAAATTTTTTTCTGGATTCTTGAATTATATTCACCAATTCTCCTTCAACATTAGATTGAACAAATTCTACTTTTAGACTTAATTCATTTGATTTTTTGGCGCAGATTTCTTTTAGTTCTTTAAAAGTAACTAAGCCATATTGTGATTGTTCTCTTTCACCTAATAGATTAATATTTGGACCATTGATAATAATTATTTTATTATTCATTCAGCTTTTATATACGATGAAAAAAATAAAAAAAATAAAAATTAAAATAAATGGTAGTTTTAAGTTTGTAAAAGATAACACTTATTTATCTGATCTTTTAAAAACTTTGAAAATACCATTAAAAAAAGTAGCAATTGAGTTAAATCAAGAAATATTAAATAAAAAAAAACTTAACAAACAAATTTTAAGAAATAATGATAAGATAGAAATAGTTCACTTTATTGGAGGCGGTTAGTTTGAAAAAAGATAAATTTATAATTGCAGGAAGAAATTTTAAATCTCGTTTGATTGTTGGAACAGGAAAATATAAAAGTATGTCCCAATGCGCTAAGGCAGTCAAGTTATCAGGTGCAAGTATAGTTACAGTAGCCGTAAGACGAGTTAACATAACTGATAAAAAAAAAGCCCTTTTAATGGATTATATTGATCCTAAAAAAATCACATATTTACCAAATACCGCCGGATGCTTTAATTCAAAAGATGCATTGAGAACATTAAGATTGGCAAGGGAGATTGGGGGTTGGAAATTGGTAAAATTAGAAGTTTTGGGTGATAAGAAGAATTTATTTCCAGAGATGATTGAAACTTTAAAATCAACAGAGGTTTTATCTAATGAAGGATTTAAAGTTATGGTTTACTGCAACGATGATCCTTTAATGGCTAAAAGATTAGAAAATGCTGGAGCATGTGCAATTATGCCTTTAGCTGCTCCAATTGGTTCAGGTCTAGGTATACAAAATCAAACAAATATTAAAATAATTAGAAAACAAACAAAATTACCTTTAATTATTGATGCTGGTCTTGGTCAAGCATCAGATGGAACGATTGCAATGGAACTTGGATGTGATGGTGTCTTAGTAAATACTGCAATAGCAAAAGCTACAAAACCTTTTGATATGGCTCTTGCGTTTAAGAATGCTGTAATAGCAGGAAGACAATCTTATCTCTCTGGAAGAATTCAAAAAAATTTGATGGGAAGTGCTTCATCTCCATCAAGAGGAATTATTTAGCTTTTTTATAAAATCTTTTTTTTTTAAAAATTTTCTTTTTGTGCACTCTCTTATTCTTTAATTGAATTACATTCTCCTGTGATACTGTTTTATCTATATTTTTTAATTTTTCGTAATGCTCTATTAGTTCAAGAGTTTTTTTTGATTTATTCTTTAAAGCAATTATATACTCAGGTATAATTAAATTATTATCAGTAATTATATCTATTTTCATTTTATTTTTTTTCTCAAAATATTTTAAATCCTCGATAAAATTTTCTTTTAAAAAATTTGAGATTTTTTCACACACTTTTAAAGTCACATATTTTGCCTTATTTACAACTGTTTTAAGTTCAACTAATTTTAAAATTTTTAATGCAAAAGACTCATCGGTAAGATTTATTTTCCATTTAACTGCGCTTTCTCTCAACCTTTGTCTAGACATTTCTAATAAGCCAAAATTACTTATTCTTCCAATTTGAATTCTTGCTCTATCAGCTCTACATTTCTCTTTTAATCTTCTCTCCACTAATTTTCTATTCCCATAACTAAGCATATCTATAAAATCAATAATAATTAACCCCGATAAATCTCTAATTTTAATTTGCCTAGCAATTTCATCGGCTGCCTCAAGATTGGTGTCCAAAGCAGTACTTTCTACATTTTTTTGTCTTATTGAACTTCCTGAATTTATATCGATCGATACTAAAGCCTCTGTTGGGTTTACAACTAGATAACCTCCTGATTTTAATTTTATTTCTGTCTCAAATATTTGATTAAGCTTCTGCTCAATTCCTTCCTCAATGAATAATGGATTTTTTCCTCTATATTTTTTAATTTTTTTTACATGCGAAGGCATCATCATTTTCATAAAATTTTGTGCTTTTTTATAACCTTCATTTCCCTCAACAAATATGTTTTGAGTATTTTCATCATACATATCTCTAAGTGTTCTTTTTATAATTTCACTTTCTTGATGTATCAGAGAGGGTGCAATAGAATTAATTGCATTTTCTTTTATTTGGTTCCAGGTGTTTATTAATGTTTTTAAATCATGATCGATTTCATTTTTTGTTTTATTGCTTCCGGCAGTTCTAACAATTAATCCCATTTCTTTTGGTATTTCAATTTCATTAAGTATTGATCTAATTTTTTTTCTATCAGCTGGGTTAAATATTTTTCTAGAAATTCCACCTCCTTTAGGGGTATTAGGCATCAAAACAATATATTTTCCTGCTATCGATATAAAGGTGCTTAAGGCTGCTCCTTTTTGACCCCTTTCGTCTTTTATAACCTGAACAAGTATTACTTGATTAGGTTTGATTACCTCTTGAATCTTATACCTTTTAAATTTTGTTTTATTCTTATTTTTTTTATCTTTAGAATCCTCGATGTTTTCTTTTTCATCTTGATTTTTTATCTCAATTGGATCCTCTAACTCTAAATTTCCTTCAGCAATACGCTCTTCCTCTTTTTCCTCTACTTTTTTTGATAATTCTTCTCGAGCTTTTTCTTCCTCCAATTTAATTATTTCAAGATCACTTCTAGGAATTTGATAGTAGTCTGACTGAATGTCATTAAAAGACAGAAAACCATGTCTTTCTCTTCCAAAGTCTACAAATGCAGCTTGTAAAGACGGCTCAATTCTACTTACCTTGCCTAAATAAATATTATTTTTTATTAAATTATTTTTTAAGCCCTCGTACTCGTAATCCTCAATATTATCACTGGATTTAAGTACAACTCTAGTTTCATTTGGATGCGAAGCATCAATATATAAATTTTTTTCCATGGTTTCTTTTTTGATTTTTTATTTAGATAATTCATTATAAATTTTGCGTATTCTTTATGCCATATCTTTAACAAATTCCCGTATATAATGGAATTAAAATGAGTAAAATTTTAAAAAAAATATTTATTGGTATTATTGGTATTTCATTAATTTCCTTTACTTTAGTCGTAGTAATTTTGTGGAATTTTTCAAATAATATCCCTGACTATAAGTTTTTAAAGAATTATAAACCTCCTGTATCGAGTAAAGTGTATTCAGGAAATGGAGAATTAGTATCTGACTTCTCAAAAGAAAAAAGAGTATTTGTTCCCTATAGTTCCATCCCACAAAAAGTCATCAATGCTTTTTTATCTGCAGAAGATAAAAATTTTTTTTCACATCCTGGCATAGATGCAAAAGGAGTTCTTCGAGCAATTATTAACAATATTGGTAATATATTTACCTCAAAAAGATTAGAGGGAGCATCTACGATTACACAACAAGTAGCAAAGAATTTCTTATTAACTAATGAAGTAAGTATAAATAGAAAAATTAAAGAGGCAATCCTTGCATTTAGAATTGAACGAGCACTTTCGAAGGAAAGGATTCTTGAGTTATACTTGAATCAAATCTATTTGGGAAGTGGCGCTTATGGTGTGGCAGCAGCTAGTTTAGAATATTTTGATAAATCAATAAAAGAACTAAATTATGTTGAGTCTGCGCTGCTTGCAGCATTACCTAAGGCACCAAGTAAATATAATCCATACCGTAATTTGGACTTAGCTAAATTTAGAAGAGATTTAGTATTAAAAAATTTATTAGAAAATAATTTTATTAACTTTAATCAATATAAAAATTTTAAATCTCAAAAAATCCAACTAAAAAAAGCTAAAAAAGTTTTCCTAGAAGATGCTCAATATTACATTGAGGATGTGAGAAAGAACGTAATTGAAACCTTAACTTATGAAAAAGTTTATAAACAAGGATTTAATATCAATACACCTATCAATCTAGAATTACAAAAAATTGCAACTACATCACTAAGAGATGGATTAATTAAGTATGATAAAAGAAAAGGTTGGAGAGGTCCAATTATGAATAAAAAATTGAATAAAAATTGGGTTAATGATCTTGATAAGTACGAAATAGAAAAATCGATAAATTGGAAAATAGCGATAGTAAAAAAAATAAATAAATTTTCCGCCGAAGTTGAAACTAAAGACAAATTAAAAGGTGTTATAAAATATCCAGATATAACTTGGACAAAAAAAGAATTTGATAATTTATTAAAAGTCGGAGATATTGTTTATGTCGAGCAAATTTCAGAAAATAATTTTAGTCTCAAACAAATTCCTAAAATTAATGGAGGTATCGTTGTTATGGATCCATACACAGGACGAGTAATGGCTATTTCAGGCGGTTTTAGTTTCAAAAATAGTGAGTTTAACAGAGCTTCACAGGCCTTGAGGCAACCAGGATCAGCTTTTAAACCTTTTGTATATGCTTTAGCTTTAGAAAATAATTTCACACCTTCGTCTTTAGTTTTAGATGCACCTCTAGTTTTAGATCAAGGATCAGATTTGAAGATGTGGAAGCCTGAAAATTACGGAAAAAAATTTTATGGTCCCTCTACTTTAAGAGTAGGTTTAGAAAAATCTAGAAATTTAATGACAGTCCGAATTGCACAAAAAATAGGTATAAAAAATTTGGCTGAATTTTCCAAAAATCTTGGTATATATGATGAACCTGATGAACTGTTATCGATATCCTTAGGTTCTGCAGAAACTACATTGTTGAAACTAACTTCTGCCTATTCTGCTTTTGTTAATGGAGGTAAGTTAGTAACACCAATTTTAATTGATCGTATTCAAGATAGTGAGGGAAATACGATTTTAAATAATGAGAAAAGAAACTGTAGTAATTGTGATATGATTTCATTCACTGGAAGCGCTTATCCTGAAATTAAAGATACTTATAAACAAATTTTTTCGCCTCAAACAGCTTATCAAGTTACGTCATTATTAGAGGGAGTAGTTAAAAGAGGAACTGGAAAAAAATTGAGAGATCTTAACTTAAATCTAGCAGGCAAAACTGGTACAACTAATGAAAATACTGACACATGGTTTATTGGTTTTACATCAAACTTGGTTATAGGTGTTTATGTAGGAATGGATAATCCTGAACCCTTGGGTAAGTTTGAAACTGGTTCAAAAACAGCTTTACCTATATTTAAAAAATTTGTCGAAAGAGCTGTGAAAAAATCAGATGCAAGACCTTTTAAAGTATCAAAAGGTATTACAATGATGGTAGTTGATCAATTAACTGGACAAAAAGCTAAATTTACATCAAAGAACACAATTTTAGAGGCTTATAAAAGCAAAAATGTAATTGATGGTAAAGTATTATATTCAAATAATAATAGATTAGATAGCAATAATATATTAAGGTTTTATTAATGGACTCAAAATACTTAGACTTTAAAAGAGATATCGAAAAAATTAATCAAAGAGTGAAGGAGTATCTTTGAAAATAATGATATCTATAAAAAATTAGAAAGCCATAATAAAAAGATACTTGAAGCAAATTTCTGGAAAGATAAATCAACCTCCCAGAAAGTTATTAAAGAAAAAAAATTGTACGAAGAATTAGTAAGTTCCTACGAAAAATCTATAAATAATTTAAAAGATTTTGATGAACTAAATAAATTAGCTATAGAGGAAAAAAACACAAGTTTTCAAAATGAATTATTAAAAAACATTAAAGCTTTAAGAGAATTAGTAAAAAAAAATGAGATAAGATGTTTTTTGTCAAATGAAGCAGACTCTCTTGATTGCTATATAGAGATACATGCAGGTGCGGGTGGTACAGAAAGTCAGGATTGGGCAGAAATGTTGAGAAGAATGTATCTAAAATGGTCTGTTCAAAAAAAGTTTAAGTCAAGTTTGATTAGTGAACACAAAGGTGACGAGGCAGGAATTAAATCATCTACAATTAAAATTGAGGGAGATTATATTTTTGGATGGTTAAAAAAAGAGTCAGGTATTCATAGACTGGTGAGAATTTCACCATTCGACTCTGGTGCAAGAAGACACACAAGTTTCGCAAGTATTTGGGTTTATCCGGTCGTAGATGAAAACATCAATATAGAAATATTGGATAAAGATTTAAGAATTGATACTTATCGCTCGAGTGGAGCAGGCGGGCAACATGTTAATACTACAGATAGCGCTGTAAGAATTACTCATTTACCTACAAAAATTGTTGTTCAGTGCCAAAATGATAGATCTCAACATAAAAATAAAGAGACATGTTTAAATATGCTTAAAGCAAGACTTTATGATTTTGAAATAAAAAAAAAGGAAAAAGAAAATCAAAATCATGAATCTACAAAATCAGAAATTGGATGGGGTCATCAGATTAGATCTTATGTTTTACAACCTTATAGACTTGTTAAGGACAATAGGTCAAATCATGAAAGTTCAGATCCAGATAAAGTGTTAAACGGAGATATTGATCAGTTTTTAGAGAAATCATTGTATCAAGATATATGAAAATAATTTCAAAAATTACAATAATATTTACCTTAGTTATTATTATATTTTTAACTTATTTTAGTTTGGTAGGTATTGAAACAGATCAATTTAACAATCAAATAAAAAGTAAATTGACAAGTATAAATAAGGACCTCGACCTTGAATTAAAGCAAGTAAATTTAAAGCTTAACCCATTAAAATTAAAAATAAATGTAAAAATTTTAGGCTCGAAAATTAAAAATAAAAAAGAGGTCTTAGAAACTGAAAGTATTAAAACTAAAATATCTTTAATTTCTTTTTTTAAAAACGAATTCGTGATTAAAAATCTTGATATTTCAACCAAGTCTATAAATATTGAAGATTTAATATCATTTACAAAAACTTTTTATAATAACCCAAATATCATAATTTTTGAAAAATTTTTTCAA
>CACBCU010000024.1 GCA_902537895.1 uncultured Pelagibacteraceae bacterium | reverse complement strand
GAAAATTTATCGATTGTATCAAAATCTAATTTTGTTCCTGCTTCAACATCTTTAATCTTTTTAGCTAATGAGGATCCAGACAAAATTTGAGAGGCTCTCTGCTTGATACTTCTTTCTAAAATTTCCTCCTCTACTATCTTATCTTGCTGAACTTGGTCAATTTCAGCTCTTTCAATAGTTATAGATCTCTCGTCTTTTTCAATACCATGTCTATTAAATACTCTCACATCAACAACAGTTCCGCTACTTCCTCTTGACATCCTTAAAGATGTATCGGTTACATCTATTGCTTTTTCACCAAAAATAGATCTTAATAATTTTTCCTCTGGACCTGATGCGGAGTCTCCTTTTGGTGTAACTTTGCCAACTAATATATCGCCTGCATTTACCTCTGCTCCTATGTAAACAATTCCGGACTCATCTAAATTTTTTAATGCTTCCTCGTTAACATTTGGAATATCTCTAGTTATTTCTTCCTCACCAAGTTTTGTATCTCTGGCCATAATTTCATATTCAACTATGTGAACAGAAGTAAAAACGTCATCTGTTACACATCTTTCAGAAATTAATATAGAGTCCTCAAAATTGTAGCCTTGCCAAGGCATAAATGCTACCGTAACGTTTTTTCCTAAAGCTAACTCACCTAATTTTGTAGATGGTCCATCAGCAATAATATCACCAGATTTAACTTTATCACCTACTCTAACTAGAGGTCTTTGATTGATACATGTGTTTTGATTTGATCTTTTGAACTTTTGTAAATTATAAATGTCTACACCAGATTTTGAAAAATCAGTTTCCTCTGTTACTTTAATTACAATTCTTTTACCATCAATTTTGTCCACTACTCCATTTCTTTTTGCAACGATAGTAACTCCAGAGTCTAGTGCAACATCACTTTCTATGCCTGTGCCAACTAAAGGTGCTTCTGGTTTTAAGAGAGGCACCGCCTGTCTCATCATATTTGAACCCATTAAAGCTCTATTAGCATCATCATTTTCTAAAAAAGGTATTAAAGATGCAGCCACAGATACCAATTGTTTAGGTGAAACATCTATATAATCTATTGTATCTGGTTTAGCCAAAAGGAAATTTAAATTTTGCCTACAAGATACAAGCTCTTCAATAATCTTACCATTTTTATCTATTTTGGTATTTGCTTGAGCAATTGTATATTTTGTCTCCTCCATTGCTGAAAGATACTCTACATTATCCTGAACTATACCATCTTTAACTCTTTTGTAAGGGCTTTCAATAAAACCGTATTTATTTATTTTAGCGTAAGTTGATAAACTATTTATCAACCCAATATTTGGTCCCTCCGGTGTTTCGATTGGACAAATTCTACCATAGTGAGTTGGATGTACATCTCTTACTTCAAAACCTGCTCTTTCCCTAGTTAACCCTCCAGGTCCTAGAGCAGAAACTCGTCTTTTATGAGTTATTTCAGAAAGTGGATTTGTTTGATCCATAAATTGAGAAAGTTGAGAACTAGCAAAAAAGTCTTTTAAAGATACTGTAAGTGGTTTTGCATTAATCAAATCTTGAGGCATTGCTGACTCGACGTCTAACGTTGTCATTTTTTCTTTAATGGCTCTTTCCATTCTGTAAACACCAATTCTTGCCTGGTTTTCAACTAATTCTCCAACAGATCTAACTCTTCTGTTACCTAAGTGGTCAATATCATCAACTTCATCTTTACCGTCTCTTAAATCCAACATTTTATGAATTATTGAAATTATGTCATCATTTCTTAAAATTGTAATTTTATCTGAACACTCTAAATTTAATCTTGAATTCATCTTTACTCTTCCTACATCAGAGAGATCGTATCTATCTGAGCTAAAAAATAAGTTGTTAAAAATTTGAGCAGCAATTTCAATTGTTGGAGGCTCGCCTGGTCTCAACATTTTGTATATTTCAGTTATGGCCTCATCTTTAGTATTATTTTTATCATTAAGTATTGTATTAAGTAAATAAGGACCTTTGTTGATTGAATTAGTTTTTGATATATCAATAGAATATATTTTAGCTTCTAGTATTTTATCTACAACAGTCTCATTTATTTCTGTACCAATCTTAAAGATATCATTTTCGTCATTTCCAAATTTAATATCTGTATGTAAAAATTTTCCATATAATGATTCTTTTAACACAAGTATATCTTTTAAACCCTCGTTAGATAATTTTTTTGCATTGAGAAAATTAATTTTTTCTCCTGATCCTATAACCACTTTTCCTGTTTTTGCATCTACAACTTCCTCAGAAAAATTTTTTGATTTATAATTTTCAGGATCAAATTTTGTTTTCCATTTAAGAGTTTTGGTATCATAAGAAAATTTCTCTTTCTGGTAAAACTCATTTGCGATTTCTGACTTTGTAAAACCAAGTGCAAGTAGTAGTGTAGAAGCAAGTATTTTTTTTTTTCTATCTATTTTAAAATATAATAAATCTTTAACATCGTACTCAAAATCTAACCATGAGCCCCTGTTTGGTATAACTCTGCAATTAAATAATAGCTTTCCACTAGCATGTGTTTTTCCCTTATCATGATCAAAAAAAACGCCAGGACTTCTGTGCATTTGATTTACAACTACTCTTTGAACTCCATTGGTAATAAATGTTCCACTATTAGTCATCATTGGAACTTCACCCATATAAACTTCTTGCTCTTTAGCAGACAATATATCTTTTGTATTATTTTCTTGATCTATATCGTAAACAACTAATCTTAAAGTACATTTCAATGCAGATGAGTATGTTAAACCTCTGGCAATACACTCTTCAACATCAAACTTTGGTTTTTCTAATCTGTAAGATACATATTCTAGAGTTGCTTTATCATTTAAATCTTCAATTGGAAAAATACTTTTAAAAACTCTATCAAATCCTTTTGCTAAATCTCCAGCTTCTGATTTAAAATGAGTTAGTTCATCATAAGAATTTTTTTGAACTTCTATTAAATTAGGTATTGATAAACTCTCTTTTAATTTACCAAAACTTTTTCTAATATTTTTTTTTTCTGTAAAAGATATTTGCATCTATACTTCAATACTGACTAAAAAATAATCAGTATTTAAAAAATTCCTTATAAATTACTTAAGTTCTACTTTTGCGCCTGCAGCTTCTAACTTCGCTTTAATGTCTTCTGCTTCTTTTTTTGGAACACCAGCCTTAACTTCTTTTGGTGCACCCTCAACAAGATCTTTTGCCTCTTTTAATCCAAGCGATGTTGCTGCTCTTACTTCTTTAATGACATTTATTTTCTTGTCACCTGCAGAAACAAGCATGATTGTAAAATCATCTTTATCCTCAGCTGGTGCTGCACCTCCAGTTGCTGCTGGTGCTGCTGCAGCCATTGGGGTTACACCCCATTTTTCTTCAAGTTGTTTTGAAAGCTCAGCCGCCTCTGCAACAGTTAAGCTTGATAAATCTTCTATAATTTTATTTAGGTCTGGCATATTTATTACTCTTTGGGTTTTGTTTCAGAATTTTCTGATGGTAAACTACTCATTTTTTCTGATCGTGCAAGCAAAATACTAACCAATTTTGAAGCAGAAGCATTCAAAATACCTACAATATTTGCTCTTGCTTCATCTAATGTTGGTAAATTTGCTACATTTAACACTCCAGCTTGGTCTAGAACCTCATTATCCATCATTCCACCAATTAATTTAAGATTCTCATTATTTTTTGCAAATTTTGATAGAATTCTTGCTGACATAATAGCGTCTTCACCAAATGCTACTGCAGTTGGACCAGTGAATAAGTTTGATAAATCTTTACATTTAGTTTTTTCCAAAGCTAATTTTGTAATTCTGTTTTTTGTTATCTTGAAAATAATACCATGCTCTCTCATTTTGGATCTTAATTCATCTAACTGAGTCATTGTTAAACCTTGGTAATGAGTGACTAAAATTGCTTTACTATTTTCAAACTGAGTAGTCATCTCAGATATATAATTTTTCTTTTGCTCTTTATTCATCATAATAATTAAATACTCTTTCCTAATTTAAGTCTGTATGAAACACCCATAGTAGATGTGATGAAAGCAGAACGAATTAAATCACCTTTAATGGTGTTGTTTGATTTTTCTTTCTCTAGTGTTTCCAAAATTGCATTAAAGTTTTTAATTAATTTATCATCAGCAAACGATTTTTTGCCTATACTTACACCTATATTTCCATCTTTATCATTTCTAATTTCTGCCTGACCTGATTTTGCATCTGTAATAGCTTTTTTTAGATCATCAGTAACAGTTCCAAGTTTTGGATTAGGCATTAGTCCTTTAGGACCTAAAACTTTACCTAGTTTTGATAGTTTAATCATCATCGAAGGAGTACAAATTAATTTTTCAAAATCCATTTCTCCACCTTTTATTTTTTCAATAAAATCATCACCACCTACAATATCCGCACCTGCTGAATTTGCATCTGAAGATTTTGAATCCTCACAAACTACAGCAACTTTTATTTTTCTGCCTGTACCTCCTGGTAAATTTACCACAGTTCTAATATTAATTTCACTTTTCTTTTGTTTGTTGTTTATTTGAAAACTTAAATCGACGGACTCATCAAACTTAGTTGTACAGTTTTTTTTTATCACAGATAATAACTTGTCGATAGACTCAGCCGCAAGTTCAGTAGTTTTAATTGGCAATTTTTTAAATCTTTTTGAAGACATTTTAATCTTTAACCTCTATCCCCATTGATCTAGCTGATCCTGCAATAATTTTTACAGCTTGTTCAAGATCCAATGCATTTAAATCATTCATTTTTTGTTTTGCTATTTCCTCAGCTTGTTTTTTTGTTATTGATGCCACAATATTTCTTCCGGGTTCCTGTGATCCACTTTTTAATTTTGCAGCCTCTCTAATAAAGAAAGATGCCGGTGGAGATTTTATTTTAAAATCAAATTTTTTATCTTTGTAGACCGTAATTTCAACTGGGACTGGCTTGCCAGCTAATGTTTTTGTTTTATCATTAAATGCTTTACAAAATTCCATTATGTTTACTCCACGTTGACCTAATGCAGGACCAACAGGTGGCGCTGGATTAGCTTGGCCACCTTTTATTTGTAATTTTATAAATCCACTAATTTCTTTTTTTGCCATTAGCTTACTTTCTCAACTTGATTATATTCTAAATCAACAGGTGTTGGTCTGCCAAAAATTGAAACTGAAACTTTTAGTCTAGACTTTTCCTCATCTATCTCTTCAACCATACCGTTGAATGATGCAAAAGGACCATCAACCACCTGCACTTTTTCACCAACACTGTACTCTATACCAGATTTTGGCTGAGCCACACCATCTTTAATTTGACCAAGTATCTTTTCTATTTCTTTATCTGACACAGGGACTGGCATACCTTTGGTTCCTAAAAATCCACTCACTCTCTTAATATTCTTAATCATATGATATATATTATTGTCCATCTCACTTTTAATTAAAACATAACCCGGAAAATACTTTTTTTTTCTCTGAATTCTTTTTCCCCTTTTAACCTCTGTGACATCGTGAGTTGGAACTATAATTTCCTCAAATTTTTCAGAAATCTTAGCTTTGTCAGCCTCTTCTTTTATTAAGCCAGCGACTTTATTTTCAAAGCTTGAGTGTGATTGTACAATATACCAATTTTTCATTAAATGCTCACCTTAAGTAGTAAATCTAGAAAAAATTTTAGAACCTGATCTAACAGAAGAAAAAATATTGACATTGCTAGTGCCATTAAAAAAACCATAATAGCACCTTGTAAAGTTTCTTTACCTGTAGGCCATGAAACCTTGAAAGCCTCTTGTTTTACCTCTTGAATAAATTTAATCGGGTTCTTCATTTTTATATTCTTTTTTTTGGCAGGAGCGGAGGGACTCGAACCCTCAGCCTCCGGTTTTGGAGACCGGCGCTCTACCAATTGAGCTACACTCCTATATAGAGCTTACTCTATAATTTTAGTTACTACTCCTGCTCCTACAGTTCTTCCTCCTTCTCGAATTGCAAAGTTTAACTTCTCTGACATTGCGATTGGAGTAATTAATTTTACTGTAAATTTAGCATCATCACCTGGCATCACCATTTCTGTTCCCGCAGGTAATTCGACTTCACCAGTTACATCTGTTGTTCTAAAATAAAATTGTGGTCTATATTTTGTAAAAAACGGAGTATGTCTTCCCCCTTCTTCTTTTTTAAGAACATAAGCTTGAGCTTCAAATTTAGTATGTGGTGTAACAGATCCAGGTTTACAAAGCACTTGACCTCTCTCTATGTCTGTTCTTTCAACACCTCTTAATAGAACACCAACATTATCACCGGCCTCACCAGAATCTAAAAGTTTTCTAAACATCTCAACTCCAGTACAAACTGACTTCTTAGTCTCTCTTATACCAACTATTTCAATCTCATCTCCTGTTTTAAGCACACCTGACTCTACTCTTCCAGTAGCAACTGTACCACGTCCTGAAATTGAAAAAACATCCTCAACAGGCATCAAAAAATCTTTATCTTTTGGTCTGTCAGGTTGTGGAATAAACTCGTCAACATTCTTCATCAATTCCATAATTGATTTTTTTCCTATTTCTTCATCTCTTCCCTCAACAGCTGCTAAAGCAGAACCTTTAGCAATTGGAGTTTTATCTCCTGGAAACTTATATGAAGTTAATAATTCTCTTATTTCTTCTTCAACAAGATCAATCATTTCTTTGTCGTCAACTTGATCAACTTTATTTAAATAAACAACTATTGCTGGAACTCCAACTTGTCTAGCTAAAAGAATATGTTCCCTAGTTTGTGGCATAGGACCATCAGCAGCATTTACAACTAGAATTGCTCCGTCCATCTGTGCTGCACCTGTAATCATGTTCTTTACATAATCAGCGTGTCCCGGACAGTCTACGTGTGCATAGTGTCTTTTTTCTGTTTCATATTCAACGTGCGCAGTTGAAATTGTTATACCTCTCTCTTTTTCCTCTGGAGCTTTATCAATTTGATCATACGCTACCGCTTGGGCACCACCAGTTTCAGATAAAACTTTGGTGATAGCTGCAGTTAAAGTTGTTTTACCATGGTCTACATGACCTATTGTACCAATATTACAATGCGGTTTGTTTCTTACAAATTTTTCTTTAGACATTACTTTTCTTCCTCACTTTTCAATATTAAATTATATTTCTTGGAGCGGGTAAAGGGAATCGAACCCTTACATCCAGCTTGGAAGGCTAGCGTTCTACCATTGAACTACACCCGCACAACCCCAAGAGTTTCACTCCAGTATTATTCAAAAATTTATTGAATGGTGGAGGGGGAAAGATTCGAACTTTCGAAGACCGAAGTCAACGGGTTTACAGCCCGCCCCATTTGACCGCTCTGGAACCCCTCCCTTAGGGGAAGTGTCCCCTTGTTCAATAAAGCTTCAAACAACATGCGTTTTATATATTTTATTTGTGTAAATGCAACACGTGATTTAATGAGAAAATATGAAAAAAAACGTGTAAAATATGAATAATTTATGAATAAATCATCTTTTTTTATAGTTGGTCAACACGCAGTTTTGGAAGCTCTTAAAAATCCAAAAAGAAAGGTCTTAAAAGTATTTTTAACTGAAGAAAGTAAAAAAAATATACATAGAAAAAGCCCAAATAAAAACCTTTTACGAGAGGTAAAAGTTTATTTTAAAACTAAAAAAGAATTGGACAAATATAGCACTAAAGAAAATTTGTTACATCAGGGTTATGTTGCTGAGATAGAACACTTGGAAAAACCAATTCTTAAGGAATTTATTAAACGAAAGGATAATATCACTTTAGTATGTTTAGATGGAGTTACAGATCCTAGGAATATTGGAGCTTTAATTAGAAGTGCCTCAGCTTTCAAAATTGATGGTATCATTATTAAAGAAAGACATTTTCCAAGTGAAAGTAAACTAATGTACAAGGCCTCAAGTGGAGCAATTGAGTATGTGAATATTTT
>CACBCU010000023.1 GCA_902537895.1 uncultured Pelagibacteraceae bacterium | reverse complement strand
GGGTTAATGGGGGCTGCTTATGGGTCTGCAGGAGAACGATGTATGGCTCAATCGGTGGCAGTTGCAGTGGGTGATATTGGAGATGAATTAGTGTCAAGATTATCAAAAAAAGCTGAAGCTTTGAAGGTTGGTCCTGGGATGGATAAGGACTCTGAGATGGGCCCATTAGTCACAAAAGAACATCTTGAAAAAGTAAAAAGTTATGTAGACCTGGGTGAAAAAGAAGGTGCAAAATTAATAGTTGATGGAAGAAATTTAAAATTACAAGGATATGAGAATGGTTTCTATATCGGTGGCTGTTTATTTGATCATGTTAAAAAAGATATGAGAATTTATAAAGAAGAAATTTTTGGGCCTGTTTTATCTGTTGTGAGAGTTAAAACTTTCGAAGAAGCAGCAAAATTAATCAATGATCATGAATATGGAAATGGAGTAAGTATTTACACAAGGGATGGTGATGCCGCAAGAACTTTTGCAAGTAAAATTCAAGTAGGAATGGTTGGTATTAATGTGCCTATTCCTGTGCCAATGGCTTTTCATAGTTTTGGCGGATGGAAAAGATCTTTATTTGGCGATAGTGCAATGCATGGTATGGAAGGAATTAAATTTTATACAAAATTAAAAACAATAACATCTAGATGGCCCTCAGGTATTCGGTCTAATGCCGAATTTGTGATGCCAACAATGAAATAAAAAAATGAGTAAAATATCTTTAATTGGAGCGGGACAAATTGGTGGAACTCTTGCACATTTAATAGGAACAAAAGAATTAGTTAATGAAGTGGTTTTATTTGATGTGGCTAGTGGTATCGCTAAAGGAAAGGCATTAGACATTGCACAATCTTCATCTGTAGATGGATTTAACGTCAGGTTTTCTGGAACTGATAATTATGAGGATATAAAAAATTCAGACGTAATTATAATTACTGCAGGTGTCCCAAGAAAACCTGGAATGAGTCGAGATGATCTTCTTGGAATTAATTTAAAAATTATTAAACAGGTTGCTGGGGGGGTAAAGAAAAATGCTCCAAACGCCTTTGTAATTTGTATCACTAATCCTTTAGATGTTATGGTCATGGCATTCCAAAAATTTTCAGGTTTGCCATCAAATAAAGTTGTTGGTATGGCAGGTATTTTAGATAGTTCAAGATTTAAATTATTTTTATCACTAGAATTAAATGTGCCAGTAAGAGAAATTGAGGCAATGGTTATGGGTGGTCATGGTGACACCATGGTTCCTATGCCAAGATTTACAAAAATTTCAGGTAAACCATTGTTAGAGTTTGTAAAGGATGGAAAGATCTCTTTAGAGAGAATTGAAGAAATTAATCAAAGAACACGAGATGGTGGTGCGGAGATAGTTAAATTTTTAGAAAAAGGGTCAGCCTTTTATGCACCAGCAGCTTCAGGTGTTCAAATGGCAGAAGCATATTTGAATGATCAGAAAAAATTACTACCTTGCGCTGTACAATTAAATGGAGAATACGGTGTGAAAAATGTTTATGCAGGTGTTCCAGTTGTAATTGGAAAAGATGGTGTAGAAAAAATTCAAGAAATTAATTTAGATGAAAAAGAAAAAAAAGAATTTATGCATTCAATAGATGCTGTAAAAGCTTTATGGGAAGCTGCATCTAAAATAGATCCTGATTTATCTAAATAATAATGAATATTCACGAGCACCAAGCGAAACAAATATTAAAAAAATATGGAGCTGTAGTTCCCAAAGGGGTATTTGCACTCAGTGTTGATGAGCTTATTGAAAAAGCAAAAGTATTAAAAACTGATAAATATGTACTTAAAGCCCAAATTCATGCTGGCGGTAGAGGAAAAGCAGGTGGTGTAAAAATTTTAAACTCAATAGAGGAACTTACAGTAGCGGCTAAAGAATTACTTGGAAAAACACTAATAACTCATCAAACCGGTCCTGAAGGTAGAGAGGTAAAAAGATTATACGTAGAGGAATCTTCAAACATAGATAAAGAGTTTTATTTATCGTGTCTAGTTGATAGAGCAAGCTCTAAAATTGCATTCATATCAAGCGATCAGGGAGGAATGGATATCGAAGAAGTTGCAAGCAGCTCACCTGAAAAAATTATAACTACAAAAGTAGATATGGGTAACGAAATTTCCAATTCAGATTGTGAAAAAATAATTAAAATTTTTAATTTAAAAGAAGAAGTAAAAAAACAAGCAGTATTGCTAATAAAATCGATATTCAAAATGTTTGTTAGCACAGATGCAAACATGGTTGAGGTAAATCCATTGATTTTGACAAAAGAAAAAAAAATTGTTTGTTTAGATGCTAAAGTAAATTTCGATTCAAATGCTTTATTCAGACATCCAGAAATTGTTGAATTAAGAGATTTAAATGAGGAAGATCCCACCGAAATAGAAGCTAGCAAGCATGATCTTGCATATATCAAGCTAGATGGCAGTATCGGCTGTATGGTGAATGGAGCAGGATTAGCAATGGCAACGATGGATATAATTAAATTATATGGAAAAGAGCCAGCAAATTTTTTAGATGTAGGTGGTGGAGCATCTAAAGAAAAAGTATCTGCTGCATTAAAGATAATTCTATCAGATAAAAATGTTAAAGGTATTTTAATAAATATTTTTGGGGGAATTATGCGATGCGATGTTCTTGCTCAAGGAGTAGTTGATGCAGCTAAAGAAATAAATATTAGTGTTCCTTTAGTTGTAAGATTAGCAGGTACAAATTTTAAAGAAGGTAAAGAGATCCTCGATAATTCTGGATTAAAATTAATTTCTGCAGAAAATTTAGATGATGCGGCTAAAAAAATTGTTGAGGCAATAAAATAATATGTCAGTTTTAGTAAACAAGAATACTAAAGTAATTTGTCAAGGATTTACTGGCGCGCATGGTACTTTCCATTCAGAGCAAGCTATAAAATATGGAACCAATCTTGTTGGTGGAGTTACACCAAAGAAAGGTGGACAAAAACATTTAGATAGACCAGTTTTTAATAGTGTTTTAGAGGCAAAAAATGAACTAGGAACAGATGCAACTATGATTTATGTACCTGCTAAATTTGCAGCAGCAGCAATAATTGAAGCTATTGATGCATCAATTGAACTTATTGTTTGTATTACGGAAGGAATTCCAATTCAGGATATGCTTAAGGTCAGACAAAAATTAAGCGGATCTAGTAGCAGATTGATCGGACCTAATTGTCCAGGAATAATTACACCAGATGAATGTAAAATAGGAATTATGCCAGGCAATATCCATAAAAGAGGAAGTGTTGGAATTGTATCAAGGTCAGGTACATTAACATATGAGGCAGTGGCTCAAACTACTGAAAATGGACTTGGTCAATCAACTTGCATAGGAATTGGTGGAGATCCTATAAACGGTACAAATTTTATAGATTGTCTAGATTTATTTTTAAATGATGATGAAACAGAGTCTATTTTAATGATTGGTGAAATTGGAGGAACTGCTGAAGAAGAAGCTGCTGAATTTATAAAAAATCATAAGATCAAAAAGCCTATAGTTGGGTTTATTGCAGGAATTACTGCCCCTCCAGGCAGAAGAATGGGGCATGCTGGTGCTATAATTTCAGGTGGCAAAGGTGGAGCCGAAGATAAAATTAAAAAGATGGAAGAAAGTGGTATTACTGTTGCTAAATCACCATCAATTATTGGAAAAACTTTATTTAATAAACTGTCTAATTGAAAAAAAATATTAGAGAGATATATTAAATTAAAAAGATGTCTTCATCAAAAAATCTTGATTTCAAAAAAACTTCATTTTTAAACAAGTCTAATAGTGCGTTCATAGAAGAGATGTATTTAAAATTTATTAATAAAGACACAGATCTTCCAGAAAGTTGGGCAAACTATTTTGAGGGGATTGGTGAAGAATTAAATGTAATTGCAAAAGAAATTAATGGTCCATCTTGGGGACCGGCTAAAAAAAAGATAAATATAGATGAACTACAAAAGAAAATAGAAGAGCAAGATAAAAGTTATGTAGACAATATTAAATCAGATTCATCAGAAAAATTTAATTTTCAATTACTTGCTGACTCTAATAAAGATTCTATAAGTGCTGTAGCATTAATCAGAGCATATAGATTAAGGGGCCATTTATTAGCAGATCTTGATCCTCTAGAAATGAGAGAGTCAGAATATTTAGACGAACTACATCCTGAATTCTATGGATTTAAAAAAGAAAACTATGAAAAGAAAATTTTTCTAAATGGAGTGATCAATCGTAAATATGCAAATATAAGAGAGATACTTAAATTTATGAAGAGGACCTATTGTGGAAAAATAGGTTATGAGTTTATGCATATTTCAAATCCGGTAGAAAGAAAGTGGTTTAGAGACAGAATAGAGCAAGATAAAAATGCACTTCAGTTTACAAAAAATGGTAAGGAGGCAATTCTAAATAAATTAGTACAGGCAGAAGGTTTTGAAAAATTTTTAGCCACCAAGTATGTGGGAACAAAAAGGTTTGGTTTAGATGGTGGAGAAAGCTTAATACCCGCCCTAGAACAAATAATAAAAATTGGGGGGCAAAATAATATTAAAGAAGTTAAGATAGGTATGTCTCACAGAGGTAGACTTAATGTTTTAGCAAATGTTTTACAAAAATCTTATAAAAGAATTTTTAATGAATTTGCTGGTGAGTTTAGTTCTGATACTGAAGATAGCGCTGGAGATGTCAAATATCATCTTGGAGCATCATCAGATAGAGAGTTTGATGGAAATTCGGTTCATGTAAGTTTAACAGACAACCCTTCTCATTTAGAAGCTGTTAATCCAGTGGTTTTAGGACAGACAAGGGCCAAACAATATTTCCATAAAGATAAAGAGAGAAATAAAGTAATACCTATTCTTATTCATGGAGATGCAGCTTTTGCTGGCCAAGGAGTTGTAGCTGAATGTTTTGCAATGTCTGGATTACCAGGACATAATACTGGTGGAACAATTCATATTATTGTTAATAATCAAATAGGATTTACTACTAGCCCAAGATTTGCTAGGTCCTCACCTTATCCATCAGATGTTGCAAAAATGGTAGAAGCGCCGATCCTTCATGTTAATGGAGACGACCCAGAAGCGGTTGTTTATGCGACCAGAATAGCTACAGAGTTTCGATTAAAGTTTAACAGAGACGTAGTAGTAGACTTAATTTGTTATAGAAGGTTTGGACATAATGAAGGAGATGAGCCTTCATTTACCCAACCTTTAATGTATAAAAAAATTAGATCACATCCCAGTGTTTATAAAATTTATGGAAGTAAACTTGTAAATGAAAACTCTATAACGCAAGAATTGTTAGATCAAAACGTCAAATCATTTAAGAATTTGCTTGATGAACAATATAAGAGTGCAAAAGATTATAAACCTAAAATAGAATGGTTTGAGGGGACATGGTCAAGATATAAGCCTGAAAAAGGTAAAGATAAGAGAGGTATAACTGGCTATGACGAAAATAAACTAAAAATAATTTCAAATAAAATTAATGTCATTCCTAAGGAAAAGAATATTCACAAAACTATCTCTAAAATATTCAATGCTAGAAAAGAAAGAATTGAAAAAGGTACTAGAATTGATTGGTCTTCCGCAGAGGCTCTTGCGTTTGGATCTTTGCTTGAGGAAGGATATCCAGTCAGACTTGTAGGCCAAGATTCTGGTAGAGGGACATTCAGTCAACGACATTCTGTTTTAAGAAATCAAATAGATAATTCTAGGTATGTTCCTCTTAATAATATTTCTAAAAATCAAAAGCAATTTGAAGTGGTTGATAGTTTTTTATCAGAACTTGCAGTCTTAGGTTTTGAATATGGCTACAGTCTTGTAGAACCAAATACTCTCACTCTTTGGGAGGCTCAATTTGGTGATTTTGCGAATGGCGCTCAAGTAGTAATTGATCAATTTATTGCATCAGGCGAGAGAAAATGGAATAGAGCATCTGGGATAGTGATGTTGTTACCACACGGGTATGAAGGACAAGGACCAGAGCATTCATCAGCAAGGTTGGAAAGGTTTTTACAATTATGTTCAAATGATAATTTGCAAGTTATGAATTGTACAACTCCAGCAAATTATTTTCATGCCTTGAGGAGACAAATGCACAGAGATTTTAGAAAACCTCTAATAATTATGACACCTAAATCTTTATTAAGACATAAACATTGTGTTTCTGATTTAGATGATTTTAATAAAAAAAATTCTTTTCATAGGGTTTTATGGGATCATGCTATAGATCCAAAAACTAAAGGATTTATAAAATTAAAGAAATCCGGAAAAATCAAAAAAGTGATTATTTGTTCTGGAAAAATTTATTTTGATTTACTTGAGGCTAGAGAAAAATTTAAAAAAGATGATATTGTATTTTATAGAGTTGAGCAACTTTATCCCTTTCCAGCCAAAGCTCTTGCAAAGGAACTAAAGCCCTATGCCAAGAATGCTAATTTTTACTGGTGTCAGGAGGAACCAAAAAATATGGGGGCTTGGTTTTCAGTTAGAGATTATATCCAATGGACATTAGATAATATAAAAGCTAATAATAATTATGTTTCTTATATTGGAAGAAGTCCTGATGCATCACCCGCTACAGGATATGCTAAAAGACATATTATGCAACAACAAGAAATTATTAAAAAAGTTTTTGATTAATAAGATATGAGTGAAAAAATTATAGTTCCAGTTTTAGGTGAGAGTATAACTGAGGCAACAGTTTCAAAATGGTTAAAAAGTGAGGGTGATGAAGTTAAAACTGATGAGCCAATTGTTGAGCTAGAAACTGATAAAGTAAATTTAGAGGTTCCATCTCCTATATCAGGTAAATTAACAGAAATTATTTCAAAAAATGGATCTGTTGTAGAAGTTGGGGCACATTTAGGATCAATAGAAGAAATTGGGATAAGTGAAAAAAAGAGTAAAAAAATTGAGAAAATTAAGCCAACCTTAAAGAGAGAAAATATAGAAAATTCAGAACCTCAGCAAAATGAGCCGCAACTGTTAGAAACCGAGTTACCTGATAAATTAGACGAACAAGAGCAGCCACTTGTTTTAACTAAAGAAGTAAAGACTAAACCAATGACAAAAGAAAATTCAAATGAACAAGTTTTGTCTCCCGCAGTAAGGAAAATTGTTGCTGAGAATAAAATTAACTTAGAAACTGTAAAAGGGTCTGGAAAAGATGGAAGATTGTTAAAGGGAGACTTGATTAGCTTAATGAGCAAGAGTCCCCCACCATCAGAGAGAAAAATAAAATATGGTCAGGAAGAACGAATAAAAATGACTAGATTGAGACAGACTATTGCTAAAAGATTAAAACAAGCTCAAGAGAATGCTGCATTATTAACTACTTTTAATGAAGTAGATATGACTAACATAATTGAGATAAGAAAAAATAATCAAGATGACTTTCAAAATCGATTTGGAATAAAGCTAGGAATGATGTCTTTTTTTGTAAAAGCCTCTATTGTTGCGCTAAAAAACTTTCCTGTTGTAAATGCGGAAATTGAGGGTGATGAGATTATTTACAAAAACTATTACAACATAAGCTTCGCAGTCGGCACAGATAAAGGTCTTGTTGTGCCTGTTTTAAAGGATGCTGATGTTATGTCATTTGCAAACATTGAAAAAAATATTAAAGAAATATCAGATAAAGCAAAAAGTGGAAAACTTACTATTGAGGATCTTCAGGGTGGAACTTTTACCATTAGTAATGGAGGGGTTTATGGTTCTATGTTATCAACACCAATATTAAATTTACCACAATCAGGCGTTTTAGGTATGCACAATATTGTTGAGAGACCTGTTGTAATAGAGGGTGAAATTACGGTTAGACCAATTATGTATTTAGCTTTATCTTATGATCATAGAATTATTGATGGTAAAGAGTCTGTTTCTTTTTTAAAAATGATAAAAGAAAATTTAGAGGATCCAAGAAGGTTATTTTTAGATATTTAAATGCCAGATAAATTTCAAGCAGTAGTAATTGGAGGAGGCCCTGGAGGTTACGTGTGTGCAATTAGACTTGCACAATTAGGTCTAAAAACTGCATGCGTAGAGTCAAGAGGATCTCTTGGTGGCACTTGTTTGAATGTTGGATGTATTCCATCGAAAAGCTTGTTAAACTTATCGGAGGAATTTCATAAAGTAAAAAATTTATCTAATAAAGGTATTGAAGTAGGTGAGGTTAAACTCAATTTAGATAAAATGATGAAAAGTAAAGAAAAGGCAGTAACCGTTTTGACAAAAGGTGTTGAGTTTTTGTTAAAAAAAAACAAAGTGACTTATTACAAGGGTGTCGGAAGTTTTAAATCTAAAAATGAAATTTCTATTAAAGGCACAGATAATAATGAGACTTTGATATTTTCTGAAAAGGTAATAATTGCGACTGGTTCGGTTCCAGCTGCTTTACCAGGAATTAATTTTGATGAAAAAATAATAGTCTCATCAACAGGTGTATTAAAATTAGATAAAGTTCCAAAAAAGTTGATGGTCGTAGGGGGTGGCTACATTGGGCTGGAAATGGGATCAGTTTGGTCTAGGCTTGGATCTGAAGTTCACGTTGTTGAATTTTTAGATCACATTACCCCTGGAATGGATAAAGAAATCTCTAATGAATTTATGAAAATTTTAAAGAAGCAGGGAATAAAATTTCATATGCAACATAAAGTCGAAAAAATTACAAAAAAAAATTCTAGTGCAATTGTTTTGACAATGGATAAAGATGGTAATACAAAAGATTTTGATTGTGATGTTGTACTAGTTTCTGTAGGAAGAAAACCTAATACTGAGGGACTTAATTTAGAAAAGATTGGTTTAAATTTAGATGATAAGAATAGAATTCAAACTGATAAAAATTTTAAAACAAATTTAGAAAATATTTATGCCATTGGTGATGTTATCACAGGACCAATGCTAGCGCATAAGGCCGAAGATGAGGGTATTGCCGTTGCAGAAAATATTGCGGGACAATCAGGGCATGTTAATTATGATACTATACCGGGTGTAATTTATACGACACCAGAAGTTGCATCAATAGGCAAAACCGAGGAACAACTGAAAGAGTCTAATATTAAATATAAAATTGGAAAATTTTCATTCATGGCAAATTCAAGGGCAAAAGCAATAGATGATACTGAGGGTTTTGTTAAAATTTTAGCAGATGAAAAAACAGATAAAGTTTTAGGAGCTCATTTGATAGGGCCTCATGCTGGTGAGTTAATTGCTGAAATCGGGATTGCAATGGAATTTGGAGCTAGCTCAGAAGATATAGCAAGAACGTGCCATGCTCACCCCACATTTTCGGAAGCAATAAAAGAAGCGGCTTTATCTGTTGATAAAAGAGCAATACACTCTTAAAAAAAATTCATATTATCTAAAAATGAAATTTCCGATTCTGTTGCCGAATGTATTTAATCACCCATTTACTTATGAAAGCGATATTAAATTAAAAGTTGGAGATTTTGTTGAAGTTCCTTTTGGTAAAACTAAAATAACGGGTGTTGTATGGAATGAATTTGAAAAAAATAATTCAAAAAAATTTAAGATAAAAAAAGTTATTAATAAATTAGATATTCCAAGTTTAAAAAAAAATACGTTAGATTTTTTAAATTGGTTTTCAGAATA
>CACBCU010000022.1 GCA_902537895.1 uncultured Pelagibacteraceae bacterium | reverse complement strand
TTTGAATTTAGGGATCACTGATTTAAATAATAAAGAACATTTTGGTGGTACTGCTGTTAATGTTGGGAATCCACATGTTGTTTTTTTTGTAAACGAAATTGAAAATTTTAGTATTGAAAAAATTGGACCAAAAATTGAAAATCATAAAATTTTCCCGGAAAAATGTAATGTTACAATTGCTAAAATAATTAATAAAAATTTGATTAAAGTGAAAGTATGGGAGAGAGGGGCTGGGCTAACCAAAGCATGTGGAACAGCTGCATGCGCGACTGCATTTGCCGGTAAATTAAACAATCTTAATGAAAATAAAACAGACATAGAATTTCAAACAGGTAAGTTATCAGTTCTTATAGATGATAGAAATTCAATCCACATGAAAGGACCCGTTTCAGAAATAAAAGAAATTGAAATCAAACTATAATGGGAATTTTTGACAAATTTAAGATAGGTTTTAAAAAAAGTGCTTCCGCACTGACATCTGGATTAAAAGAAATAATAATAAAAAAAGAGATAGACGATAAAAATTTAGATAAAATCGAAGAGTTTTTAATTGAATCTGATGTTGGTGTAGAGGCTGCATCTGAAATTAAAGAAATCATTTCGAATAAAAAGATTGATCCCAATAAAGATCTATCAACTGAGATAAATATTATTTTAAAAGAGTACATTGTTAATTTAATGAGGCCTTTAGAAAATAATTCTTTTTTTGAAAAAAAAGATAAACTTAATGCAACTTTAATCTCAGGAGTAAATGGTGTTGGTAAAACAACAACTATTGGTAAAATAGGTAAAATATTAAAAACTAATGGTAACAAAGTTATGTTTGCTGCTTCTGATACTTTTCGAGCAGCTGCTATTGAACAATTAGAAAATTGGGCAAATAAAATTGATGTTAAATTAACTAAATCATCTCAAGGTTCTGATCCAGCATCGGTGGCATACAAAGCAGTTGAGGAAGCAATCAAAAATAATTTTCACCAAGTTTTAATCGATACTGCTGGAAGACTACAAAATAAAAAAAATTTAATGGAAGAATATAAAAAGATAGCCAATGTAACAAAAAAAATTGACCAAGATGCTCCTCACAATATTATTTTAGTTTTAGATGCAACATCAGGACAGAATGTGATTAATCAAGTGGAAGAATTTAACAAAATTATTCCTTTAACTGGTCTAATCATGACTAAATTAGATGGAACTGCCAAAGGTGGTATTCTGCTGGCAATAGCAAAAAAATATCAACTACCTATTATTGCTTTAGGTTTAGGTGAAAAAGAAGATGATTTAGAATTATTCAATGCAGAAAAATTCGCTGAGGCTTTTACGCAAGTTAGTTAATTAAATTACTCGAAATTAAAGGTTTATAAATACTACACTTATAATTATCTTTAAATTTATAATGCCCACAATCCTTAGAGAAAGAGGAAATAATAAAATCAAATTTTCCTGTAGTAGAGTAAAGTTCAAGTTTCTTATTAAAAATATCGTATTTAAAATTAGCATTTAAACTTTTAACTGCACTAATCATTACTAGCGTTTTATCGTCTTTTAAGAGGTAATAAGCGAAATCATCCGGAAATATAGGAAAGTCATATTCTGCTAAATGAAACTTGGCTTGAGAGGGAAACCAATCATAAGAGATCAATGGTGAAGATGACTTTGTTGAATAATTATAGATATAAAGATCTTTTGGGTAATCATTTATATAATTACTTTCTTCGCCTCTGGCTAAAATAGATTTCTTTCTTGTCTTAAAATATAGTGCAAATTTTTTATTGTGTGAGTCCATATAATCTATATGAAATAAATCATCAGGATAAAATGAATTATCTTTTGAGAATGCAAAACTTTTTAAAGTTAATAATAAAATTGTGATTAAATAAAAAATTTTCACTTTTTAAGCGTAAAATTAAATCTTGAGCACTATTTGTTTAGAATATGGCCTAATTTAAATTTATTAAAAATGAATTTAATGTTTTTATAAGATTCTCATCATACTCCATCATATGATTGTCATATTTGGTAAAATAAGAATATTTAGGTTCATTAGCTATTTCGAACATCTTTTGACCCATCTCGAAAGGGACTATTTGATCTTTTTCACCGTGCATTATCAAAATTGGAGACTTAACATTTTTAATTTTATTTTTATTTTCAAATTTATCTTTTAGTAAAAGACTAACGGGTATATATGGATAAAATTTTTTAGCAGCATCAATCATTGACGTAAATGGAGTTTCTAAAATTATACCTGCAAAATTTCTATTTTGGGATAAATGTGTTGCAACTCCTGTTCCTAATGACTCTCCATAAATTACTATATTTTTTTCATCCACACCTTTTTTCATCAACCATCTAATTGCACTTTCACCATCCTCATATAATCCAATTTCTGATGGTTTACCCCCATTGCCACTAAAACCTCTCCAAGCAACTATTAAAAAATTAACACTCATGTCTCTAAAATGATTCAATTTATGAATTCTATTTTCTAAAGATCCAGCATTCCCATGGAAAAATAAAATTGTTTTATTTTTTCTTATATCTTTTTCATGATACCAGCCTAACAAGGCTAATCCGTCTTTTGTTGATATTTCAACCTCTTCAATATTAACTGAAAGTTTATCGTTAAAATAATTATTTTCATCAGGATGGTACATTAAATTTCTTTGATAAAAATAAAGGAATGCCAAAAGAAAAAGGTAAACTAAAATTATTAGTTGTATAAATGATAACAAATTATTCCTAAACTTTTTTAACATTATTTTTCTTAGCTAAATATACGCCAAAGAAAACTAAAATGGTTCCAATAATATGAAAATTTTCAAATTTTTCGTTAAATAAAAAGTATCCATAAATTGCTCCATAAACTGTAAAAACATAAAGTGTAAAGCCAGTCAATGATGCACCTAATTTTTTCTGAGCTATAGTATAAAGAGTAAAAGCAATTATCCCTGGTGATATAGCTGCAAAAATTACCCATAAATAGAATTCTGTCGCAAAAATTGTCTCTTTATAAAATAATTCCTCACCAACGTAAAAAGGTAACAAACTCAATGCACCAAAAAAGGAAATCATAGTAAATCTATCAAAAATTTTTAATTTAGATTTCCAATAAAATAAATAAATTGAATATAAAGCCCATCCAATTGCAGCAGCCAACATCCACAAATCACCAATTGTAAATTTTAGATTAATCAATAAGTCAAAATCACCTTTAATAATGATGATAAGTACTCCGATCAAGCAAGTAATTAAGCCAATTATCTTTGTTGCATTTATTTTCTCATGAAAAAAAAAATATGAGATTAGAATAATAAAAACTGGAGAGGATGTGTAAATTATTCCCATATTGATAACAGTTGTTGTCTCACCAGCTAAAAAAGGGAAGGCGCCACATACACCACATCCCATTGATCCTAAAAAAAATAATTTTTTATATTCCTTTTTAATTATATGAAAATTATTTTTTAAAGTTACATAAGTGAATGGTAACAAAATTAAAAAAACAACTGTCCAACGCCAAAATGCAAGTGAAATAGGTGGAACAAATTCAACACCACCCCTAGCTACAACTAGGTTACTAGCCATAAAGATTGGTTGTATAAATAATAATGAGAATGAGAATATATCTGTCTTAATATTTTTCAATTTAATTGATACTAATCTTTATCAAAGAAGGCTTCGTATATCATCATGATGATAGCTGCACCCATTAAAAGATAAACTGGGATAACATCCAAAAAGCCTATCATCATTGATCTCGTTAGAGTTGTTGCTAAACCAATTAAAAAGAAAACTGCAAAAGATAATCCTATTATTGTAGTAATTTTATTCATTTTATTCCTGACATTCTTTCTCTAACCAATTAGCAACTCCTAAAAATCTATGATCATCATATTTATCGCCAATTAATTGAACACCTAATGGTAAATTATTTTCCCCCTCAAGTAAAGGTAACGAAATACATGGCGTCCCAAGATAAGACCAAACTTTATTAAATTCCGCTGTTCCTGTACTTTTTAAACCTGTGGGCGCAACACCCGGACTAGCTGGCGACAATACTCCATGATAATCCTCAAAAACTTCTTGGTATGACTCATAACTTCTTTTTATAAAATCAATTGCCTCTGCATATTCTTTGGCCGGATATTTATTTCCTCTTGTAATTGCATCTTGCATATACTTAGACAATTTTTTTTTAAATTTTTTAAAATAAACTGAAAAATTATTAGCTAAATCAGTCTCATGAATAATTTGATGGTATTTATGTATATCCTTAAAATAAGAAGGAGTATCAAAAATCTCAATATTTTTTTTAAATGATTTAATGAAGTATTCAAACGACTCTCTAGACTTTTTATCTATTAATTTCCAATGTTCAGTTTTGTAAAAAATAAATTTGGGATCGAAAAGAGGTCCTTTTTTTGTTTCAGATAAAATATTTTCTGTTGAGTAATGTATGGTTGCTGGATCAAATTTATCTTTTTTTATGAGAACTTTTGCCAACATAGCTACATCTTCAACTTTTCGTCCAAAAATTCCTATATGATCCAGACTATAAGATGTTCTTAAAACACCATTTCTAGATATTAATCCGTAACTAGGCTTATATCCCACAACTCCACAATAAGATGCTGGTCTAATAATGGATCCACCAGTTTGAGATCCAATTGATGCAGGCGCCATAAAAGAAGCTACAGATGCGGCAGACCCGCTTGAGGAGCCACCTGGTGTTCTTGTTTTATCGTGTGGATTTGTGGTTGCTGGAGGTCCTAAAAAAGCAAGTTCCGAGGTTGCTGTTTTACCCATTACAATTGCTCCAGATGCATGAAGCAAATCTATTATTTCTGCATTTTGTGAATATGATTTACCTTTTCTTATAACTGTTCCACATTCTGTTGGCATATCAACTGTGCCAATAATGTCTTTAACCGCAATGGGTACACCGTGAAGTGGACCAGTTGGTTTTCCAGATCTTCTATGATCATCAGCCTCAGAGGCTTTTTCCAACAAAACTTTTTTATCAAAATGGGCCCATGCCTTTATATCTTTGTCAAATTTGTTTATTCTTTCAATATACTTTTCACAAACATCAACTGAAGTAAGTTGGGCATCTTTAATCTTGGCTGCAAGTTCTTCGAGACTTAAAGAAAATATATCTGTCATTTAAAAATTAATTTGCAAATAATGTCTCTGGTAACCAAAGTGCTATACCTGGAAATAAATACATTAAAACCATCGCTAAAATTACAATACCTAAAAATGGCATTATTCCTCCAAAGATCTGCATTAATTCTACATTCTTTGATTGAACTCCCTTTAAGTAGTAGGCAGACATTGCCATGGGGGGTGTTAAAAATGAGGTTTGCAAATTTAAAGCAATTAACATTGCAAAGAAGTATGGGTTAACTCCAAAAAATTCGACTAATGGTAAAAATATCGGCACAAAAATAATTAATATTTCTGTCCACTCTAATGGCCAACCTAATAAAAATATAATTAATTGTGTAATTACTAAAAATTGCCAAGGCTGTAAATTTAGAGACTTAAAAAAATGTTCAAAAACTTCGTGACCACCAAGATAAGAAAATACAGAGGCAAATGTCCACGATCCTATGAATAACCACATAATCATTGCAGTTGTTTTAGCTGTTAGAAAGACAGACTCTTTGAAATTTTTCCATTTAAGAGTTTTGTAGAAATATGAGAGCACTAATGAACCAAATGCCCCGACTGCTGCAGCTTCAGCGGGTGTTGCAATTCCAGCTAAAATTGTACCTAGAACTAAAATTATTAGGGAAAACAAAGGTAAGAAAGAAACAAGAACCTCTTTCATAATTACTGCTGTAGGAGGTATTTCTTCTGCCGCCGGTTTTGGTGCTATCGATGGATTTAACCAAGCTCTAAACACTGCGTAAGCTATGTAGAGTCCCGCCAACATAAGTCCTGGAAAAATAGCGGCGGCAAATAATCTTAATGGTGATAGTTGAGCGATAACGGAGTAAACGATCAGCATAATACTTGGTGGAATTAAAATTCCTAAACACCCGCCTGAACAAATTATTCCAGATGCAAATTTTTTGTCATAACCGGCTTTAATCATGGCAGGCCAAGCTAGTAGCCCCATTAATGTGACAACTGCACCGATAATACCAGTAGCTGTTGAAAATAATGCACAAGTAATCAATGCCGCAACTGCCATTGATGCAGGAAGTTTGTGAGATGCTAATCTAATTGCAAAAAATAATTTTGCTACAATACCTGCTCTTTCAACCAAATATCCCATAAATAAAAAGAGTGGGACCGCGGTAAGAACGTTATTGTCCATGACGGTATAGGTATTTTGTACAAAAAGTTGGAATATCCTATTATCAAAAAGATGTTCCATCTTAGTTGGGTCAAAGTAAGCATAATAACCAAAACCTAGTCCCATCGCCATTAAAGTGAATGCAATCGGAAAACCTAATAGTACGGCAAATAAAAATATACCCATCATCATAATTGCCACTTCAGGATTTGTTAGACTAAATAACATCTTCTTTATTTCCTTCTTGTGAAGTTCTCATTAATACTTTTTCAGTTTCTTCAGCATCACGTTCAGTTCCTCTTTCTGGCCAACTACCGGTTTTTATACATATGACACATCTAAACACCTCACTTATTCCCTGCAGAGTTAATAAAGTTCCAGACAAAGGTATCAAAGATTTAGCCATGTAAATCTGAATTTGAGCTGGGCTGTTCCAACTTGTTTCTTTAATTTTCCATGCAAGCGCTGCGTATTCGTAACCATAAAAAGCTAATGCAATAACACCTGGGAAAAAGAAAATAAAATATAAAACTACATCTATCCAAGCTTGTGTTCTTTGAGGAAATAATCTGTAAATAACGTCTCCTCTAACATGCGCTTCTGTACATAAAGTGTATGCACCTGCCATCATAAAAATTGCACCGTACATTTGAAGGCTAAAATCAAAATTCCATAAAGTTGGTGCATTTAAAGCGTACGCCATGAAAACTTCATAGCAAGTTCCTCCCATTAAAATTACGATGCACCATGAGAAAGCTTTACCCATTGAGACGCTTAATCTATCAGCAAATTTTATGTAAGATCTCATCATAGATATAAACTTTTATTGAATTGTATTGGAATAATCAAATAAAAAAGGGGGCCTAAGCCCCCCTTTAAATTTTATTAAAAGTTAATTACAGTTTAACTTTTCCTATTGGACCAAACTCATTTTCATATGCAAGTTTGTAATTTGGCTGATTCATCAGCAAGTATTTCATTACTCTCTTCGCATATGATTTTTGAGAATCTACGATTTTCTTAAAGAAAGGATCTTTCTTATTGAAATCGCCGATAACTTTATCCCAACCTTTTAATTGTTGAGCTAAAATCTCATCTGAAGTTTGATACACATTTACTTTATGCTCATTCATTAACTTAGCTAAGTCAGCTGAGTATCTTACTAAAGCTTTAAAGTAGTTATCACTGTTTGCAGCATAAGCAGCATTTTTCAATATTGCTTGATGTGCAGGTGATAAACTGTTGTATGTTTTTTTGTTAACTGGAATTTCAAACATCTCTTGAGATTGGTGGAAGCTTCCTAAGTGATAATGCTTAGAAACATCTTGCATACCAAATTGAGAGTCTGAAGTTGGGTTGTTAAACTCAGCAGCTTCGATCAAACCAGTTTTCATTGCTGGTTGGATTTCACCACCTGGTAACTGTCTAACTACCATTCCCATTGCAGTCAAAACGTTAGTCGCTAAACCAACAGTTCTGTACTTCATACCTTTAACATCAGATACTTTAGTTACGTTCTTTTTGAACCAACCAAAAGGCTGTGCTGGCATAGGCATATGGAAAAAACCGATATAATCGAAACCAACTTTTGCAAGTGTTTCATCATATAGTTTTCTTCCTCCACCATACTCCATCCACCCCATTACTTCTTGAGATGACATTCCGTATGAAGGACCAGTTCCAAATAATGATGCAGCAGGATTTTTACCATACCAATATGCAGTCACCCAGTGACCCATATCTACTACACCGGAACTAACCGCTTGTCCGATTTCTGAAGTCTTTACAACCGCTCCAACTGGTTGAAGATCAATCTGAAGAGATCCTCCAGACATTTCTTTTACCATGTTACAATAGTCTCCAGCCATTTCAAAAAAGATGTTTGCTCCACTAGGCCATGCAGCTTGCATCTTTAATGTAGTTGCTGCATTTGCCTTTACGTATGGCATCGCAACAGCGGCTGCAGCTAAAGCACCTGTCTTCGCAGCAGTCTTAAAGAACTTACGTCTTGAAGATGTTTTCACCTTCAATGATTTATTTTCTTTAGTCATTATTTCTCCTATTACAGTTAATTAACTGGCGAATTTAAGCATAGTTTGAGATTGGAGTCTTTCTAAAAAGTAGCGTAGATGTCGCAGAAGTTGAATTTTATTCAATCCAGAGTAGAATTAATTTACTTTATTTTTACAATTTCCAGTTTTAAAAAATTCATCGATGTTATCAATGGCTAAATTAGCCATCGCAATTCTTGTATCTTTAGTTGCGCTACCAAGGTGAGGTAAAATAAATGCTGATTTTATTTTTGAGTAGCCTGGATTTAAATTTGGTTCATTTTTATAAACATCTAGTCCGACTGCGTAAATTTTTCTTCGATTTAGTGCATCAATTAAAGCTTCATCGTCTACAATATCTCCTCTAGCAACATTTGTAATTACTGCTCCTTTTGGAAAAAACTCAACTGTTTCTTTATTGATCATATTCTCAGTTTCTTTTGTTGCAGGGCAACAGATAGATAAAACATCTGATACAGAAAAAAGACTTTTTATATCTTTGTGATAGGTTGCACCTTGTTCTTTTTCATCACTAAGCTTTGATCTGTTGTGATAATGAATTATCATACCTAACGACCTTGCAATATTTGCAATTTTTTGACCTATTCTTCCCATTCCTAAAATACCAAGCCGCGTTCCTGTTAATTGTTTACCAATCAAATAATCTGCTGACCATTTCCATCCACCTTCTTGTGCTGACTGTATTCCTTCAGCTGCTCTTCTACATGCTCCTAGAATTAAGAGTACTCCTATTTCCGCAGTAGCATCAGATAATACCTCGGGAGTATTAGTAACAACAATACCTCTTTTCTTAGCTGCTTCTAAATTTATATTTCCAAATCCAACTGCGAAATTTGATATGATCTTTATTGAATCCGGCAATTTGTTGATTGTCTCTTCATCCAATTTTTCGGTTAGAGAAGATAAAATTCCGTCACAACCTTGACTCATCTGTATAACTTTTGATTGTGAATATAATTCATCATTGGGATTAAAAATTGGATTAAAGGTTTTGCCTGCTTTATCCTCGCTTTCTCTAATTAATTTTCTTGTTATCAAAATTTTTTTCATAAAATACTCAACATGTTAATTAAGATCGAAAATCTTACCAGGGTTCATTATATTATTTTGATCAATACTTCGTTTGATTAGTTTCATCAACGGAATATTATCAGGGTGCTCCTTTAATAGATATTCTTTTTTATGAAGACCGACTCCATGTTCACCTGTAATTGTTCCATTTAATTCTAATGTTTTCTTGATTAATAAATCATTAAACTCTCTTATTTTTTTATAAGTTTCTTTTTTGTTTGGATCAAAAGGTAAAAGAACATGAAAATTACCATCTCCTAAATGGCCTACCATTGGTGCTCTTAAACCAAATTTTTTTGCTTGCTCCTCTGCATAATTTACACACTCAGTAATATTTGAAATTGGTAGACATACATCTGTTGAATAGACTCTTCCGTTGTTTATCAAAGCTTTCACAGAATAATAAACATCCCATCTAGCTTTCCATAGCTTGTTTCTGTCTTCCAGGTCTTTAGCCCATTTGAAAGAACTCCCACTATTTTCTTTTGATATTTCCTCAACAACTTTTATATTTTCATTATTTGATTGCTCTGACCCGTGAAATTCAAAAAATAATGTTGGCACTGCTTCAACATCTTTTAATTTAGAGTAGTTTATGCTTATTCCCATTTGATCTTTGTTTAGCATTTCAATTCTTGCAATTGGGACACCGTATTGAATTACTTGTTGAGCAGTCTGAACTGCTTTTTCCAAAGTTGGAAAATGACATACCGCAGCCATAATACTTTCTGGAATTGGGGATAATCTTAATTGAACTTCAGTAATGATTCCTAATGTGCCTTCTGAGCCAATAAATAAATTTGTTAAGTTGTATCCTGCAGAAGTTTTTTTTGTTCTGCTACCTGTGTTGATAATATCTCCATTCGGCAAAACCACCGTGAGGCCTGTTATTACAGTTTTCATCGTTCCATATTTTACTGCCATTGTTCCAGAGGCAGAAGTTGAAGCCATACCTCCAATTGCAGCATTTGCGCCTGGGTCGATCGGAAAAAAAACCCCATCCTCCCTTAAATAATCATTTAGTTGTTCTTTAGTAACACAAGCTTGAACTCTGCAATCAAAATCTTCGACATTAACAGTCAAGATCTTATTCATCTTTTCAAGGCTGATAGTAATTCCTTTATCATTTCCTACAACATTACCCTCTAACGAAGTGCCTGTTCCGAAAGGAACAACTGGTATTTTGTGTTTATTACAAATGCTTAATATCTTAGATACCTCTTCATTTGTCTCAGGAAAAATAACCGCCTTTGATAAAATGGGGTCATATGTGTCCTCCCCCCTTGCGTAATTAGTTCTAGTTGATACTGATGTTGAAAATCTTCCGTTAAATATTTTTTTTAGTTCAGCCTGTACCTGGTCATTCATTGAAATAATATTAATAAAAATTCAAACAAAAATACAGCTTATTTAGTTAGCATTTTCTTAATATTTTCTAAAGCTTGGGAAATATTATCTCTTGATGCTGCAAAACTAAACCTAACATAATCATTACATGTCTTTCCGAAAGCTGTTCCTGGAACAATTGCTACACCTGCTTCATGCATTGCCTTTTTACAAAATTCTGCACCAGTCATACCTGTGCCAATAACTTTTGGGAAAGCATAAAAAGCTCCACCTGGTAAACTGCATTCTACCCCTGGAAGTTCATTTAATCCTTTATGAATCAAATCTCTTCTTTGAGTAAATCTAACCATCATTTCGTTAATTGAGTCATCTGGACCATCTAAAGCTGCAATACCAGCAAACTGTGCAGCTGCATTTACACAAGAAACGCTGTTTATTAAAAGTTTATTAACGTGTTCTACTAAATTTTTTGGCCAAAAACTCC
>CACBCU010000021.1 GCA_902537895.1 uncultured Pelagibacteraceae bacterium | reverse complement strand
ACATTTCACGGACACGGTGGTACAGGTGTACTAGGTCAATGGGATGATATGACTCCAAACGCTTATGAAGAAGTTTGGGATACAACTGCCAGTGCAGATGTTAGAATAGATGGTAGATCAGGTAACAACTTGTTAACTTATGATTCACCTTCATTCAATGGTATAATGTTTAAAGCAGCATACCAACATGATCACTCAACAGCTACTGGTCAGGCTCAAGACTTAGGTCATTATGCTGACTTCGGTATAATGGTTTCACCAGAGATGGTTGAAGGTTTGACTATCGGTTATGGTTTTGGTGAGTTAGAGCCGAATACTACACAGACAATTGATAACGAGACATTATTCGTTAAATATTCTGTTGGTGGTTTCACTTTAGGTTATCAACAAAGTGAAGCTGACGGTACTACTGCAGCACAAAATGACGAGTCTGAAGGTTGGGGTGTTTCATACGCTGTAAACGAAAATATGACTATTGCTTACGGTGAAAGAGATTATGATGATGATACATCTGACTCAACAAATGGTTCATTAGAGCAACAAGACTCAGGTGTTTCAGCTTCATACACAATGGGTGGTATGACTATTGCTGGTCACATGAACAGTAACGACAACGTAGCTGGTAGCAATGCTACTACAGCTGACAAAGAGTCGTACGAGTTCGCTCTTACATTTGCATTCTAATATAATTAGAATCTAAAATATTAAAGGGCCCCTTTTTTTAAGGGGCCTTTTTTTTTGAAGTGAGAAATTCCTGCGTAACCATATATATCCAATAAACCAAGTTTCTTTAAATTATTTTCATTGATACCACCTAATGCTACCAGTTTTCTTTTGGCAAAATTTTCAAAAAATTTAAATTTATAAATCCCAAGATAATTTTTATTTTTTTTTGAATAAAGATGATAAAAAGAAAAATTTTACTGCTTGAAATTTCTTGATATTTAATTCTTTAAGCGAATGTGCGGACCCTAAAATAATAAATTTTTTTTTAAACTTATAAGCTAAGTGGCTGAAACTTTTGTTAAATGATGGCAAATAAACACCATCTAACTCTAATTTAATCGCCAGTTTAACATTGTTTGACAAAAAAAAATGGCATCCTTTTTTCTTACAAAAATCATGTAAAATCTTTATTTTTTCAATGTCCAAATTGTTATTATAATTTCTAAAAATTATATTGGTTTTTTTGCTTTGATATTTTATTAGGTTTGTATCGTATTCGCTTATAAAGTAGTATTTTTCATAATTTATCTTATGCATATGTCAGTACAAAAATTAATACATATCGAGGAACTTGTAAAATCGAAAGAGGCAGATTTAAACAAGCCAAAAACATCTAAAATTATCGCTGTATCTAAAACATTTTCACTAGATAAGATTATGCCATTAATAAATCATGGCCATAGTGATTTTGGTGAAAATAAGGTTCAAGAGGCTTTAGATAAATGGACAATAATAAAAGAAGAAAAGCCAGATTTAAAATTACATTTAGTAGGTAAACTTCAGACTAATAAAGTAAAGTTCGCAATAAAACTTTTTGATTTTATTCATTCAGTCGATAATAAAAAACTTGCAAAAAAAATTTCTGAAGAACAATCAAAGCAAAATAAAAACGTAAAAATATTTTTACAAGTTAATATAGGAAATGAGGAACAAAAGTCTGGAATATTAAAAAATGATTTAGACGATCTTTATCATTACTGTAATGCTCTAAAATTAGACATCGTAGGTTTGATGTGTATCCCACCATTTAATTCTGATCCTAACCCTTTTTTTAGAGATTTAAATGATATGAATAAAAATTTAGGTTTAAAAGAGTTAAGCATGGGAATGTCCTCGGATTATATTAAGGCCGTTGAGAATAATTCAACGTATTTAAGAATAGGTTCAGCAATTTTCGGTAAGAGAAACTAAAAGATTTTAATTTTTGTTTTTGTATTTATTAGCTTTAACATAATTAAAAAGTCTTTTTTACTTAATGCAACACATCCCGCTGTCGGTTTATAAGTTCTGGTCAGGTGTAAAAAAATACAACTACCTTTTCCAGGAATTCTCTTTTTCCAATTATATTTTATAGGAATTACCAGATCATATTTAAAATCTTTTCTGTAAAGTTTTTCATGGCTGGATTTTTTTTTAATGTTTATTAATTTATTATAATTTATTTTATCTTTTACATTATTACACCAAACCATATTCTCAGTAATTTTTTGACATTTTAATTTTGTAAAAGGTTTTTTTATTCTATCACCTCTATAATATAATTTTTCTAAACCAAAAATACCTTTAGGAGTTTTTTTATCTCCTTCAATTTTTTCTCTACTAATCCCTTTTTTTCCAACACAACATTTAAATTTGAAGCTATCAATTTTAAGAGAATGTTTGTTTTTTAAAATAATTGTCATATTGTATTTATATATGAATAATCAGACTTTGTTTATTTATGAATTACCATCGCTATTTGATATATTCAAAGAAAATGAGGGGAATTTAAATTTTAGATTAATAAATTTAAAAAAAAAAGAAATTTCCAAAATTGATTTTAAAAATCATAAAAATTTTCTAATTTTATCTCGTAAAGATTATAGTTTACCAAACTTAATTTTAGTTAATAATTTTCCTATTAAATTTTCAAAACTTTTAGAGAGAATAAATATTGAATTTTTGAAAAAAAATTTTAATGAACAATCAAATATAATTGTGGGTAAATATACATTTAATATAAATTCAAGAGAAATGATTTTACAAAATCAAAAATTAAAATTAACCGAAAAAGAGATAGATATGATTATTTATTTATCAAAAAGTAAAAAACCAATAAAAATCAAAGAGTTGCAAGAAAAAGTTTGGGGATATCAATCAAAGTTAGAAACTCATACTGTTGAAACACATATTCATAGGCTTAGAAAAAAGGTTAAAGAAAAGTTTTTCGATGAAAACTTAATCGTTAGTAAAAAAAATGGTTATGAGATTTCAGAAAAAAAATAAATTTGCTAAAGAACTCTTTACTAAAAAATTTAAACCAAGGGTAGTTAAACCAAAAAAAGGAAAAGGTAGCTTTAAAAGAATTAAAAAAGTTTAAAATCTCGCTCCAATCTGCTGAATTATTTTAGATGACATTTCAGTTGCTTTTGCTAAACACTCTTTTTGGGAAAAATTGTTTATAAATCCATGTAAATATCCTGCAGCAAACAAATCGCCTGCTCCTGTTAGATCTACAACCTTGAGGTCTTTTTTTGCGTTAATTTCCTCTATTTCATTTTTATGAATTGAGATAGCACCTCTTTCACCTCTGGTTATCACTAAATGTTTTTTTATTTCTTTACCAAAAGAGATCACTTCACCAAAGTTTTTTGCATCAATCAATGATATTATTTCTCCCTCATTTGCAAAAACTAAATCTAATTTATTTTTGACGAGATTTAAAAAATCAGGTTTATGTCTATCTACACAAAATTTATCTGATAGAGACATCGCTGTTTTATTTGCTAAATTAATAGCTTTTTCAAAAGCTTCTTTTGGTTCTCCTTCATCCCATAAATATCCCTCTAAAAAAACCATATCACTTTTTCTAATGACTTCTGCATGAAGATCATTTTTCCCTATTTTTCCTGCAGTTCCTAAAAAAGTACACATTGTTCTCTCAGAGTCAGGTGTAATTAAAATTAAACAAGTTCCGGTAGGAAGGAGCTCTTTTTTTTTCGCATAAAAAAAATTTACGTTTTCTTTTTTTAAACCTTCTTCATATTTGATACCAAAATGATCATCAGATATTTTACCAATAAATCCGACTTTATCTCCTAATTGTGACAAACCGACTATTGAATTTGCTACAGAACCTCCTGAAATTGTTTTTTCAATTTTTAAATTTGATAATAAGTTTGCGAATTCACTTTGATCAAATATAAGTTTCATCAGACCTTTTGTAAGATTATTTTTTGTGATAAACTCATCATTAACTTTACAGATCACATCAATTATTGCATTTCCAATACCTAAAATTTTCATTTATGCCTTTTTAGTTTTGATTGGTTTCTTCCTATTAGGATAACAACTAGTACATATTTTACAAGTTATTCCATAACAATCTCTTGCTTTACAATACTCTCTCCCATAATAAATAATCTGCAAGTGAAGCTTGTTCCAATATTTTTTTGGAAATAATCTTTTTAAATCTTTCTCAGTTTGAATAACATTTTTACCATTAGTTAATCCCCATCTTTGAGCTAATCTATGAATGTGAGTATCAACTGGAAATGCGGGGTGACCGAATCCTTGAGACATAACCACACTAGCAGTTTTATGACCTACGCCAGGCAACCGTTCCAATTCTTCAAATGTTTTTGGTACTTTTCCATTGTAGTTCTTTTCTAATATGCCACAAAGATTGTAAATACTTTTTGCTTTTACTCTGAAAATTCCAATTTTTTTAATAAGTCTCTCTATTTTTTTTCTTCCTAATTTTAAAAAATGACGAGGTTTGTAATATTTTGGGTAAATATTTTTTGTAACATTATTTACATTTACGTCAGTACATTGAGCGGATAGCAAAACAGAGATTAATAAAGTAAAAATATTTCGACTTTTTAGAGGGACCTTTATTTTTGGATAAGTTTTGTTAAGATGTTTTAATATTATTTTCGCCCTTTGAACTTCAGTCATTATCTGAAATTCATAAGATCTCGCATTGAGTAAAGACCTGGTTTTTTTGTCATTAACCATTTACCTGCAGATAATGCACCCTCAGAATATAATGCTCTATCAAAAGCCTCGTGATTAAGTGTTATTATCTCTTTTCCACTTGAAAATTTTACTTCATGTTCACCAATAATTTCACCCTTTCTTATTGAGTTAAAATTAATTTTTTTACCGTAGGGAAAGGTTTTTTTATTCAAATATTTTTTTCCAATTAAATCATATAAGTTTTTATTCTTTCCAGTTGCTATACCTTTTCCAAGCATCAAAGCAGTTCCAGATGGATAATCTTTTTTATGTTTATGGTGTACCTCAAATATTTTGCTTAAGAATGAATTATTTAAAGATTTTGAGGTTATTTCTGTTAAATACATTAGTAAATTAATACCCAAGCTCATATTTCCTGCTTTTAAAATTGGTATTTTTTTTGAGTATTTTTTTATTAAATTTTCTTCTTTTTTAGTAAACCCTGTAGTTCCTATAACTACTCTTTTTTTTAACTTTACTGCAATTTTTAATATGTCCATAGTACATTTTGGAATTGTAAAATCTATAATAAGATTAGCTTTTTTAAATACATCTAAATTATTTTTAGAAATTTTTAAGCCTTGGATTTTTTTATTTGTTTTTTTGCTTTCTGTTACGGTTACTAATTTAAAATTTTTATCAAACTTAACAGATCTAATTATCTGTTGGCCCATTCTTCCTAAACATCCAGTGACAGCTAAGTTAATTTTTTTCATTTAAAGATAAAATATAGAACTACCATAAGTAATAAAACAATAATACCCCAAATAAATAGGTTTTTAAAAAATAGATTTTTTTTTATATTAGTGCTTATAAATTCTGGTAAGACTAATATTAATATGGCGATTAAAGCAATTGCTGGAATAATTTCTTCTAGACCCATTTTTTAATTTTTCCAAAAATCCTTAGCCTTTTGAAAAAATTTTTTGATACTTGGATTTGACCTTTCATTTTCAATTTTTCTAAATTTTTCTAATAATTCTTTTTGTTCTTTATTGAGAGAAACAGGAACTTCTGTTTTAACTTGCACATAAAGATCACCATAATCTCCTCTCCGCATGAAAGGCATCCCTTTGCCTTTTAACCTAAATTGTTTACCACTTTGTGTTCCATCTGGTATTTTTATTTTAGCTTTTTTTCCATCAATTGTTGGTATCTCAATTGTCGTACCAAGAGCAGCATCAGCAATAGAAATTGGAAATTCAAAAAATAAATTAACATCAGATCTTTTAAATAGCTCATGAGATTTAATATTAACAAATATATATAAGTCACCAGTAGCTCCACCTCTTGTTCCTGCCTCACCCTTGCCGGCGAGTCTTATTCTTGTTCCATCATCGACACCCTTAGGAATTGTTACAGATAATTTTTTTGAAGTTTGTTTGTTTCCCTGCCCATTACAATCACTACACGGGTTAGTTATTTCCTCACCACTGCCTGCACATTGAGGGCATGTTTGTTGGACAGTAAAAAACCCTTGGTTTGTTCTAACGCGACCATTTCCCCCACAGTAAGTACATCTATCAGGACTGGATCCTGCTTTAGACCCACTGCCTTTACAAGAATTACATTTTTCAGATGATGAAAATTGAATATTTTGTTTCTTACCAGTATAAGCCTCCTCAAGAGTTATAGATAAATCATATCTTAAATCTGACCCTCTATTATTTGAGCTTCTTCTTGAACTTCTTCTTCCACCTCCAAAATCACTAAAGAAATCTTCGAATATATCTGAAAAGTCAGCGCCACTAAAACCTCCAAAGCCGCCAAAGCCACCTTTTCCTCCACCACCATTCTCAAAAGCAGCATGACCGAAGTTGTCATAATTTTCTTTTTTTGATTTATCTGACAAAACGCCATAAGCTTCACTCGCTTCCTTAAACTTATCTTCAGCGATCTTGTCCCCAGGATTTTTGTCAGGATGATATTTTACAGCAAGTTTTCTGTAAGCAGATTTTAATTCTTCTGGTGAGGCACTTTTAGTAACGCCCAGGACATCGTAATAATCTCTTTTAGCCATTTATTAACTTGGACAAATAGATGTCAGTTAAGCGCTTTTTTCTTTATTCTCGTCTTTTACTTCTTCAAAATCCGCATCAACAACATTATCGTCTTTTTTTCCTTTATCATCATCTTTACCATCATCTTTGTTAGAGTCTGGTTTAGCATTTTGTTGTGACTTATAGATAGCTTCCCCAAGCTTCATCGAAGCCTGAACTAAAGCTTCAGTTTTTTTCTTGATTTCTTCAGTATTATCGCCTTTCAAAGACTCTTTTAGAGCTGTTGAGGAGTCCTCTATAGCTTTTTTGTCAGCATCAGATATTTTTGAGCCATGTTCTTTTAAATTTTTATCTGTAGAGTGAATTAAAGTGTCAGCCTGATTTCTTACATCTACTGACTCTCTTTTCTTTTTATCAGACTCTTTATTTGCTTCAGCCTCTTTGACCATTTTTTCTATTTCTGCTTCACTTAATCCTCCTGAAGCTTGAATTTGGATCTTTTGCTCTTTTCCTGTACCTTTGTCTTTTGCAGAAACGTTAACAATTCCATTAGCATCGATATCAAATGTAACCTCAATTTGAGGTACACCTCTTGGAGCTGGAGCGATACCAACTAATTCAAAATTTCCAAGTAATTTATTATCTGTCGCCATCTCTCTTTCACCTTGAAGAACTCTTATAGAAACAGCTGGCTGGTTATCTTCAGCAGTTGAAAAAACCTGACTTTTCTTTGTTGGAATTGTAGTATTTTTATCTATCAGTTTTGTAGAAACTCCACCCAATGTTTCAATACCTAATGATAGTGGTGTTACATCTAATAAAAGAACATCTTTAACATCACCTTGTAATACGCCGGCTTGTATAGCGGCACCCATGGCTACTACTTCGTCAGGATTTACACTCTTATTTGGATCCTTTCCAAAAAAGTTTTTAACTTCCTCAATCACTTTAGGCATCCTAGTCATACCACCGACCATAACAACTTCATCAATTTCATTGGCAGATATACCTGCGTCTTTTAAAGCTGTTTTGCATGGAGGCATTGTTTTAGCGATTAAATCCTCAACTAAAGCCTCTAGCTTTGCTCTTGTCATCTTAAGGTTAATGTGTTTCGGTCCAGTTTTATCTGCTGTTATAAAAGGTAAGTTTATGTCAGTTTGTTCTGCAGATGAAAGCTCAATTTTCGCTTTTTCAGCAGCTTCCTTTAATCTTTGTAAAGCAAGTTTATCTGATTTAAGATCAATTCCATTATCTTTTTTAAATTCATTAATCAAATATTCTACAATTGTATTATCAAAATCTTCTCCACCTAAAAAAGTATCACCGTTTGTAGATTTTACCTCAAAGACACCATCTCCTAGTTCAAGTATTGAAACATCAAATGTTCCTCCACCAAGATCATACACAGCAATTTTTTTATTTTGTTTTTTGTCTAAACCGTAAGCTAATGATGCAGCAGTTGGTTCATTAATGATCCTTAAAACTTCTAAACCTGCAATTTTACCAGCATCTTTCGTAGCTTGTCTTTGCGCATCATTGAAATAAGCTGGAACCGTTATGACAGCTTTAGTAACTGCTTGACCTAAATATTTTTCAGCAGTTTCTTTCATTTTTTGTAAAATAAATGCGGATATTTGAGATGGTGAATACTTTTGTCCTTTTGCCTCTATCCATGCATCCCCTTTATCAGAATTAATGATTTTAAATGGTGCAGACTCAACATCTTTTTTTACAGTTGGGTCTTCAAAATTTCTTCCAATAAGTCTTTTAACAGCAAAAATTGTATTCTCAGGATTAGTTACTGCCTGTCTTTTTGCTGGTTGACCAATTAATTTTTCGTTTTCATCAGTGAAAGCTACAACAGATGGCGTAGTTCTTGCTCCCTCTGCATTTTCTAAAACTTTAGCTTGGCTACCTTCCATGATCGCAACACATGAATTAGTTGTACCAAGGTCAATTCCTATAATTTTACTCATAATTAAATTCTCCAAGTTTCATATAAGTGTTAATTTTAAATCTGCAAGTTGTGCAAAACATTATTTATCCTTTAAATTTTGTTTATTTTCTTCTATTTTTTCGTCTTTTGGGGTCGTTTTCTTGGCAACACCAACTAAAGAAGGTCTTAACAGACGATCTTTTAACATAAATCCTTTTTGTATTTCCTGAATAATTGTTCCCGGCTCTTTATTATCATCTTCTATTTCCATCATTGCTTGATGAAGATTTGGATCAAGTTTTTTATTTATACTTTCTATGGGCGTAATGTTGTTTTTACTAAAAATAGAAATGACATCTTTGTATATTATGTCAAAATGATCCAAAGTTTTTTTTAAAGATTCTGTATTTTTAAGTTTTTCATCGTTTTCCAAAATATTTTTTGATCTTTCCAAATTATCAACCAAGTTTAATGCTTCTTTTGCAAAAGTATAACCTCCATATTCAAATGCATCTATTTTTTCTTTTTCGAACCTTCTTCTTTGATTTTCCATTTCTGCAAAAGTTCTCGCTAATTTGTCTTCGAGTTCAGCAATCTTTTCCTCTGGTGATTTCTCTTTTTTTTCATCGTCTTTATTTAGATTACTATTTTCAGACTTATCGTTTTTATCATCACCTAAATTTTTTTTTATATCCTCGTTATCTACGGTAGTTTTGTTTTCTTCTTTTTCCATATCAGGTTATATGGTAAGAAAATTTAAAATTTCCAGATATGAAAAAAAAATTAAAAAAATTATTAATTGGCACTAATAATAAAGGAAAATTAAGGGAAATTAGGAATTTAATACCTAAAAATATACAAATTTTTTCTACTTCAGATTTTAAGCTTAAAAGTCCAAAAGAAAACGGTAAAACTTTTGAGCAAAATTCTATAATAAAATCAAAATATTTTTCAAAAAAAACCAACCTTATTTGTCTAGCAGATGACTCTGGACTTGAAATTGATGTTTTAGATAAAAAACCAGGAATTTATTCTGCTAGGTGGGCCGGAAAAGGTAAAGATTTCAATATTGCAATTGATAAAGTTTTTAGAAAATTAGATGACAAAGATAAAAATTGGAGAAAAAAAAATATTAGAGCAAGATTTGTTTGTGCCCTATCAATAAGCTATCTAAACAAAAATTTAGTAAGCGTTACAGGTAAAGTTGAAGGGCGTATATCAGATAAAGCTAGGGGAAAAAACGGTTTTGGATATGATCCAATATTTATTCCAAAAAATGAAAATAAAACCTTCGGTCAAATGACTTTTTCAAAGAAATATAAAATGGATCATCGTTTCAACGCTTTTAAAAAAATTAAAAAATTTCTTTGAAGGATCCATTTTGGATTTGATAAAAATTTAATTTATGATTTATTTTATTATCCTTAATATCAAATACTCCAATTTTTCCTTTGAAAGAACTTTGTTTTTTAAACAATAGCTTGGTATCAGATAAGTCATTTTTTAAAGACAGATAATAAATCAATCCAATAAGATCATAACTAAGTAGTGATAAATGATTAGGTTTTTCATTGTAAAATTTTGAAAACTTATTTGAAAAACTCTCTAGATTTTTTTTATTAATAGATGGGTAATATAATGGTTGAATATTTTTTTCGGAAAGCAAGCTTTCATCAAACCATTGATTTAAAGTTATAAAATATTTATCCTTCGGAGATACGTCACTATATAAAAATGATGTGATTACGCTTTTTAAACTTTCATCAAAATCAGAAATGACAAGAGAGTCAAAATCAACATTTCCAATTGTGTATTTTTTGTTTAATTTATCTATTCTTCTTTTTTTTATCTCCTCCTCTAAATCTGATAATTCAACTCTTCTAATTTCATCAGCTAAATTTTGTTTTCTGATTTTATAATTGGTAATTTCCTCAATTTGTTGTGTTAATTTTGTAGGCTCAATATTATAAATATAATGTTTTGAAATTTTCAATTTAGATTTTTTAATTGCTCTCTTAATTTCGGTTTTGTAGTCAAGATCTGGAGTTAGTAAGATTGTTCTCTCTAATTTGTTAAGTTCTGCAAATTTTTTTATTGCATTTAGCTGTGAGACAGAGTTTACGCCGCTACTAATAACATTGCTTGGCAGATTGTCTGTTTTATTCGTAAGAGATAAAAATATAATATCATTTACTTCATTTAAATATTTAATATTTTCAAAAAAAACTGGACCTATTATAATTTTTACACCTAATTTTTTTAACTCAATAGCTGACCGAAGTGTTTTATTGGGGTCTAACTCTGTATCTTTTGGATATATCTCTATTTTATCTGTACCAATATCTTTTAGAGCCAGTCTGGTAGATTTAATAATTGATTGCCCAAGTTTATTTTTTTCTCCAGACATTGGGACCAATAAACCTATCTTGATTTTTTCTTCGTTGGTGTGACCAAATTTCGAAATAAATAAAATGATTATTACATTAACAAAAATTATTTTAAAAATTTTAAACATTTAATGATATTATATTAATTATACATAAATATGATCGTAAATTCTAAAACAACAAATAAAGAACTAAAAAAAGGCTTATATATAGTACCAACCCCAATAGGTAATTTAAACGATATAACTTTTAGGGCCTTAGAAACCTTAAAAAAATCTGATTTTATATTATGTGAGGATACTAGAGTTTCAAAAAATTTATTAAATAAATATGAGATTGATGCGGAATTGATTTCAAATCATAAATTTAATGAAAAAAAAAACTTATCAAAAATTATCGGCATATTGAAAAAAGGCCAAATAGTTTCAATGATCTCAGATGCTGGAACACCAAACATTTCTGACCCAGGAGGCTTGTTAATAAAAGAATGCGTAAAAAATGAAATCGAAATTATTCCATTACCGGGTCCATCGGCAGTTACCACAGCATTGTCGGCAAGCGGGTTTTCAGACAAATTTTTTTTCTATGGTTTTTTTCCTGAAAAAAATAATGAAATATCGAATATCTTAGAAAATACTAAAAAATTAGATTGTTCTATAATTTTTTTTATTTCAGCTAAAAAAATCAACAAGATAATACCTTATATAAAAAAGGAATTTTCAGGTAGGAAAATTTTAATTTGTAGAGAAATGTCAAAATTATATGAAGAATTCATTAGATTAGATATTGATGAATTAAAACCCTTTGAAAAAAACTTAAAGGGTGAATTAACAATCGTAATTTCAGAGAGATTAAATAAAAAAAAATCGCTAGAATTAAGTGAATCAGATAAAAGGATCATTAAAGAGATGATAAACAAATTAAGTATAAAAGAAATTACAAAAATTATTCATCAAAAGAATTTAGTTTCAAAAAAAAAAATTTATAAATATTGTATTGGTATTAAGAATGAAAATTAAAATTATATTAATTTTTTTGATTGGACTGCTTTTTAGTGGATGTGTTGGAGTATCGTCAACTGGAATATTTGGAACCGGAGTTAGCGTAGCAATAGATCCAAGATCTCTTGGAACACAAATAGATGACTCAATAATGCAGAAAAGTTTAACTACAAGAATTTTATTGTCGGATAAAAATTATTTTTTATCAGTAAAAACAAAAGTTATTGATGGTAGAATATTTATAACAGGTAAAGTTGAAGATCCGGAGGAAAAGCTTAAATTAACAAAGCTTGCATGGGAAACTCAAGGGGTAAGGTCTGTAAAAAACGATTTAAAAATCAAAGAAGATTTTAATTTTAAGCAATCTGCAAAAGATTTACTTATTACCTCGCAATTAAGAACAGCATTAATTTTTAACGACACAATAAAAGCAACCAATTATCAAATAGATACATATAAGAAAAAAATTTATATTTATGGCATAGCAACAACACCTGATGAAAAAGATGCAGTTATCGAGGAAGCTAATGAAATTTTAGATGTAGAAAATGTGATTGCAAGTATATTATTAGTCGATAATTTAAGAATTCAAAAGAATTAGATTATTTATCATACTTAATTACATCTGCAGAATATGCAGCTATAGACGCTAAATTTAAAATTTCAGAGGTAGATGATCTCAATGGTGCTATCTCAATAGGTAAACCTAAACCAATCAGCAGCGGTCCAATTACTTTCGCTCTGCTCATAGATTTAATCATTTTATATGAAATAGCTGCACTGTGTTGACTAGGCATTATCAAGACATTCGATTTT
>CACBCU010000020.1 GCA_902537895.1 uncultured Pelagibacteraceae bacterium | reverse complement strand
TCACAATTGGTATCAAAATTATCACAGCCCAAATTAATATTGAACCTGTCACATTTTCATTTTTTTTCTTACTAATTTTAAGAGTTAAAACTCCACCAATTACATAACAAGTTGAACCTAAAAGAATTAATAATGCAGATAAAATATTATTTTCATTAATTAAAATATTGTCTGAGAATAAATATAGTATTCCAGAAAAACCTATTAAAATCCCAATTGTTTTAACAAAATTAAATTTTTCGTTCTTAGTGTAAAAGTGACCTAATACTGTAGAACTTAATGGTGTTGTTGACATTAATATTGCAGCTAAATTACTTTGAACCGATTGCACTCCATAAGCAATCAAATAAAAGGGTGCAACTAAATTTATAAAACCAATCATAGCAAACCAGTGCCAGTCTTTGGAAAATGCCTCCACTTTTATTTTTTTATAGTAACAAAGCAACAGAACGGGTATTGCTCCAAAAAAAACTCTCAAAAATGCAATTGTAATAGGTCCGAATGAATAAGTCGCAATTTTGATATTAAAAAAAGCAGATGCCCAAATTAATGCTAAAAAAATTAATAAAAGATAATCAAATAAAGTTGGTTGTTTCATTCTATTATATCTCCAATTACACCCTTTGTAATTTTTGTTAAATCTAAAAAGCTTATTTTGAATATGCAATTTGGATGTCCAGCTGCAGCAAACAAAAAATCAAATCTTTCTAATGATTTATCAATGTAAATATTGATATTTTTTATATGACCCACTGGAGAAACGCCTCCAATACTATATCCAGTTATACTTTTTACTTCATCAGCAGAGGCCATCGAAACATCAGAAAATTTAATATTTTTTTTTATCTTTTTTAAAGAAGCCTTTTTATCCCCAGCTATCAAAAATAAAGAATACTTATTATCAGTTTTAAAAAGTAAACTTTTGACGATTGCCCCAACATCGCAATTTAAGGAAGATGCTGCCTCTAGGGCTGTTCTTGCTGATGTTTTTAGAACACTTACGCTTAAATTCTCGTCAAATTTCTTGATAATCTTTTCAACTCTTTTAACAGGCTCTTTGTCCTTAAGCATCATTTTCAACTTCTAATTGTTAGTTATTTTTCTCATTTAATTATACACTTATGATAAAAATGCATAGGTGTTATTAAGTAAAAGAGAGTTATTTATCAATCTTTATTTGATATCACGATCTCAGAATTACGGAGGCTATAAATGAGCTCAAGCAATGTACTAAAAACTATAAAAGATAAAGAAATAGAGTACGTAGATTTAAGATTTACTGACCCAAGAGGTAAACTTCAACATGTGACTATGGATGCTAAAATGGTTGATGAGGACATGTTGAAAGATGGAATTTTTTTTGATGGTTCCTCTATAGCTGGATGGAAAGCTATTAATGAGTCGGATATGATCCTTAAACCAGATAATTCTAGAGCGATTGTAGATCCATTTACATCACATAACACATTAAACCTTTTTTGTGATGTTTTAGATGCAATTAAAAAGGATCCTTATGAGAGAGATCCTAGAGGAACAGCTAAAAAAGCTGAAGCCTACCTAAAAAGTTCAGGAATTGGAGATAAAGCATTTTTTGGTCCTGAAGCTGAATTTTTTGTATTTGACGATGTAAGATTCAAAAATGACATGAATGAAACCGGTTTTAAAATAGATAGTAAGGAAGGCCCTTATAATTCAGGAAGAGAATACGAAAATGGTAACATGGGTCACAGACCAGGAATTAAAGGTGGTTATTTCCCAGTTCCTCCTGTTGATAGTGAACAAGACATGAGAAGTGAATATTTAAAAGCAATGAAAGAAATGGGGATTAAAGTTGAAAAACACCACCACGAAGTTGCACCAAGTCAACACGAACTCGGAATGTATTTTGGAACCCTTGTAGATCAAGCAGATAACTTACAACTTTATAAATACGCTGTTCACATGGTTTCTCACTCATTTGGTAAGACAGCTACATTTATGCCTAAACCTGTTAAAGGTGACAATGGTTCAGGTATGCACGTTCACCAATCGATTTGGAAAGGCGACAAAGCATTATTTTCTGGTGATAAATATGCTGGTTTATCTGATACAGCTTTACATTACATAGGTGGAATTTTAAAACATGCTAAAGCTATAAATGCTTTTTCCAATGCCACAACAAATAGTTACAAAAGACTAATTCCAGGATTTGAAGCTCCAGTTTTATTAGCTTATTCAGCAAGAAACAGATCAGCATCTTGCAGAATTCCTATTACTTTAAGTAAAAAAGCAGCTAGGTGCGAAATTAGATTTGGTGATGCGGCTGGTAATCCATATTTAACATTCGCTTCAATGTTAATGGCTGGATTAGATGGAATTAAGAATAAAATTGATCCAGGTAAATCCTTTGATAAAGATCTTTATTCTTTATCAGAAAATGAAGTTAAGAAAATTCCAACTGTTTGTGGATCTTTAAGAGAAGCAATGGAAAGTCTTGATAAAGATCGGGATTTCTTAAAACAAGGTAACGTATTTACTGATGATCAAATTGATGCTTACATCGCACTAAAGTTTGAAGAAATACACAATTTTGAGCACACACCTCATCCAATAGAGTTTGAGATGTATTACAGTTGTTAACTTTTATTATCTGGTTTTAGCAACTTTGTTTTTGCCAGAACCCTTTTTAACAATGTAATCAAGTGTTCCATTTGCTCCAGTATCAACAGATTTTATAAGAGATCTTAAAAAAGTCCTTCTCTTTTCTTTTCTGTCCTCGCTAGTTTGCAAATTTTTGATTTCAAAGACGTTCATATACAAACATTAACAAATTATGCATTTATTGCAACCCTGATATGTTCAAAATGGGACTATACTTTAAAAGACTCTCCGCAGCCACAACGCTCTGTTTCATTTGGGTTATTAAAAACAAATGATGATGAAAAATCCTCTTTTTTAAAATCCATTTCAGTTCCTAAAAGATACATAACTGCAGCCGAATCAATATAGACTTTTACTCCTTTATCTTCGATCAACTCATCATTTGGATTAACCTCTTTTGAATATTCCATTACATACGACATTCCTGCACAACCACCTGATTTTACAGAAACTCTAACACCAATCGCATTTTTTTCAGCATTGGACATTATTTCTTTTATTCTTGAAGCTGCGTTATCACTTAGCTTGATAATAGGATTCATTATAAATTTAACTCCAATTTTGCTGCGTCTGACATCATGTCCTTATTCCAAGGAGGATCCCAAACCAATTCGAGATTAACATCATCTATTCCCTCTACCTGCATAGCACCCTCTTTTACTTCTTTTGGTAAACTTTCTGCAACTGGACAATTTGGTGTAGTTAATGTCATTTTAATTTCAGCCATACGACCAATAACCTTTATATCATAAATTAAACCAAGTTCATATATGTTCACTGGTAATTCAGGATCATAAATTTTTCTAATTTCTTCAATTATTTTCTCTTTTACATCCATGATTAATTTTCTGTGGTTATTTCTTTACCATCATTTTCCATTGCAGATACCAAAGTATGCCATGATAAAGTAGCACATTTAACTCTCATTGGATATTGTTTCACGCCTGATAAACACATTAATTTTGTTTTATCATCCTCTTTTAATATATCATTTTTAAGTTCAGGATTTTCTTTAATCATCCCTAAAAAGTCCTCAATTATTTCTTTAGCTTCATTGTCGCTTTTTCCTTTGATCAAATCAGTCATTATGGAGGCTGATGCCATTGATATTGCACATCCACTTCCCTCAAAAGAAATATCTTCTACTTTTCTTTGATCATTTAATTTTAAATACACATGTACATTGTCTCCACATAATGGATTATTGCCTTTCGCATCTTTATTAAAATTTTCAGTTTTTCCTAAATTTCTAGGATTTTTTCCATGCTCTAAAATTATTTCTTGATACAATTCTTTTAAATTCATTTTAAACCAAAAATTTTTTTACAATTATTAATACCCTCATTTAATTTATCTAAGTCATCTTTGGTGTTGTAAACTCCTAATGATGCTCGCGCGCTTGCAGGTATACCCAATTTGTCATGAAGAATTTGACAACAATGATGACCTGCTCTTATAGCAACTCCAGTTTCATCTAGAATAGTTGCGATATCATGTGGATGAACCCCCTCTACAGTAAAAGATAATACACCGCCTCGCTCTTTAGGGTTTCCTATTAGTTTAACAGAATTATTTCTTTTTAAAATTTCTTGGCCATATTCTATTAATTCTTTTTCATGATTAATTATGTTTACAATTCCAATACTTTCTAAAAATTTTATTGATTGGTCAAACGCGATAACTTGGGCTGTAGCCATTGTTCCAGCTTCATATTTATTTGGAAGTTCGCCGTAAGAAATTCTATCTTTTTTAACCTCATTTATCATACCCCCACCTCCTTGGTATGGTGGAAGCTGCTCTAACCATTTCTTTTTTCCGTACAAAACTCCAAGACCTGTTGGACCATACATTTTATGACATGATATTGCATAAAAATCACAATCTAGATCCTGCATATCTAATTTTAAATGAGGTCCTCCCTGACATCCATCTACTACAACGACAATCCCCTTTGAATGAGCTAATTGAGTTATTTCTTTGATTGGTAAAACCGCACCAGTTACATTAGATAAATGAGTTATAGCTATTACTTTAGTTTTGTCTGTAATTTCTTTTTCTATATTTTCAATTGGTATATCACCGTCTTCATTTATCTCTGCAAACTTTATTTTAATATTTTTAGATTTTCTTAAAAAATGCCATGGAACATAATTCGAATGATGCTCTAGTTCTGTAATTAAAATTTCGTCATTCGGTTGTAAAATTACTTGACCAAGAGTATTTGCGACTAAGTTTAAAGCCTCAGTAGCACCTTTAGTAAATACGATTTCATTTTTATCTTTTGCATTTATATATTTTTGTACAGAAATTCTTGTATTTTCATATAAATTTGTAGCTGCAACTGCCAAATAGTGAATACTTCGACCTACATTTGAAAATTGTTTAGAATAAAAATCATTGATCCTATCCAAAACTACCTTAGGTTTTTGAGAAGAATTAGCACTATCCAAGTAAACTAAATCATTATTCTGAATTTTTTCATCAAAAATAGGAAATTCTTTTTTTATATTATTTATGTTCATTCTTTTAATCCAATAATATTCTTAACTAAGTTTCTAATTTCAGGGTCAGTGATCTTTTCAACAACATCTAATAAAAACCCATTTATCAAAAGTTCCTTTGATTGTTGGTAATTTAAACCACGAGACATTAAATAAAAAATTGAATCTTCATTTAAACTTCCAGACGCTGATCCATGAGAGCATTTTACATCATCCGCATAAATCTCTAATTCTGGTTTTGCGTTAAACTCTGATGTTTCGTCTAACAGTATTGCTTTGCTTAATTGATACCCATCAGTTTTTTGAGCTTTCGAGTCTACAAATATTCTTCCTTGGTATGCAGATTTTGAGTTTTTTCCAAGCACACTTTTAATAAGTTGATAACTTTTAGTGTTCTCAACAAAATGATTAATTGTGGATCTAATTTCATGCTGTTGATTTTCATTTAAAGAAAAAACTCCATTTATAAAGGCAGATGAATATTCACCGTTTAAGTTACAATTAACCTCATTTTTCAAATAGTCTGAACCAGCAGACAATATAAATGTTTCTGAAATACTATTATCATCTTGTTCAATATTATTAAAAGAATACTTTAAATTATTATTTCTAAACTTGTCTAATTTATAATTTTTAAGAATTGAGTATTTTTTCAAATTAAAATTATACAAAATATTTACAAAATTTTTTTCTGCATTATCGCTAAAATAGTCAATAAGCCTTAGGCAACTATTTTCCTCTAATTCAAAATTTAAACTTAAATTTATATTTTTTGATCTTATTTTGTCGTTAGTAGAGTGGTAAATTATTAATGGTTTTTTTAAAGAATAATTTTTTTTTACCAAAATTTTAAAAGATTTGTTTGTAAATGCATTGTTTAAATCAATCAATGAATTTTCAGTGTTAAATTTGACATTTTTTTCAATTAAATCATTTATTTCAATTCGATTTTGATCTTCATAACTAAAATCAATTTTTTCAATTCTACCATTAATAAAAATAATCTTATTGTGCTCTAAACCATCAACAAAAATAGATGAATCAATTTTATTTGGTAACGAATAATCATTAAAAAAACTTAAGTCACCAATATTTTTTTTTATGATTTGACTAATATCTAAAAACTTCCAATCTTCTTGTTTTTTATTTGGAAAACCATTTTCAATAAATTTTTTTAGAAAACTTTCTTTTAATTTGACTTCTTTTTCTGAAATTTTTAAAGTTTTTGTTATTTTATCAAAATCTAATTGTAATTTTTCATTCATTTAATTAAAACTTTCATAACCTTTTTTTTCTAGCTCTATTGCTAATTCTGGGCCGCCAGATCTAATTATTTTTCCATTCATTAAAACATGAACAAAGTCAGGTTTTATGTAATCTAGTAACCTTTGATAGTGAGTAATTATTAAAAAAGAATTATTTTTGTTTCTTAATGTATTAACTCCATCAGCTACTATTTTTAAAGCATCTATGTCTAAACCTGAGTCCGTTTCATCTAAAATTGATAATTTTGGAGCTAACATAGACATTTGTAAAATTTCATTCTTCTTTTTTTCTCCCCCAGAAAAACCAACATTTAATTGTCTATTAAGTTTTTCCTCGTCAAATTTTAATTCTTTAGCTTTTTGTTTAACAAGCTTTAAAAATTCAATCGCATCTAATTCTTTTTCTCCACGTGCTTTTCTAATTGCATTTAGTGATGTTTTTAAAAATATATTTGTATTTACTCCTGGAATTTCTAAAGGATATTGAAAAGCTAAAAAAATTCCTTTGTGCGCTCTTTCCTCAGTCTCAAGATCAAATAAATTTCTATTTTCAAATAAAATTTCACCTGATACCTCATACCCTTTTTTTCCTGATAGAATATTAGATAATGTGCTTTTTCCTGACCCGTTTGGGCCCATTATTGCATGAACTTCGCCTGGATTTATATCCAAAGAAAATTCTTTTAATATAGATTTATTCTCAATATTGGCATTTAAATTGTTTATTTTAAGCATTAACCAACACTTCCCTCTAAGCTAATACCCACAAGTTTTTGAGCTTCCACTGCAAACTCCATTGGTAATTGCTGTAGTACCTCCTTGCAAAAACCATTAACAATTAATCCTACAGCTTCCTCGGGATTAAGCCCTCTTTGTTGACAATAATGTAATTGTTCTTCGCTTATTTTTGATGTTGTAGCTTCATGTGCAATATTTGAATCAAAATTTTTATTTTTTATATAAGGTACTGTGTGCGCACCACACTTATTTCCCATTAACAAAGAATCACATTGTGTGTAGTTGCTAGAATTTTTAGCTTTTGAATTAATATCCACTAAACCTCTGTAAGTCATATCTGAAAATCCAGCACTTATACCTTTAGAAATAATTTTACTTTTAGTATTTTTTCCTAGATGAATCATCTTTGTTCCAGTGTCTGCTTTTTGATGATTGTTTGTAATTGCTATAGAATAAAATTCACCAATTGAATTATCACCTTTTAATATACAACTTGGATATTTCCAAGTTATAGCTGAGCCTGTTTCAACTTGAGTCCAAGAAATCTTAGAATTTTTTCCTTTACATAATCCTCTTTTGGTTACAAAATTATAGATACCTCCTTTGCCGTTTTCATCTCCTGGATACCAATTTTGTACAGTTGAATATTTTATTTCTGCATCATCAAGAGCAATTAATTCAACGTTTGCTGCGTGTAATTGGTTCTCATCTCTCATTGGAGCAGTGCACCCTTCGAGGTAACTAACATAACTTCCTTTATCAGCAATAATTAGTGTTCTTTCAAACTGCCCTGTCTCTGATGCATTAATTCTAAAATAAGTAGATAATTCCATGGGGCACTTAACACCTTCTGGAATATAAACAAATGATCCATCTGTAAAAACAGCAGAATTAAGTGTAGCAAAGAAATGATCTGTTACTGGTATCACTGTTCCTAAATATTTTTTTACAAGCCCAGGATATTTTTGAATAGCCTCTGACATTGAGCAAAAAATTATTCCATGTTTAGTCAATTCACCCTTAAAAGTAGTTGCTACTGAAACGGAGTCAAATACAGCATCTACAGCAATTCCATTTAATCTCGCTTGCTCTTGTAATGGAATTCCAAGTTTTTTATATGTTTCTAAAAGTTTAGGGTCAAGCTCATCTAAACTTTTTGGTTTATCCTTCATACTTTTTGGTGCTGAGTAATAATATAAATCCTGATAATTAATTTTTGGATATTTTGGTTTTTGCCAATTAGGCTCTTTTAAAAGTTTTAATCTCTCATAAGCTTTTAGCCTGAAATCCAACATCCATTTTGGTTCTTTTTTAATGTTAGATATAAACTTTATTACATCTTTGTTTAAACCTTTTGGAGCTTTGATATTTTCTATATCAGTAGTAAAACCGTATTTATAATCTTTTAACTTTTCTATATCTTTTTCCCTAGTATCCATTTTTTAAATTCTTCTCTCAATATTGTCTTTTATTAAATCTTCTAAACTTTTTTTCTCAAAAAATTCATTAATATGGTTTTCAAGCTCATCCCATAGATTATGAGTTAAACATTTATTAGGTTTGCCATTACAGCCCTTTTTTGATTCTTTTTTACATTGAACGGTTTTCACTTTTTCATCAACTGCATCAAAAATGTTAGTAAGTTTTATTTCATTAGCTTTTTTATTTAAAACATAGCCGCCCTGATTTCCCCTAACACTTTGCACAATTTCCTTTTTCCTAAGTTTGGAAAAAATTTGTTCTAAATAATCAAGGGAAATGCCTTGTCTTAATGATATGTCTCTAAGAGAAACTGGATTAATATTATTAAATCTTGCCAGGTCCACTAAAGCCATAACCGCATATCTGCCTTTAGATGTTAGTTTCATAAACCTTTATTTTTAAAGGATATATATAAACCTGACTAAATTAGTCAAGTATCTGATAACAAAAAAAAATAACATTTTGTCACGCACATGTGATATGTCTAATTTTTTTTTGATAATAGTTATCATTAACAATTATGGATAATAAAATTTTAGAAATTTTTATTCCTGGTCCGGCTGGAAGACTCGAAGCTAAATATTTTAAAAGTAAAAAAAGTACCTCACCAATAGCATTGATATTACAACCACATCCCCAGTATGGAGGAACAATGAATAACAAAGTTGTTGTGGAAACATTTCACTCTTTTATGGATAACAACTTCTCAGTTTGTCGTGTAAATTTTAGAGGTGTTGGAAAAAGTGATGGAGAATTTGATAATGGGCAAGGCGAACTTGCTGATGCAGCTGCTGCATTAGATTGGCTAGAAAGAGAAAATTTTGATAATTCACAATGTTGGGTATCCGGTTTTTCTTTTGGCTCATTAATTGCAATGCAACTTTTAATGAGAAGACCAGAAATAAACAGATTTATTGCAATATCACCTCAACCAAATGTTTATGATTTTTCTTTTTTATCACCCTGTCCTACATCTGGATTAATGGTTTATGGAAAAAAAGATGAACTGGTACCAATTGATTATATTAATGAATTAAATAAGAGACTGAGTGATCAAAAAGGTATAAAGGTTGAATTTCAAGCTGTTCAAGATGCTAATCATTTTTTTTCGAAAAATGAGACCAATTTAGTTAAAGTTTTAGATAAATACATTAAAAAAGAGACTGCTTTATATTAAAAGTTCTGAACTATTTCACCTCCAGAAATTGGTTTTTTACATCCAGTTGTATTAGGAAAAGAAATAGGTAAATTTAAAATAGTTCTTATTGCAAGATATCCAAAAGCTTGTGACTCTACAAAGTCACCGTCAATACCATACTCCTCAATAGGATAAAAGTTTATTTTTTTTGAGTCTTTAATAATATCTAATGATCTTAAGATTGATTTCATTAAATATTTATTTTTTCTACCTCCACCACAAACTAAAAATATTGTATTTTTTTCTGGGTCTTTAAAATATTTAAGAGCTTTTGAAATTAGTGATGATGTAAAATCTGCTAATGTCGATGCTCCATCTTCTAAAGAAAGACCCTTTGCAAAAGATATATCAAAATCTTTTATATCTAATGAATCTTTATAAGGTGGATCAATATTAAAATTTTCTAAAGCTTGATTTAGAATTAATTCATCTGTTTTGCCAATACTCGCTAGTGTTCCACCAATATCATATTTCTTTTTTGATTTTTTTCTAACCCACTCATCTATCAAACAATTTCCTGGAGCTATATCACATGCTTTTATATAATTTTTTTTTTTATCTAATTCATCCCATTTGACCGTTTGTGTAATATTTGAAATACCTCCAATATTGACGATATTAACAGAATAAGATTTATCAAATTTTTCCTTTAAATGTTTATTTGCAATTAAGTTATGAAAAATTGGTGTTAATGGAGCACCTTGACCTCCATTTTTAATATCGTTTTGTCTAAAATTATAAACTACCTTTTTTTTTGTTAATTGTGATAAGAGTTTTCCATCACCTAATTGTTTGGTAATTTTTTTTTTACTATCGTGAAATATTGTTTGTCCATGAAAGCCTAATAAATCTACGTCTATCTTATTATTGTTTAAAATTTCCTTAACTACATTTGAATGGAAGAGTGTAATTTCTCTTTCGATATCTTTAATTTCGCTTTCATATTTAATGAGGTGATCTGGGACTAAAATTTTTGCTCTAATATCAAGTATTTTTTGTCTTATTTTATCTCCATACTCAAAATATCTGTCAAATAAAGCTAAATATACTCGCTCACCATCAGACTTTATTATAGATGCATCTACTCCATCTATTGAAGTTCCGCTCATTAATCCTAATGCTGTATATAACTTACCCATTCTTATTTTTTTTTAAAAAAATTTGTATATTGTAAGACTATAAGCTTATGAATAAATTTTTAAAAGAATTTAAAGAAAGAGGTTTTTTTTATCAATGTACTAGTGAGAACGACCTCTCAGAATTATTAGACAAAAAAAAAATTTCAGCATATATAGGTTTTGATTGCACTGCTGAAAGTCTTCATGTGGGTAGTTTACTTCAAATAATGTGCTTAAGGCTTCTTCAAAAGCATGGTCATAGACCAATAGTGTTATTAGGAGGGGGTACCACAAGAATTGGGGACCCATCTGGAAAAGATAAAACACGTAAATTGCTATCTGAAAAAGAGATTTTTAAAAATTCAAAAAATATTAAAAAAATATTAGAAAAATTTTTAGATAAAAAAAATAAGAAAACTAAACCAATATTTGTGGATAATTATAAATGGTTAAAGAATCTTAACTATATTAATTTTTTAAGAAAAATCGGTAAACATTTCACTATAAATAAAATGCTATCATTTGATAGTGTTAAAACACGATTGGAGAGAGAGCAGTCGTTGAGTTACATGGAGTTCAATTATATGATACTCCAGGCATACGATTTTTTAGAATTAAACAATAAACAAGATTGCATATTGCAAATAGGTGGATCAGACCAGTGGGGAAATATAATTAATGGTGTTGATTTAATCAAAAAATATTCTGATAAAGAAGCTTTTGGTTTAACCACGCCATTAATTACTTTAGCAAGTGGAGCCAAAATGGGTAAAACTGCAAATGGCGCAGTTTGGCTTGATAAAAAATTTCTTTCGCCATACGACTATTGGCAATTTTGGCGAAATACAGATGATAGAGATGTAAAGAAATTCTTAAAATTTTTCACGGATATCGAGACTGAAGAAATTGAAAATTTTAGTGACCAAAATATAAATCAGTTAAAAATTTTACTTGCAAATAAAACAACTGAAATGCTTCATGGTAAAAAAGAGTCATTAAAATCAGAAAAAATCGCAAAAGAAGCATTTACAGATAATTCTTCAGGTTCAAGTCTTCCGTCAATTAAATTAAGTAAAAGAATATTGAATGAAAATATAAATATAATTGATTTAGTTGTTTTGGCAAAATTTGTGCAATCAAAAAGTGAGGTGAGGAGATTGATCAAAGGGAAAGCAGTGAAAATAAATAATCAAATTATTGAGGATGAAAAGTTTATAATTTCAGATAAAATTTTTAAAGATAACTATGTTAAATTATCGATTGGAAAAAAAAGACATATTAGAATTCAATTGAGTTAGTTTTTTTTAATTTTTTCTAGAGTTCTTGTTATAAATCTTGGAGTTAAAGTCTTAATTGGATTAACAGATGTCTCTAAATTTTTAGGTGGACCTTTAACTTTAAAACTTACACCAAAAACACCCTCCCCAGTTTTCGAGCCAACTAATATTTTCCCCAAAACAGGAATAGTCCCTATTGCTTTATTAATTGTAGTTGCTGGAACTAATGTTCCCCTCAAGCTTATCAACTTATCTTTTTCGACATACCCATTCATCAATACAGATATCGCGGGCCCTATTGCATAGATTTCATTTATAGTAATTAACTTTTTTTCATTTTCAAACTTCATCTCAAATTCATCAAATCTTATTCCCTCACCAGACAAAATATCGGCAATACCTTGTAAAGAAGCAAGGGTTAGTAGTTTGGTTAAAATAGGAAGTTTTTTTAACTTAAAGTCATAGATTTTTAGAGTAGAATTCGAAACATCACCATCTTTAATACTATAAAAGTCTAAAATTCCATTATCAAACCCTTTAATAAATTTATATTTTTTAACTATTGGTTTTGCAAAATCTAAAAATAAAGTAGTAATAGTTTTATTATCTTTTGTAGTAACTGTAAATTTCATCTCTTTTTGGTTTGTAAAATCTCCTTTGAGATTTCCTTCAAATAATTTTTGTTTTTTAAATTTCAAATTACCGGATAAATTTTTTAAATTAAACTCGCTATCTAAACGAACATTTTTAATTTTCAGAATCAATTCAAAATCTTCATTAAAATAATCTTTATTCTCATCACCAACCAAAATATTTTCAAGTAGGCTATCTCCGTTAAAAGTACTTCCCTGTAGTACATATTTATTATTGCTTTTTTTTATGTTAAAAATATTTTGTTGATCTTGAGTGTCTACATAATCAGCATTAATATTGGTAATACTTTTTATCTTAAATCTAGAGGAAAGTTGGATATTTTTTGCCTCAATAGTGTTTTTATTTTCATCGAGCCTAATCGATTTTAGAAAAATTTTTTTTGTAGCATCCCTATATCCATTAAATTTAATTTTTGTCTCATAATTTATATCTTTTTCAAAGTTTAAGAAATTTATGATGAAAGGATTTTTGTCTAATTTTATCAAACCCTCAAAATTTATTAATTGATTTTTTTTTTCAACTTTAAAATCAATATAATCTTTATTATTTTGAAGATAAATATCACCCTTTCCTTCAATATAAAGATTATTTTTATTATATTCTATTTTTAGATTATTATTTTCAAAGAAAATTTTATCATCAATTTTTGGGAAAACATTTTTTAATTTAAAATTGTTTGTTATTTGAAATTTTTTAATGTCAATATTAGAAAGTATATACTCATTTGAAATTTTAAAATTTTTATCTAAGTTGAGTGAAAATTCATTTTTCGAACTGAAGATTAATTTTTCAATACCTAAATCCGGGATAATTTTTTCTTCAAACGAAACAAGATTT
>CACBCU010000019.1 GCA_902537895.1 uncultured Pelagibacteraceae bacterium | reverse complement strand
AAAAAGATTCTATCTAAAGTCTCTCCTGTAGAGTCAGAAATTAAGAATATTTGATAAGTATTACTCATGTATATTTTGTTAATATCTTTGTAATATCTTAATAAAATTAAACAAATTTATTTTTATTTAAAATAGGTTGTAAAATAAGGGTTTTATCAACATAATTTATTTAGTGAAAAACAAATATACAAAAGGTTAGGTAATTCATAAATTACCTAATAATTAATGATAAATTTAAGAATAAATGGTTAATAAAATGTTAATAAAAAATAGTTACCATTATTCACATTCCCTAATAATACATCAACCTTATATAATCTTATTAATATATGACTCCAATTTATAAAGTTTTAAAGAATAATGATACAAAAATAAAGCCAATATGGATTATGAGACAAGCTGGAAGATATTTGCCAGAATTTAGAGAAATTAGAAATAAAAATCCCGATTTTATAAAACTATGCTTAAATGAAAAATTATCAGCAGAAATTACCCTACAACCATTGAAAAGATTTGATTTAGATGCTGCAATAATTTTTTCAGATATTCTAATGCTTCCATATGGATTAAATCAAAAAGTTGAGTTTAAGAAAGGTATTGGACCTATATTAGGAAATTTAGATTTAGATAGTATTTTAAAATTTGATGAAACTAATTTTGTTGAAAAACTTAATCCGGTTTATAAGCTTGTTAATTTGATTAATAATAATGCTCTTACAAAAAATAAAAGCACAATAGGTTTTGTTGGTGCTCCGTGGACTCTTCTAGTATACATGATAAATCAAAAATCACCAAAGACGGGTTTAAAGGATGATTTTTTTGAAGATAAAAAATTAATAAGCAAAACTTTGGAGATCATTGAAAAGTTTTTAAAAGTGCATATCAAATTTCAAGTTGAAAATGGTGCGCACATTATTCAAATTTTTGATAGTTGGGCCGGATTATTAAATGAAAAAGATTTGCCAAATTATGTTTATGAACCCACTATAAACTTGGTTGAGTATACGAAATCTTTAAACATTCCAGTCATATGTTTTCCCAAAGGGATAAAAAGATATAAAGATTATTGTGAAACTGTTAAGCCTGATGCCGTTTGTATTGATTATGAAGTTGATCCTAAAGAGATTATAAAAGATATCCAAATTCCTGTTCAAGGAGGAATGGATCCAAAAACTTTATTGACCGATCGAGAAAATTTAAAAAAAGAAGCAAAAAAATATTTAGATATCTTTAAAGATCACCCTTATATATTCAATTTAGGGCATGGAATTTTACCTGACACAGACCCGGAAATGATGAATTATTTGGTGAAAACGGTAAAAGATTATTAAATGGAAAATAACAAAAATCATCCTCAAGTTAATTTTGGTAAAACTGGCGTTTTGATAATTAATTTGGGAACACCTGACTCAACAAGCTGGTTAGATATAAGAAAATATTTAAAGGAGTTTCTATCTGATAGAAGAGTAATAGAGGTTAATCCTATACTTTGGCAAATTATACTAAATATTTTTATATTAAATCTGAGGCCCTCTAAAACAGCAAAGGCATATAAAGAAATTTGGATGAAAAAAGAGAACATCTCTCCATTGCTTTACTATACTCGAGAACAAGCAAGCAAATTGTCAAATTTAATATCTGAAAAAAATGTAGTCGTAGACTTTGCTATGAGGTATGGAAATCCAAGTATTAAAAGTAAGATAAAAAATTTGCACTATAAGGGTTGTGAAAATTTGGTTATACTCCCATTATATCCTCAATATGCTGCAGCTACTACAGCTACTGTTTGTGATGAAGTATATAGAACACTTATGAAAATGAGATGGCAACCATCCATTAAAATTATACCACATTATGAATCACATCCTCAATACATCGATGCTTTGGTAAATTCATTGAATAAAAAGATAAAAGAAATTAACTGGAAACCAGATTTAATTTTGGTTTCTTATCATGGTATACCACAAAAATACTTTGATAAAGGAGACCCGTATCATTGCTATTGCCAAAAAACTACTAGATTGATTTCGGAAAAGTTTAAATCTATAGAGCTTAAAACAACTTTTCAATCAAGATTTGGTCCTCAAAAATGGCTCGAGCCCTACACAGACAAAACATTAGAAAAATTACCTGAAGAGGGCAAAAAGAATGTTCTTGCAATATGCCCAGGTTTCTCATCAGATTGTGTTGAAACTTTGGAGGAAATTTTAATTCAAGGTAAAGAAACTTTCTTAGAGTCTGGTGGTGAAAATTTTGATATGGTGCCGTGTTTGAATGATAGTGATGATCATATAGCATTATTAAAATCGTTAGTTCAAAAAAGCCTGTAATTTATGAATACTTATTTGCTCTTCAAATCTTTACATTTAATAGCAGTTATTTCTTGGATGGCTGGACTTCTATATCTTCCGAGAATCTTTGTTTATCATTCGGAAAACAACGATAAACCATTAGTAACAGAAATATTTAAAGTCATGGAAAAAAAACTTTTTTTTTACATTATGACCCCAGCAATGACGCTCTCTTGGATATTTGGTTTAATACTGATACATGAAATAGGTTTTCAGCAATTAGGCCAAAAGTGGATGATTTTAAAACTTATTTTTGTTATCTCACTAACCTTGTATCATTTTTATTTAGGAAGAGTTTTAGGTCAATTTAAACTAGATACGAATAAACACTCTTCTAAATATTATCGGTACATTAATGAAATTCCTACATTATTGCTTATTTTGATCATTTTTATTGTAATTTTTAAACCTATCTAGGGTTGAATAATTTAAATTAGTATATATATTAAGACTATTATTAAGTCCTTAATAATAAACTCATGAACATACAAGAACTCAAACTCAAATCATCAGAACAGCTTATTACTCAAGCAGAAGAGTTAGGCATAGAAAATGCCAGCACGCTTAGAAAGCAAGAAATACTATTTGCCATTTTAAAAAAAGTTGCAGAAAAAGAAGAAATTACTGGAGCCGGAGTTTTACAGCTATTGCAAGATGGTTTTGGTTTTTTGAGAGCAATGGAGTCAAATTATCTCCCAGGACCCGACGATATATACGTAAGTCCAAGTCAGATCAGAAAATTCGGATTAAGAACTGGTGATACCGTAGAGGGACCAGTAAGAGCACCAAAAGAAGGTGAAAGATATTTTGCTTTACTACAAGTTAGCAAAATTAATTTTGAAGAGCCCGATAAATCTAGACATAAAATAGCATTTGATAACTTAACCCCACTTTATCCTGATAAGCAATTAGTTATGGAGGTAGAAATCGCAAAACCTGATAAAAAACAAGATTTAACTCCTAGATTAATTGATTTAGTCAGTCCTATCGGTAAAGGTCAAAGATCGATAATAATTTCACCACCTAAGGCTGGAAAAACAATGATTTTACAAAGTATAGCTAATTCAATCGCTAAAAATTACCCTGAATGTTATTTGATTGTTTTATTAATTGATGAAAGACCTGAAGAAGTTACTGATATGCAAAGAACCGTCAAAGGAGAAGTTATAAGTTCAACTTTTGATGAACCCGCGCAGCGTCATGTTGCTGTTGCAGAAATGGTTATTGAAAAAGCAAAAAGACTAACAGAACATAAAAAAGACGTAGTGATATTATTAGACTCAATTACAAGATTGGGTAGAGCATACAATGCAGTAATACCAAGTTCTGGAAAAGTCTTGACAGGGGGTGTAGACGCAAATGCTCTTCAGAGACCAAAAAGATTTTTTGGTGCAGCTAGAAATATTGAAGAGGGAGGATCTTTAACAATAATATCAACTGCCCTAATCGATACAGGTAGCAGAATGGATGAGGTAATTTTTGAGGAATTTAAAGGTACAGGTAATAGCGAAACAGTATTAGATAGAAAAATTGCAGATAAAAGAATATATCCTGCAATTGATATCACTAAATCGGGCACAAGAAGAGAGGAACTTCTTTTTGAAAAGAATGATCTTCAAAAAATGAATGTTCTAAGAAGAATAATCGCACCAATGGGTACTATGGATGCTATTGAATTTATAAGCTCAAAATTAAAAGATACAAAAAATAATTCAGAATTCTTCAATTCAATGAACAAACCGTCCTAAGATTATTTTGGTTCAATTATAGTATCAAACGCAGTCATTCAAAACTCTAAATATTTTTAAAAGTTTACAATGTAATAACTTATAATATATTTTATATTATGAGTAATAAAGCTGATACTTTTTTAGGATTATTTAAAGAAAAAAAATATTCTACAATAATTTCTATTATTGAAAATAAACTTACAGAAAATCAGAGAACTTCAGGATTGCTAAATCTAAAAGGTGTTTGTAGATTGATGATAAGTAATTCAAGTGAGTCTCTTAAACTTGCCGTTGAGGATTTTAGAAAATCTTATTATAAAGAGACAGATAAAACTAAATTAGTAGAACCAATTAAAAATTTAATAAATGCGTCAGCACTTCTTTTTGAAACTGAATTTGTTAATAATGAAAGATTTTTAGATGACGATTTTTTTGATGAAATAAAAAATATTTATAAAGATAATAAAGACTTATTTGAAAGTAATTTGCATCTAATTAAAGGAATTTTTAAAGTATATAAACGCACAGTAGATTTAAAGAATGTTATCAAATGTCTCGAAAAAATTATCAAATTAGAATCAAATAATAATTCAATTCAGGATGCAATCGCAACTTATAATTATTATAATAATTACCTAAATGATTGGTCTCAATCAGACTTTTTAGCAAACGCGAAAAAAATAAATGATAAATTGGTTAAATACCACCCCAAAGATTTAGTAGATTTAAAAACAAATAAAAATAAGACGATAAATTTAGGTTTTATATCGTCTGACATCAAATCTAAGCATTCTGTTACTCATTTTTTAAGATCAGTTATTGCTGTTTATAATAAAGAAAAGTTCGTCATTCACCTTTATCATAATCATAATAAAAAAGATGATGAAACTACTAAAGAATTTAAAGGATACGTTTTTAAAACTTTGCATATCAACAAACTTAGCGATAAAGAAGTTATTAACATTATTAGAAAAGATGAGATTGATATAATTATAGATCTAAATGGTTTTTCGGGAAATCATAGATTAAATTTATTTAAAAATCGTTTAGCGCCAATACAAATTTCTTGGTGTGGATATACTAATACAACTGGATTAAATGAGATGGATTATTTAATAGTTGATAAAAATCAGGTTAATCCTAGAGAGGAAAGCCTTTATTCTGAAAAAATTATTTATTTATCAACTATCTGGAATTGTCACTCAGGTTACAATTTTAAAAGATCAGAAAATGAAATGCCTTTTGAAAAAAATAAATTTATAACTTTTGGTTCATTCAATAATTTTTTAAAGATTAATGATGAAGTTATTGAAGTGTGGGCTTCAATATTAAAAAAGGTAGAAAATTCTAAGCTATTTTTAAAAACTTCAACACCAATATCAAAAGTTAATATTAAAAGAAAATTTAAAAAATATGGGGTGGTAGATTCAGTTGTTTTTTTAAATTATAATAAAAATTTTAATGACCATCTAGAAAATTATAAACTAATAGACATAGCTTTGGACACGTTTCCATGGAATGGAGTTACGACCACTTTCGAGTCAATTTGGATGAATGTACCTGTAATAGTAATGGATGGAAATAATTTTAGTTCACGATGTGGGTCTTCGATTATTAAAAATTTAAACTTATTAAATTTGATTGGTAAGAATAAAGAGGATTATATTGATAAAGCTGTAACTTTAGCACAAAAACCACAAATGCTAATGGAATTGAGAAAAGACATTTTTAAAAATGCTCTAAAAACATCACTTTTTGATAAGACAAGTTTTTCTAATGAATTTTTTTCTTCCTTAGAAAAAATATATAATTAAATATTTTTATGACCATCTATGCTTTATCAACTGGGCCTGGTGTATCGGGGATTGCTATAATAAGAATTTCTGGTGAAGACACTTCTAAAGTAATTAAATCTTTAACAGGCGGTAAATTGCCTAAAGCAAGAATTGCAACACTCCGTAGAATATACAACATTAATACCTCTGAGTTAATTGATGAAGGAATAATTTTGTGGTTTCCTGGGCCTCAGAGCTACACAGGCGAAGATATGGCAGAGATTCATATTCATGGTGGTAAAGCTGTAATCTTAGCTGTTCAAAATGAGATATCCAAAATTGAGAATTGTAGACTTGCCGGTCCTGGTGAATTTACAAAGCTTGCTTTTCAAAATGGCAAAATAAATTTGTTAAAAGCCGAGAGTATTGCTGATCTTATTTCTGCTGAAACTGAAATTCAAAGATTGCAAGCTATAAAGATAATGAAAGGCAACTCGTCAGATAAGTTTAACCAGATTAGAGAAAAACTATTAAAACTTTTGTCCTTTGTGGAAGCCAAAATAGACTTTCCGGATGAAGATCTTCCTAAAGAAAATTTTGAAAGAATTAAAAATGATTCTTCAGATATAATTAGTGAAATTAATAAAATCTTAAATGATCAAAAAATTGGAGAAATAATTCGTGAAGGATTTAAAATTGCTATTCTAGGACCACCTAATGCTGGTAAATCTAGTTTATTAAATAATTTGTCGAATAGAGAAGTCGCGATAGTTTCTGAAATTGCTGGAACAACAAGAGATGTTGTTGAAACTCACTTAAATATAGATGGTTATCCTGTTATAATTTCAGATACAGCAGGAATAAGAGATTCAAAAGATGAAATTGAAAAAAAAGGGATAAAATTATCCCTTAAGAGGGCCGAAAATGCTGATTTAAAGTTAGTAGTGGTGGATGCGAAAAGTATTGATTTAAGCCCTTTTTTTAATGATTTGCTTAAAGGAAATGCTATTTTAGTTGTTAATAAGTTGGATCTTATAAAAAATAAGTTAGATCAAGACTTATCAAAATTCGATCATGTATTGATTTCATTAAAAGATAATTTAAACATTGATAAATTAATTCTCAAAATAAAAAATAATCTAAAAAATAAATTTATTTCTCAAGAAGACATTTTAATTACGAGAGAGAGACATAGACAACATTTAGTTCAATGTGTAGAACATTTAAAAAATTTTCTAGATAAAAATGATAAGAAAGATTTTGATAAAGCTGCTGAGGATCTAAGATTGGCAACCAGACATTTAGGCATGATTGTTGGTAAAGTTGATGTGGAGGAAATTTTAGGTAGTATTTTTAATGATTTCTGTATTGGAAAATAACTTTAATATTTATATTTTTAGCCTTTCTTCGATTAATATCGATTACAATCTTATTTAAAAAAAATAATACACATCTTGTAAATATCCTAATCGGATATAAATTTATATTATGAAAAAAGATTTATTCTTTGATGTAATAGTTATTGGTGGTGGTCATGCAGGATGTGAAGCTGCAACTGCTTCAGCACGGCTTGGAATCAATACTGCACTATTCACACATAATAAAAACACCATAGGAGAAATGTCTTGTAACCCAGCTATTGGTGGTTTAGGAAAAGGCCATCTGGTTAGAGAAATCGATGCTCTTGATGGAGTTATGGGTGACGTTGCTGATAAGTCGGGAATACAATTCAGATTATTAAATCGAAGTAGAGGGCCAGCTGTTAGAGGACCTAGAACTCAATCTGATAGATCATTATATCGTAAATTTATGCAAGAAAAACTTGTAAACTATTGTAATTTAAGCATTTTTTCTGATCCTGTAGTAAGTTTTATTTTTTCAAATAATCAAATAAAGGGGTTTATAACATTAAAAGGTAATAATGTTATGTGTAACAAGCTAATCTTAACTACTGGTACATTTTTAAATGGATTGATTCATATTGGTGATAAAAGAACACCAGCTGGTAGATTTAACGAAAAACCGAGTACAGGTTTAAGTGAAGAGTTGAAAAAATATAATTTTAAAATTGGAAGACTTAAGACAGGTACACCTCCTCGTCTAGACTCCAGGTCAATTAATTTCGATAATTTAGAAAAACAATTCGCCGATAGCGATCCTTATTTTTTCTCTTTTTTAACAAAAAAAAGTTTTAACAAACAGATATCGTGTTCAATGACATATACTAATGAAAAGGTACATAAGATTATCAAAAAGAATTTATCTAAAAGTGCAATGTATTCTGGTAGTATACAAGGTGTTGGTCCACGTTATTGTCCTTCAATAGAGGATAAAATTGTAAAATTTGCAGATAAGACAAGGCATCAAATTTTTTTGGAGCCAGAAGGTCTCAACGATTATACAATATACCCAAATGGCATATCTAATTCTCTACCTGAGGTAGTTCAGCAAGAAATACTCAATAATATCAATGGTTTAGAGAATGTACAGATTATTAGGCCAGGTTATGCTATAGAATATGATTATATAGATCCTAGAGAACTTTTTCTGACATTGGAGACAAAGAAAATTAAAAATTTATATCTTGCAGGTCAAATCAACGGAACCACTGGTTATGAGGAGGCAGCTGCACAGGGCCTTATTGCAGGTGTGAATGCAGCTCTTTCATTAAAAAATATGGAGCCTTTTATTCTCGATAGATCAGATGCATACATAGGGGTGATGATTGATGATTTGGTAACTAAAGGAGTAGCAGAGCCCTATAGGATGTTCACGTCTCGTGCAGAGTATCGGTTAAGTTTGAGGTCAGATAATGCCGATTTAAGATTAACTAACAAAGGTATTAAAATTGGATTGATTTCAGATGTTAGAAAACAACATTTTGAGGATAAATTTAAAAAACTTGATAAAATATCTCTTCAAATGTCCACTTTACAAATTTCACCTACAAAAGCGGCTAAATTTGACATTAAAATTGCAAAAGATGGTGTTTTTAGATCTGCTGATGAAATTTTGACTCAAAAAGGGGTAGATATGGTTAAAATTAGGGATATTTGGCCTGAAATTGAAGATTTTGGATTTGAGATTGATGAACAAATTGAAATTAACTCTCATTATAGAGGATATTTAAAAAAGCAAAAGGCGGATATTCTTGCCTTTAAGAGGGATGAAAATTTAACGATTCCAGATAATATAGATTATGACCAATTTTCTGGTCTTTCTAATGAAGTAAAGGCTAAATTTAAAGAAATTAAGCCTAAAACTATGGGTCAAGCATTAAGAATTGACGGAATTACACCTGCTGCCGTTTATATTTTGTTGTCACATGTAAAAAGAAAGTCTATTAAGCATATAGCTTAATGGATAATACAATTTTAAATTTTTACTCAAAAATCCCGATTCTGAATGTTTCACGTGAAACCTGCTTTGACTTTGAAAGCTTAATTTCAATGATTAGGGAGAAAAATAACCAAATTAACATAATCAGTAAAAAAACTACTAAAATTGACGAAATAAGACAAAGACATATAATAGATTCAGCACAAATTATTGATTTTGTTGATTTAAATACTAATACAACCTGTGATTTAGGTACTGGAGGCGGGATGCCAGGACTTGTTATCGCAATAGTAATGAAAAAATTAAAAAATTCACTGAAGATAAATCTTTATGAAAAAAGCCATCATAAATGCGTTTTTTTGAAAGATGTTTCAAAAAAATTAAACCTTAATACAAAAATTATCCAAAAAGATATTTTTACAGTCAAGAACATTGAAACAGGAACTGTAATGTCGAGAGCTTTTAAACCAATGCCTATAATTCTGGATCTTGTAAATCAGAATTTTAAAAAATTTAATAATATAATCTTGTTTATGGGATCAAGTGGAAAAAAAATTTTAACTGATACTCTAAAAACTTGGGATTTAGATTACGATGAAAAAAAAAGTATAACTAACAACGACTCATTTATAATAAATATAAAAAGAATTAAAAAAAAAAAATTGTGAAAATAATTTCAATAATAAATCAAAAGGGTGGAGTTGGTAAGACAACCACAGTCATTAATCTTGCATCAGCTTTAACTCAACAAAATAAAAAAATTTTAGTTATTGACTTAGATCCTCAAGGAAATGCTACGACTGGATTAGGATTATCTAATACTAATCAATCGGACCAAACAATTTATGGAATTTTAAATGGAACAATGTCGATTTCTAACGTCATTAAAAAAACAAAATTTGAAAACCTCGATCTTATAACATCCAATGTAGATTTATCAGGTTTAGAAGTCGAGACAGCTGGTGATAGTGATAGAGCATTTATTTTAAAGACCAAATTAACCGCTTATTTAAATGATTCTAGAGGACTTTATGATTATGTGCTTATTGACTGTCCTCCCTCCTTAAGTTTGCTAACAGTGATGGCTTTAGTATCATCAAACTCTCTTTTAGTTCCACTTCAAACAGAATTTTTTGCATTGGAGGGACTTACGCAACTCATGAAGACTATTGATAGAATAAAAGTAAATCTTAATCCGTCTTTAGAAATTCAAGGAATACTTTTAACAATGTATGATAGAAGAAATAAACTGTCTTCTCAGGTAGAACAAGAGGCACGTGATTATTTTAAAGATAAAGTCTATCAAACAGTGATTCCAAGAAATGTAAGATTATCTGAAGCACCTTCTCATGGTGTACCTGTGCTTATATATGATAAAAGTTGTCCAGGCAGTAAATCTTATTATAATTTTACTGATGAATTTATTGAACAAGAAAATAAAATGGGGAGTGCTGCATAATGAATTCACAAATAAAAAAAGGCTTAGGCCGAGGTTTATCATCTTTAATAGGTGAAAGTAGAGTAGAAGTAAAAACTAATAAACTTTCGTTGAGTGATGTCGTACCAAATAAATTTCAACCAAGAAAAGTTTTTGATGAAGAAAACTTACAAGATCTGACTAATTCAATAAAAGAACGAGGTGTGATTCAGCCAATCATTGTGAGAAAATCAAATTCTGATAACTCTAAATACGAGATTATTGCAGGAGAAAGACGTTGGCTTGCAGCAAGAAAGGCAGGTTTGCATGATATCCCAGTAGTTATTACTGAAGCGGATGATCTTAAATCACTTGAGTTTGCCATAGTTGAAAATGTGCAAAGACATGATTTAAATCCCCTGGAAGAGGCTCAGGGGTATAAAAGATTAATTGACGAATTTTCCTACGATCAAGAAAAAGTTTCTAAATTTATTGGTAAAAGCAGAAGTTATATTACTAATTCATTAAGATTACTGAATTTACCAGTAGATGTTCTTAGTTATGTTGAGCAAAAAAAAATCACCCCCGGTCATGCTAAAATTCTTGTCGGTCTAGATAATGCAAGTTTTATTGCTAGTAAAATTATAGAAAAAAAGTTATCCGTAAGACAATCTGAAACTTTTGTAAAATTATTTAAAAAGTCAAAAAAAATAAATTTATATAAAGATCCAAATATAAAAAATCTTGAAGAGACTATCTCAAATAAGATCGGACTTAACGTATCAATAAAAAGTAATAAAAGAAATAAAGGCTCAATTACAATTTCATTTCATGATAGTGATCAATTAAATAAATTAATTTATATAATAAAAAATAATTATTAAAAAAAGTTAAGCCGACTTTTCTAGTAAAAAGTTTGTTGTTAAATTTATTGAATTGACCGAATTTTTTTTTATTTGATACTCAATATCATTTATTTCTATAATCAAATTTTTTAATTTATTGATTGACCACATATTTATTTGATCTTTTATAATCTTTTTGTCTTTCCAAAAAATTGGTGGCTTTGCATTATCTATTGTGGCATTAATATTTTTATTTAAGTGAAATTGGCTTACAAGATTTAAAAGATCTTTTGTTTTTTTGAGTAAAGTTCGAATAATGACAATACAATCTTCATTTGAGAAAATATTATCATTAAGGATGCTAAATAATTTTTTTTGATTTTTAACTAAACAACTATTAATTAACTCATTTACGCTATGATTTTCTGAAAGATTAATGATTTTAAAAATTTCCTCATTATTTATTTTTTTTTTGTCTTTTAAGTAAAGTTCAATTTTTTGTATTTCATTTAATAGATTTTTTCTGTCACCACCACATTTATTTATTAAAATGCTAATACATTCATTAGATAACAATATCTTTCTCTCTCTTAACGTTTGTCGAGCAACTCTTATAAGCGTTTCAAAATTATCTGGATAAAATGCAATGGATATTAATTTATTTTTTGATTTTTCGAAAAAATTTCTTAATTTAGATTTTTTATCTAAAGCCTCTGAATTTAATATAAGTATTATATCATCTACTTTCTTATCAATTAATTCTTCAATAATCTTAATTATTTTATCTGTACACCTATTTATTATGATTATTTTTTCACTATCGAATAATGATTTATTGAGATTGTTCACGAAAAATTCTTCAGTGTTGTCAATCACTTGTTTTTCATCATACTTTTTAACTCTTGCTTTAAATTTATTTGTGATTTTATTAATTTCCTCGTCCTTGTATCCCTCATTTTTACCATGAAATAACAAGAAATTTGTATTGTCAAAATTCAGTTTATTTAATTCAAAATATTTTAAGATCATCACATTTGTGAAATTTGACTTATTAATCTATTAATTATTAGATTAGTAGCGTTTTCTTTTTTGATCTTTTCTAGATTACTTTCTTCAAATTTGTTATTAAAATTCTTAATTAGAAAATCCTCTTTAAATTTAAGAGTATTTAATTTTTCCTCTTTTTTAATTTGAAAAGCTATTTCAATAATTACTAAATAATTTGTTGTTTTTCCTGAGAGATTTTTTGATTGAGAGACTTTATCATATGATGATGTAGAAAAAATAGAAATTTTTTTTTCATTTTTTGTTGTTTGATATTTTTTTAATTTTTTATCTATTAAATTATTAATTTCTGCATCTCCAACAAATTCGATCTTTTCAATAAAAAAATTGTAATTATCTTTGTTAGAATAAATTGGTGAGTAATCACAACCCAATATTAAAAATGGAATAAATATAAAAATATAAATGTATTTTCTCATTAATGTTATATTATGATATTTATTAATTTATTTGGAACAAATATTTTTTTCTTAAATTCTTGGTTTTTTATGTATTTGTTTATTTCAACGTTTTTCTTTATTAAATATATTAAATCTTCCTCAGAAATACCTCTATTCACTTTGATTAGACCTCTTTTTTTACCATTAATCTGAACGACAAAATTAATGTTTTCCTCTATTAAAAGTTGCTTATCAACCTTTGGCCATTCGAGCTCGGATGTGTCTTTAAGTAAGTCTATACATTCATTAGAAAAATGTGGGATAACTGGCAACATACAGACTAATATTTTTTTATAATTATCAATTATTGTTCTAGGTGAATATTTTTTTTTTATTAATTTTGATATGGATGAATGAACTTCATGGATGTTAGCAATAATTTTATTATAAGTAAAATTAGATAAATTATTTGTCACATTATTAACAAATAAATTTGCTTTTTTTTTAAATTCATCATCATCATCTTTCGAGTGATTTTTTTTGATTTCATCTAAAACAAGCATATTTAAAATCCATAGTTTTTGAATAAATTTATATGACGAGGCCATCCCCTGTTCCGACCATTGCACATCTTTTTCGGGTGGACTATCAGATAAAATAAATAATCTAACAGAGTCTGCACCGTAAGTATTAATGATATTCTCAGGATCTATAACGTTTTTTTTAGATTTTGACATTGACTCTGAAGGACCAACTTTAATGACTACATTAGGATTACCTTTTTTTATAATTTTATTATTAACTTTTTCTATTTCCTCAGGGCTAAGCCAGTTATTATCTTCGTCTTTGTAGGTCTCATGACAAACCATGCCTTGCGTAAATAAACTTTGAAAAGGTTCAGTTATTTTAAAATTTTGACTCTCAGAGTTGATTGCTCTCATAAAAAACCTTGAATATAATAAATGTAATATTGCATGCTCAACTCCACCAATGTATTGATCAACTGGCATCCAATAATCTACGTCTTCCTTATTAAATCCGTAATTTTCTTCTTTAGGAGAACAAAATCTCAAGTAATACCAAGATGAGCATACAAATGTATCTAAGGTATCTGTTTCTCTTGTAAATTTTTTTCCATTAATAATGATTTCTTTCCAACTTTTTTGACTATCAAGGGGGTTACCTTTTACCTTTAAATTAATATTTTCTGGTAATTCTACAGGTAATTTATCTTTAGGTACTGGTACCGCTTTACCTTTTTCGTCATAAATAATTGGAATAGGACAACCCCAGTATCTTTGACGTGATACACCCCAGTCCTTTAACCTATAATTAATTCTTTTTTTACCTAATTTTTTTTTCTCTAAAATTTTTATTGTTTCAGGTACAGAATTTTTTGGCGCATCAAGACCATTTAAAAAATTTGAATTTATTATTTTTCCAGGTCCAGGA
>CACBCU010000018.1 GCA_902537895.1 uncultured Pelagibacteraceae bacterium | reverse complement strand
TATGATATGGTAGCTCCATCTGGGGAGGGAGCCGTGAGATGTATGAAGATGGCAATGGCAACAGCAAAAAATAAAATTGATTATATTAATACTCACGGAACATCCACTCCAGTTGGAGACATTACAGAATTAAATGCTGTAAAAGAGACTTTTGGGGAAGAAATTCCAAAAATTAGTTCAACAAAATCTCTATCAGGTCATCCTTTGGGGGCGGCGTCAGTACACGAGGCAATATATTGTTTAATTATGATGAAAAATAATTTTATTGCTGGTTCAGCTAATATCAAAGAAATGGATGAAGAGGCTAAAAAATTTCCAATTGTTGCAAAATCAGAGAAAAATGTTTCTTTAAATGCAGTTATGTCAAACAGTTTTGGTTTTGGTGGAACCAATGCTGCACTTATTTTTGAAAAGGTTTAATCATGAGCTTGATGAAAGGTAAAAAAGGATTAATCATGGGAGTTGCTAATGAAAGATCTATTGCTTGGGGCATCTCTCAAAAACTTTCAGAAGCTGGTGCTGAATTAGCATTTACGTATTTAGGTGATGCTCTTAAAAAAAGAGTAGTCCCTTTGGCAGAAAAATTAAATTCTAAAGCAACTTTTAGCTGTGATGTTGAAAAAAAAGAAGAGGTAGTAAAATTATTCGAGGATATTAAATCTCAATGGGGAGAAATTGATTTTGTAGTTCATGCAGTTGCATTTTCAGATAAATCTGAATTATCAGGTGAATATTTAAATACAAGTAGAGAAAACTTTTTAAGAAGTATGTTAATTTCATGTTTTTCATTTACCGAAGTAGCAAAAGAAGCATCAAAAGTGATGAAGCAAAGTGGGAGTCTTCTTACGTTAACTTATGAATCTACTAAAGCTATCCCAAATTATAATGTAATGGGTATTTGCAAATCAGCTCTTGAGGCTAGTGTGAAATACTTAGCTAGAGATTTGGGCGCCAAAGGCATGAGAGTTAATGCGATAAGTGCTGGACCTATTAAAACATTAGCTGCTTCCGCTATTGGGGATGCAAAATTTTTATATAAATGGAATGAGGACCATTCGTTTCTAAAAAGAAATGTTGATATCCATGATGTTGGAAATTCAGCATTATATCTTTTAAGCGATCTTGCAAATGGTGTTACTGGCGAAATTCACTATGTTGACGCCGGTTACAATAAAGTTGGAATGCCAGATCCTAAGAATATTACCTGAAGTTTGCATAAATTTAAATATTCACATCTTACTTCTAGTATAATTAATTTTATACGGATGATATTCTTGGTGGTTATTTTAATCTAAAAAGAATTAAAAAGTCCAAAACTTACAACTATAAAAATACCCAGCCAAATTATACCTTTGACTAAAAAAAAGGTGAATCCGCTTATCAGAATATATTTTCCATACTTATTTTTTAGTAAACTTTCTTTAATCTTGGTTAAATAAAACATTGATTTATTCAGCAGCTTGTTTCATAGAAAGTTTAACTTTACCTCTATCAAAACCAATCACTTTAACTTTTACTTCATCACCTTCTTTTACAACGTCAGTTACTTTAGCTACTCTTTTATCTGCCAGTTCAGAAATATGAACAAGTCCATCTTGTTTGCCTAAAAAATTAACAAATGCACCGAATTCCATAATCTTCATTACTTTACCTGAATAAATTTTATTCAATTCAGCTTTAGCAGTGATGTCTTTGATCATTTGCATAGCAATGTTTCTAGATTCTTCATCGGGAGCAGCAACCGTTACTATACCCTCATCATTTACATCAACTTTAGCACCTGATTTTTCAACAATCTCCCTAATAGTTGCTCCACCTTTTCCTATTACTGCAGCAATGTCTTTTTTATCAACATTAATTTTTTCCATTTTTGGGGTGTGTTTTCCAACGTCTGCTCTTGAAGCCGATAATGCTTTATTCATTTCTCCTAAGATATGAACTCTTCCATCTTTAGCTTGACTTAATGCCTGTTCCATAATTTCAAATGTGATACCTGTAATTTTGATATCCATTTGAAGAGAGGTGACTCCATCTTTAGTTCCAGCGACTTTAAAGTCCATGTCTCCTAAATGATCTTCATCACCTAAAATATCTGATAAGACACTAAAGTCATCACCCTCTTTGATTAAACCCATTGCTATACCTGCAACTGGTTCTTTAATCGGTACCCCCGCATCCATTAATGCTAATGAAGTTCCACAAACAGTAGCCATTGAAGATGAACCATTAGATTCTGTAATCTCAGAAACTACTCTAAAAGTATATGGAAATGCTTCTTTTGGTGGTAATGAAGAATGTATCGCTCTCCACGCTAATTTACCATGTCCTATCTCTCTTCTACCAGTCCCAATTCTTCCTGTTTCTCCAACTGAAAAAGGTGGAAAGTTATAGTGAAGCATGAATCTTTCTCTTTGTAATCCATCTAAACTTTCAATTCTTTGCTCATCGTCCGATGTACCTAAAGTAGCTGTCACAATTGCCTGTGTTTCACCTCTGGTAAATAAAGCAGAACCATGGGTTCTTGGTAGAACACCAACTTCACAAGATATAGGCCTTACATCAGATAATCCTCTACCATCAATTCTATTTTTGTTTTTTAGAATATCTGTCCTAACTATAGATTTTTCTATTTTTTTAAGTTCAGAATTAACATCAAGATCTGTGTAATTTTCATCCTCTTCATAAAGTTTTTTAGCTTTATCAGTAATTTCTGAAATTTGACTTGATCTGTCTTGTTTATCTCTTGTTGCAAAAGCTTTTTTAAGATCTTCTGTAAAGGTCGCTTCAAGTTTTTTCTTAACTTCTGATAGATCTTTCTTTTCAACAGTCCATTGAGGTTTTCTACATTCTTTTGCAAGTTCTTCGATCATTTCAATCACAGGAACAAAACCTTCATGACCAAATTTAACTGCATTTAACATTTCTTCCTCTGTTAAACCGCTCGCTTCAGACTCAACCATAAGTACAGCATCTTTTGTACCAGCTACAACTAAGTCTAATTTTGATTTTTCAAGCTCAGTTTTTGATGGATTTAACACATATTTTCCATCAATATAACCAACTCGAGAAGCTCCAACCGGACCCATGAATGGCATTCCTGATATAGCCAAAGCTGCTGATGAAGCTGTAATTGATAAAATATCTGCTTCATTTTCTTTGTCGTAAGAAATTACAGTTGGTAGCAACTGAACTTCGTTCTTAAATTCATCGGGAAATAAAGGTCTGATTGGTCTATCAATTAATCTGGAGATTAATGTTTCACTTTCAGTTGGTCTTGCCTCTCTTTTGAAGTACCCACCTGGAATTTTTCCAGCGGCATAGTATTTTTCTTGGTAATTTACAGACAGTGGAAAATAATCAACATCAGGATTTACTTTTTTTGCTCCAACCACTGTTGCTAAAACAACTGTCTCTCCACATGTTGCGATTATTGCACCGTCTGCTTGTCTTGCTACTTTTCCTGTTTCTAAACTTATCTTCTTTCCTGCTACTTCAACTTCTTTCTGATATACTTTAAACATTTCATTTCCATTTCTTTTCGTTCGTTTCGTTTCATTCCGTTCTATCTATTTTGATTTTTACTTTCTCAATTTCAATTTCGACAGTACATTTTTGTAAGAGTCAACCTTATTTCTTTTAAGGTAATCTAACAATTTTTTTCTCTTATTAACTGCTTTCAGTAAGCCAACTGAGGAATGTTTATCTTTTTTAAACTGCTTAATATGTTTAGATAAATTCTCAATTTTTTCTGTTAATAAAGCTATTTGGATCTCAGATGATCCTGTATCTTTATCATGAATAGCCAATTCTGATGATTTTTTGCTCATATTTATTTTCCTACTTATTTGTTTGTTTAATTAAATTTTCAATTTTTTCTGCATATTCAAAAGATTCGTCTTTACGAAAAAGAATTTTTGGTAAAAACTTTGCAATAATTTTTTGAGACAAAATTTTTCTTATTAAAAAAGAGTACTCTTTTAATTTTTCAATTGTTTTATCAGCATCTTTGCCACCTAATGGTAATACATATGCTTTAGCTATTTTCAAATCTTGACTCATTCTAACTTCTGTTACTGTTATATTATTTGTTTCTAAATTTGGAATTTTTGCCTCATTCCTTATAAAAATCATACTCAAAGACTGTTTAATCATTTCACCAACTCTAAGTTGCCTTTGGGTAAATTGTTTTCCTATTCTATCAGCCATTATATTGACCTTTCTGTAGATGTAACATTAAAAGCCTCAATTGTATCATTTTTTTGAAAATCCATGTAATCTTTGAGAGCGATTCCACACTCCTGGCCAATATCTACCTGTTTTACTTGATTTTTTTCTCTAAATATTGTCGCTATTTTACCAGTAAAAATAATCGTACCGTCTCTAATAATCCTTACGCTGGAATTGGCAAGAATTTCACCCTCTATTACTTTAGAGCCTGCAACTTTGCCTGCGCCAGATACTTTAAATATCTCTAAAATTTGAGCCGTGCCCGTTATACTTTCATGCACATCTGGGGCCAGTAGTCCTGACATACTTTTTTTAACAAAGTCCAGTACCTCGTAGATTATGTTATATGTTGAGATCTTTATATTTTCATTTTCTGCCAGTTTTTTTGCTTCTTTGCTTGGTTTTACATTAAAAGCTATTAAAACAGCTTGTGACGCTTTAGCTAGAGTAACATCAGTTTCTGTTATCATGCCTATATCTGCTAAAATAATTTTTGGTTTCACCTCATCGTGTTTAATTTGATTTATTGCGCTTTTTATAGCTTCAGAAGAACCGTGAACATCTGATTTGATAATCAAATTTAAATCCTGAGATGATTTGTTTGAAAACGCTGATTCTTGTGTTGCAAAGGACAACGGATTTTTAATATCTTTATTTTCCTCTTTTCTATTTTCACTAAGAGTTTTTGCTTCTTTTTCACTATCAAGAACAATAAAATCATCCCCCGATTTAGCAGCACCGTTTATACCCAAGATTTCTACAGGAGTTGAAGGAATTGCTTCTACAACATTTTCACCTTTATCATTTAAGATAGCTCTTATTTTTCCCCATTTAATCCCGCTGACAAAAAAGTCTCCTTTTCTTAATGTACCGCTTGTTACAATAATATTTGCGACAGGACCTCTTCCAACATCAATTTTCGACTCTAGAACTACTCCAGTAGCTTTTGAGTCAAAATCAGTCTTTAAATCTAAAATTTCTGCTTGTAAAGTTATTGCTTCAAGCAATTTATCTAAATTCATTTTTGTTTTAGTGGAGATTTCGACCATTAATGTATCTCCAGATAAATCCTCAGCAATCAACTCATGTTCTAATAACTGATTTTTTATTTTTTGAGGATCAGCATCTGGTAAATCACATTTATTTATCGCCACAACTATGGGGACTTTTGCAGCTTTTGCGTGTCTTATTGATTCTACTGTTTGAGGTTTAACTCCGTCGTCTGCTGCAACTACTAAAACAACAATATCAGTCAATTTTGATCCTCTAGCACGCATTTCAGTAAAAGCAGCGTGTCCAGGAGTATCGATGAAAGTTAAATTTTTATCACCACTTTTAATTTGATAAGCTCCAATATGTTGTGTAATTCCACCAAATTCTCCTGACACAACATTGGCACTTCTCAGAACATCTAAAACGGAAGTTTTTCCATGATCAACATGGCCCATTACAGTTATTATCGGTGCTCTATTTTTTAAATTTTCAGTTCTGGAGTCTTTAATTTTTTTTATAATCTCCTCTGCTTTTTCTTCCCTAATAGGATTATGTCCAAATTCTTTTACTAAATACTCAGCAGTATCAGCAGCTAATGTTTGATTTATTGTTACAGTAACTCCCATTCCAAACAAATGTTTAATCACATTACTAGACTGTTCAGCCATTCTATTGGCTAGCTCTCTTACAGTTATAGCTTCTGGAATATTTATATTTCTTTTAATTGGCTTTAGATTTTCTTTACTATCCTCTTTATTTATATTTTTAAGTTCTTTTTGTCTTGCTCTTTTTACAGATGCTAAACTTCTTTCTCTTGTCTCTATTTCATCGCTTAACGCCCTAGAAACAGTCAATTTTACGTCTCTTTTTTTTAGGCCACTTGTCTTAGATTTTTTGTCTTTATCATCCTCTCTTATAAATCTTTTTGTAGCCCTTTGCTCTGCCAGCTTACGTTTTTCAAAATCACTTATTCCAGAATTAGGATTACTCATTTTGAAATTTGTTTTATAATTATCAACTTTTTTATAGTTCGTTGTGGTGGATTTATACCCACTACCCTTAGAAAACTTCCCTTTCCCTGTGAATTTAGGTGGCTGTCTATTAATTATAACTGTTTTTTTTCCCTGACTATTTGCACTATCAATATTTTTAAATGACTTTTTAGGACCACCAGAAATTGTTAATTTTGTTTTTTTGTTTTCCATTACTCATCTCTCAATCTTTGTAAACTATGTTTCTAGCTGACATAATTAATTCGTCAGCCTCAACTTTTGACAATGCAAAATCTTCTAAATATCCTTGTATCTTTATTTTTTCACCTTTTACAACATCAAAGCCTCCGGTTAATTCATCCGATGCTAGATCAGCAAAATCCTCAAGTTTTAAAATTTTTTGTTCACCCAAAGTTAATAACATCCCAGGTGTTAAGCCCTTCAAGTTAATTAAATCATCTGATATTCCGAGGTCTTTAATTCTTTGTGAAATATCCTCTTGATCTTTCTCATAAAATTCTTTTGCTCTTTCAATAAGAGCTTTAGCTGTATCTTCTTCAATCCCCTCTATATTTTTAAAATTATCTAAAGAACTATCTTTAATATCATCAATAGTTGAAAAACCTTCTGCAACAAGTAATTGACCAAGAGTTTCATCCAGCTCTAAATTTTTAACAAAGTTTTCTGTCTTTTCTTTAAACTCTTGTTGTCTTCTCTCTGAATCTTCTTGATCGGTCATTATGTTAATTTCATAATTTAATAGTTTTGTTGCGAGCCTGACATTTTGTCCTCTACGACCTATCGCTTTACTAAGATTTTCCTCAGTTAAAATTACATCCAACTTTTTTCTCTCAATATCAACATTTACTCGTTGGACCTCAGCAGGAGATAACGCATTAGAAACTAAAATTGCGGGATCCTCTGACCAATTAACTATATCAATTTTCTCACCCTGTAATTCATTAACAACTGCCTGAACTCTTGAACCTCTCATTCCAACACAAGCACCCACAGGATCCAGCGAAGTGTCTATTGCTTTTACACAAATCTTAGCTCTACTTCCGGGATCTCTAGAAGACGATTTAATTTCAATCAATCCATCATAAATTTCAGGCACTTCTTGTACAAAAAGCTTTTCCATAAACTTTGGATGAGCTCTGGATAAAAAAATTTGTTGACCCTTATTTTCTCTCCTAACATCGTAACAATATGCTTTAATTCTATCGCCAGCTTTTATATTTTCCCTGGGAATAAGTTCATTTTTTTGAATTATTGCCTCTGTTCTTCCAAGATCAACTATAACATTTCCAAATTCGAGTCTTTTTACTATGCCGCTTAAGATTGAGTCTTGTTTGTCTTTAAAATCGTTAAATTGTCTCTCTCTTTCTGCTTCTCGAACATTAAAACTGATAACTTGTTTGGCAGTTTGAGCAGCAATTCTACCAAAATCAAATGCTGGAAGTGGTTGTAGAATTTCATCACCAATTTTTTTATCTTTATTTTGTTGATTTAAAACAATGGCATCTTTCAGTTTTATTTCTGTATTTGAATTTTCAGGATTTTCAGAAATTATTAATTTTCTAAAAATCTCTATATCTCCGTTTTCTCTATTAATAGAAACTTTGATTTCATTATCTTGGCCAAACTTAGACTTAGCAGCTTTTGCTATTCCGGTTTCCATTGAATTGATAATTAGCTCTTTATCAATAGCCTTTTCTAAAGCTACCGCTTCAGCTATTCTTAACAATTCTAGTTTATCAGCTCTTTTGTTTAACATTTTTGTAATCTCCAAAAAAAAATGGGCCAAGGCCCATTTCTAAAGTCCAGAGTGTAATCGAAATATATTAAAGTTTTTTAATTATTCAATAAAAACTATTTAGTAAAAACGTCAGTTTTATCAGTGTTTTCCCAAGAAAAAGCTCCGTCTCTTTCGGGAGTTCTTCCAAAATGACCGTAAGCAGCTGTTTTTTGATAAATAGCCTTGTTCAAGCCAAGCATTTCTCTAATACCCCTAGGGCTCAAGTCAAAATTTTCTTTAATTCTTTCTGTGACAAATTTGTTTTTATCTAAATCATTATCAAAAAGATTTACATAAATTGATAAAGGTTTTGAAACTCCAATCGCATATGCTAATTGAATTAAACATTTTTCAGCGATTTTTGAGGCAACGATATTTTTTGCGATATATCTTGCGGCATAAGCAGCTGATCTATCAACCTTTGTTGGGTCTTTTCCAGAAAACGCCCCTCCACCATGAGGTGCAGCTCCACCGTATGTATCTACAATGATTTTTCTTCCAGTTAATCCACAATCACCGTCAGGGCCTCCAATAACAAATTTACCAGTTGGATTTACATAAAACTCATCATCTTCAAAATCTTTCAAAAATTCTTTTGGAATTGTTTTTAGCATATATGGTCTTAATATTTCTCTAACTTGTTCTTGATTCACGTCAGCTGAATGTTGAGAAGAAATGACCACTGACTTAACTTTTGAGGGTTTTCCATTCAAATATTGAAATGTGACTTGGCTTTTAGAGTCCGGCTCAATATTTTTCAACTTTCCAGATTTCCTGTCCTCGGCCATTAATCTTAAAATTTTATGTGAGTAATGAATTGGTGCTGGCATTAAAGCATCAGTTTCATCGCACGCATATCCAAACATTATTCCTTGATCTCCAGCTCCTTCATCTTTATTTCCCTTGGAATCTACTCCCATCGCAATATCTGAAGATTGTGAATGAAGATGAGACTCTATTTTTGTAGCTTCTTTCCAAGTAAAACCTTCTTGATCATAACCAATATCTTTAATGCAGTCCCTAACATTTTTTATAAGATCTTCTTTATTAATTTCTGGTCCTCTTACCTCTCCGGCTAAAACAACCTTATTAGTGGTTGTAAGAGTTTCACAAGCAACTCTTGCATAAGGATCTTTTGATAAATAAGTATCTACAACCATATCAGATATTCTATCGGAAACTTTGTCTGGATGTCCCTCAGAAACAGACTCACTAGTAAAAAGAAAATTTTTTAAATTACTCATCTTTGATCCTATTAAATGAAAAAATTAATAAAATATACAACAAAATTAATAAGATAAATATTTTGTTTCCATATAAAGAAAATATAGTTGGATTAAAGTCTCTTCTTTTTTCAAAATCAATAAAACCATCTTTGTTATAATCAATTTTTTTTTCAATCTCCCCTAGTGGGTTAATTATTGCTGTCATACCATTATTTGCTGACCTTAAGACATATTTTCCAGTTTCAATAGCTCTGAATATACTGTGAGAGAAGTGTTGCTTTGGGCCGACAGATTTACCAAACCATCCATCTTCTGATATATTTATTATAAAATCGTAGTCATTATCTTTTGTCAGATTGCCACTATAAATTATCTCATAACAAATTAATGGTAAAAATTTGAACTCTTGAAAGTTATTTTTTATATGGATAATTTTTCTTTCGTCTCCCTTTGTAAAAGATCCAATGTTATTTGTAATTGTTTTTAAACCAATTTTATTAAGCAAATTTTCAAATGGAAGAAATTCACCAAAAGGAACCAAATTTATTTTATTGTAATTTTGAACTAAGTTTAATTTATCATCAATAATTGAGAGTGAATTAAAATACTTATAATTTTCGTTTATTAATGATCTACTGGAAATACCGAGTCCAATTAAATGATTTTCATTAAAGTTTTTAGTAAATAAACTCTCATATAACTTTAATTCATCTAGATACGTATTTGGTATGATTCCTTCTGGCCACAAAAAAAAAGTTTTTTTATAAGGTTCAGGTGAACTTAAATTTACCAACTCATTAATGATGTTTTCTGTTTGATTATTAATGTAAAATCTTTCTAAACTTATATTTGATCCAATTATCCTTATCAAATAGGGATTTTTTACAATTTTTTCATTCAAAAAACTTTGCTTATATGATTTTCCATAAAATAAAAATAATATTGGAATTAATAAAATTATAATAGAAATAAGACTTTCAATTTTTGATTTTTTTAAAATATAAATTGCAGGTGCGGAAAAAAAACTAATTATTAAAAGATTTAGTGCGTATGTTCCAATTATTGATGCAAAACTTATAAAACTTAATTTCTCCGAAAGACTGTAAATAAATAAATTCCAAGGAAAACCTGTAAGAATATTTCCTCTTAAAAATTCAACCAGTCCAAAAAGAAGAGAAAATAGAAAAAAAGAGCTTAATAATCTTTTTAATCCAAATTTATAAAAAATAAGTGTTGCAAACCCATAGAATAGACCCAAAAAAGACGGAATAAGAATTAAAGCAACCGGTATTAAAAATTTAAAATTTGGATCAAAAGTAAGTGATATAGTTATCCAATATAAATTGCTTAAAAAATAACTTAAACCAAATAGCCAACCATAAAGAAAAAAAAATTTTCCATTCTTTTGATCATTAAGTTTCTTAAATAGAAAAATAAATAAAATACTCAATGTGAAAAAATTTACAAAGTAATAATTTAAAGGTGGAAGACTTAAAGAAGTTAGCCCTCCTAAGATTAATAAAAGTAATATTTCTATTAAAGATTTTTTATTCAACTTAAATTAAAATTTTTTTAACTGATCTAAATATTTTTTGTTCTTCACGCAACATCATCTGATATTCCTTTTCTTTTATGTGATTAAAATTTAGTAAGTGTAAAAAACCATGAATAAAAATTTTTGTAACTTTTTCTTTAAAATCATAATTATTTATATTTTTAGGTTTATTCATATAATTAAAACTTATAATAACATCTCCTAAATAAACTTCTTTGAAGTTTTTTAATTTTTTTTGTAATGGAAAAGATAGCACATCTGTATGTTTATCTTTTTTCCTAAATTTTTTATTTAATCTTTTAATATTTTTATTGTTAGAAAGTAATAATGTTAAACAAACTCTTTTATTTATAAATTTAAATTTTTTTGGAAAATGTCTGCATAGTTGATTAAAAAAAAATTCCTTTTTCTTAATTTTTTTTGACCAAGATTTTTCCTCGGTGAGGACATTAACTTTGATCATTGTCACTTGAATATGCTTTTACAATTTTTGATACTAAAGGATGTCTTACAACATCTGAATGATCAAAATCTATAACTTTAATTTCATCTAAATGGGATAATAATTTCTTAGCTCTGTCCAAACCTGACATATGTTTATTTGGAAGGTCTATCTGTGAGGGATCACCATTAACTACTATTTTTGAGTTTTCACCAATTCTTGTTAAGAACATTTTAATCTGAGTGTCTGTTGCATTCTGAGCTTCATCAAGTATTGCAAAAGAATTTTTAAGAGTTCTACCTCTCATAAATGCCAATGGAGCAATCTCGATATCTCCTATTTCAATCATCCTTTGAATTTTTTCAAAATGAAATAAATCGTAAAGTGAGTCGTAAAGAGGTCTTAGATATGGATCTACTTTTTCTTTCATATCTCCTGGTAAAAAGCCCAATCTTTCACCCGCCTCAACAGCTGGTCTCGATAAAATTATTCTCTCAATCTTTTTTTCTAAAAGCATAGTAAGGCCAACAGCAACAGCAAGAAAAGTTTTTCCTGTTCCTGCTGGACCAGCAGAAATAACTATTTCACTTTCCCTTAAAGCTCTAACATATCTTTTTTGTTTTTCAGATCTTGGAATAATAGATTTTTTAGGTGTTTTAATAATATCTGTGATATTTGAGTTTTTAACTTTTTCATTAATCATAAATTGGTCCACAGATGATAAGATATCTTTGTTTTCAATATTTCCATTATTCAAAAATTGGTTTGCTAAAAATTGAATAGCGTTTTTAACAATTTCATTTTTTTCATCTGAAGACTTAATAAGTATTGAATTTCCTCTTGAATACAAGCTTGCTCCAGTAATTTTCTCTAATTCTTTTAAATTTTTGTTAAATTCACCTACAATGCCCATTAGAAGGTTATTATCACTAAATATCACACTTAATGAGTTATTGTCTGAGTAAACAAATTTTAAAAGCGCTTGGGTGTCCTTTTTAATTAAATTATTCAAATTTATGCAACTCTCAATTTTGAAATTTCTAAAGTTTCACCAAAAAGTGTATTTTGATTACTACTATTAATTTTAACTTTTACAAGCTTTCCCACATCCTCATCTTTACCATCAAATATTACTGAAGTCATATAACCAGTTCTGCCAAAATACTTTACACTTTCAGACACTCTATTTTCCACTAACACCTCTATTACGTTACCCTCCAAAGATCTATTCATTTTTTTTTGAAAATTAAATAATTCTTTTTGAACGATTTTTAGTCTTTCATTACTTAACTTTCGATCAATTAATTGTAGATTAGAGGCTTTTGTACCTGGTCTTGGACTAAATACAAAAGAAAAAGAATTTATAAATTTTATCTTTTTTATAAGATCAAGTGTCGAATTAAAATCACTCTCTTCCTCACCAGGGTAACCAATAATAAAATCACTAGAAAATTTAGCAGAGGAATTTTTTTTAATTATTTTTTCGTAAATTTGAAGATAATATTCAATATTGTGATTTCTATTCATCAACTTTAAAATTTTATTTGAACCGCTTTGGACTGGTAAATGAACAAGAGGCATTAATTTTTTCGAGGTCCCATATAAATCAATTAAATCATCACTCATGTCAATTGGATGTGAAGTTGTATATCTAATTCTTAAAATTTCGGGAATTTTTTCTATTTCTAAAATCAAATTAGACAACTTATAATTCTTATTATTGTAAGCGTTAACATTCTGTCCTAATAAAGTAATCTCTCTTACCCCATTACCTGCGAGGATTTTTGCCTCATTTACAATTTCATTGAATGGTCTGGAATATTCAGGACCTCTTGTATAAGGAACGACACAAAAATGACAAAACTTATCACAGCCTTCTTGTATAGTTAAAAAAGAAGATACTTTTGTTGATGAGTTTTTTATTTTGTCTAAATAATTGAACTTTGAAACAGCATCAAAATCAGTTTCATCCAATCTTCTCTGATTGTCCAAGTATTCTTCAATCTTATCATTTATTTTATGGTATGCCTGAGGACCAATGACCAGATCAATAAAAGGTTCTCTTTTTAACATCTCCTCGTTTTCTGCTTGAGCAACGCAACCAGCAACTATAACAAAAGGTTTTTTTTTTAATCTAAATCTTTTTTTAACTCTACCTATCTCATGATAAACTTTTTCTTTTGCCTTATCTCTTATGTGACAAGTGTTTAGTAAAAAACAATTTGTATCTTCGAGATTTTCGGTTTTTGTAAATCCTATCTTTTTTACAATATCAATTATTCGATTAGTGTCATACTCGTTCATTTGGCAACCAAATGTTTTGGCGAATATTTTTTTATTCATTTTTTTTATCTACTTTAACACCATAAAGTTCCAGCTTGTGGTCAACTAATTTATATCCATATTTTCTAGCAATTTTTTTTTGTAACTCTTCTATCTCCTGATCAACAAACTCTATAATATCACCAGTTTTGATATCAATTAAATGATTATGATCGTCATTTATTTCATATCTTGCCTTGCCACCCTTAAAATCGTGTTTTGTTAAAATTCCAGCTTCTTCAAAAAGTTTCACAGTTCTATATACTGTTGCGATGCTAATTTTAGGATCAATTTTTGAAACTCTATTATACAGCTCATCAACGTCTGGATGATCAGATTCACCATAGGCTTCTTTTGACTCAGAAATAACCTTGGCAATTATTCGTCTTTGATCAGTGAGTTTTACACCTTGAGATAGACATTTTTGTTCAATTGTTTCTGACATACACATTTTTAACCCGAATAGATGGGATTAATCAAATTTTTTTCAACTTTAAATTTCTCACATAAATCTGGGATAAATTCATATTTTATGTGTTTTTCTCCATTAAAATCTCCAAAACTAAAACAATAATAGTTCACTTTATTGACCAAATGAATTGCCTTAACGACCGATAAAGAATTTCTGATACCTGCAAAACTACCAGGTCCTCTATTTATATATATATCTGAAATTTTTTTTAAATCTAAATTTTTTGACAACAAAAAATCGTTTAAAAGTATTATTAATCTCTCATAATTTTTTTTGCTATTTTCATAGGTAATATTATAATTGACTCCATTTACAATAATCATGAAAAAAACTTTATCACTAGCCGCATCTATTATTAGCTTTGTCATAATTCAATTATTTATTTTTACCGATTCTAATTCAGAGGAAAATAATACCAAATATTATGCAAAAGATAATGGTATTTTATCTATAATGTACCATAGATTTAACGAAAATAAGTATCCTTCAACAAATATCAAAATGGATATTTTTCAAAAACACATAAAAATAATTAAAGAACTTGATTACGAATTCTATAATCCAAAATCATTCATAAGCGAATTTAAAAAACCAAAAAAGAAGAAGAAAATTTTGATAACAATAGATGATGGTTTCAAATCTTTCTATAATAATGCTTGGCCATATTTAAAGGAAAATAAAATTCCATTTATTTTATTCGTATCTACAGAACCGGTTGGTAAAAATGGTTATATGACTTGGGATGAAATAATTGAGATTGACAAATCTGAATTTGGTTATATTGGCCACCATTCTCATTCACATGACTACCTAATTGACAAAAGCGAGGAAGAATTTGTTGATGATATAGAACTTGCATCAAAAATTTTTAAAAATAAATTAGGATATATTCCTGAAATATTTTCATACCCATTTGGCGAGTATTCTCTTTTTATGAAACAATACATATCTAAAAATTTTGAAATAGCTTTTG
>CACBCU010000017.1 GCA_902537895.1 uncultured Pelagibacteraceae bacterium | reverse complement strand
CATGAAAGAAATGTTCAAAAATGTAAGGGATAAATTGGCTTCAAAGTATTTAAAAAGCAGTCTATCTAAGAGTAATAAAAAATTTAAACCTCGAATTAAAGCTCGAATAAGAAAAAACAAACATCTAATAAGTAAAAATATAAGTAATTTCTTTGATTGGATTAAAGGAGCAGAATTAGTTGAATTAAAAGAATGTAATATTAATGAGGACCCGGTAAGACCAGAATTAGACAATGCCTTTAGAACAAGTTATGGAAGAAAAATATATGGAGTTAGATATAAAAATGAAATTCATGCAGTAATGTGTTTTGCATTTACAAACAAAGTACCCAAAGATGTTACCCAATTAGATAAATTTAGTCATGATGCTTTCTTACAAAGCACACAAAGAGGCCAAACTGTTGGGCAAATTGCTATTGCATATACTGTGTGGTCTAAAAAAAAGGGTGGTGGAAAATTAATTGTAAAAGAGGTTTTTAAAAAAATTAAAAAATCAAATCATTTAAATAGATTGGTGACTTTGTCTCCGCTAACCGATATGGCTACAAAGTTTCACTTAAGAAATGGAGCCAAATTGTTACAGGTTAATGAGACTACTCAAAATTTTGAATACATTGTAAGCAAAAAATGATTTCATTTATCTTAAGTTATTTAATTCCATTTCTTTTACTTATAATGATTGTTGTTTTTATCCATGAATATGGACATTATTATTTTGCAAAAAAGTATGGTGTAGGTGTTACAGATTTTTCAATTGGATTTGGTAAAGAAATATTTGGCTGGAACGATAAGTCTGGTACGCGTTGGAAATTATGTTGGATACCACTTGGAGGTTACGTAAAATTTTTTGGAGATCGAAATGTATTTTCTCAAGCTGACCAAGAAAAATTAATTAAGCAATATAATGATCAAGATAGGAAAAAATTATTTGTTCTTAAACCATTATATCAAAGAGTATTGATAGTATTTGGTGGTCCACTAGCTAATTTTATCTTAGCTTTAGTCATCTTTTTTTCAATTTATACTTTTATTGGTAAAGATTTTACCCCTGCTGTTATTAATGAAGTACAAAAAGATAGCCCAGCAATGATTGGTGGTCTCAAACAAGATGACATTATTTTAGAAATTGATGGTAAGAAGGTTCAAAGTATTATGGATGTGTCTAAATATATAACGATGTCCTCAGCTGATATTATAGATTTTAAGGTCAAAAGATTTTCTGATGAATTTATACTTAAAGTTAAACCAAACACTGTTCTTGGTAAGGATAATCTTGGTAATAAAATACAAAAAAGAATGGTTGGCATTAAATTAGGTGCATACAATAATGAAATTAATCATGTAAAGTTAGGGCCGGTTAAGGCACTATACTATGCAGCCAATGAAGTTATCTATGTGAGCACTGCATCATTAAATTACATAGGTAACATGATAATTGGTAAAGCTGATACATCACAATTAGGAGGACCTATAAGAATTGCAAAAATATCAGGTCAAGTCGCAGAATTTGGAGTTTTGGCTTTTATAAGTATGATGGCCTATATTTCTATAAGTCTAGGGCTCGTAAATTTATTCCCAATTCCAATGTTAGATGGAGGTCATTTAATGTTTTATACATTTGAGAAAATTCTAGGTAGACCATTATCGCAAAAAACACAGGAGGGTTTTTTTCGAATCGGTGTGTTTTTATTGTTAACCCTAATGTTTTTCACCACGTTTAATGATTTAAAGGACCTTGGAGTATTACAATAAAATTTGTTTTAAATTTAAAAAAATCCAATAAAATCAACATTTTTTTGGCTATACTAGATATTGTGTATAAGTATTTTATTTACACTAAAAAAAGGCTTGATTTATCAAGGTTTTTGATAAAGATAACAAATAACCTAATAAACCGGAGCTAAAATGAACAAAAAACAATTAGTGGTCAAGCTTTCAGGAGCTTTAAACTTGAGTAAAGCTGATGCTGAGAGAACTTTTGACACAATTACCAACACTATTTTGGACGCTTTAAAAGCTGACGATTCAGTCAAAATTGCTGGATTTGGCACATATAAAGTAGCTAAGAGAAAAGCAAGAGTTGGAAGAAACCCAAGAACTGGTGAGCAAATTCAAATTGCAGCATCACAAAAGGTCAAATTCTTACCTGCAAAAGCTTTAAAAGAAGTTTTCAATAAATAAAAGACTTTACAGCCTTAATGCATTATTGTGTTAAGGCTGTTACTATATGCAAATTCTGCATATCAAATTCTCATAATCAACGTTAGTTTTTCAAATTATTAAAAATATAAAAACACCCTTAACAGGGAGGTCTTAATGACTAAATTTTTAAAAAAAATAAGTGTGCCACTTGTTAGTTTAATTTTTTTATTAAACATGAGTAGTGCAGGATATGCAGAATCAACTGTTTCTGCAGAGGTAGGGTTTATTTTTAATACTCTGCTATTTTTAATGTGTGGATTCCTGGTCTTTTTTATGGCTTGTGGATTTGCAATGTTAGAATCAGGTATGGTTACATCAAAAAGTGTATCCGTAATCTGTGCAAAAAATATAGGTTTAGTATCTATTGGAGCAATAATGTTCTGGTTAGTTGGATACAACCTAGCATATGGTATCCCAGAAGGTGGATACATTGGAAAATTCATTCCATGGAAAGACGGTAGTAAGATCGATACTGGTTATGCAGATGGATCAGACTGGTATTTCCAAATGGTATTTTGTGTAACAACAGTTTCTATTGTTTCTGGAACAATGGCTGAAAGAATTAAATTATGGCCATTCTTTTTATTTGCAGCATTATTAGCTGGTGTTATTTATCCAATTGTAATGGGTTGGCAATGGGGTGGCGGCTGGTTAGCTAAAGCTGGTTTCTCAGATTTTGCTGGTTCAACATTAGTACACTCAACTGGTGGGGCAGCTGCTTTAGCTGGTGCAATACTTATTGGTCCTAGATTAGGAAGATTTACTAAATCTGGAGCGCCGGCACCACTTAAACCTTTTGCAGCATCATCAATTCCATTAGTTACATTAGGTGTATTCATCCTATGGTTAGGTTGGTTTGGATTTAATGGTGGTTCACAATTAGCAATTGGAACTGCTCCTGATGCAATTGCTGTGTCAAAAATATTTATAAACACTCTATTAGCTGGTGCAGGTGGTGTAATGGCCGCTGCAGCTGTCACTAGATTATCTGGTAAAACAGACGTAGTACAAATGCTTAATGGATGTATTGGTGGCTTAGTTGCTATCACTGCAGAGCCATTAATGCCTTCACCGTTTGCTTCAATTTTAATTGGTGCAGTAGGTGGTATAATAGTTGTTTATGGTACGAAGATGTTGTTTGCTTTAAAAATCGATGATGTAGTCGGAGCAATTCCTGCTCACTTGTTTGCAGGTATTTGGGGAACTTTAATAGTTCCAGCTACAAACTCGGGTGCGAATTTTGGTACTCAGTTACTAGGCGTAATTTCAATAAATGCATTTGTATTTGTTGCTGCGTTTATAGTTTGGTCATTGATGAAAGCTACAATGGGTATCAGATTGAGTAAAGAAGCTGAACTGAAAGGAACTGACGTGTCAGAGACTGGAGTTATAGCTTACTCAATTAGAGACTAATTGCTTGCAATATTAAGGAACTCTTCGCTCTCTGTAAATATATTACTCATCGGAGGGTTCCTTTAAAACTTTTCTCTCTCTAGTTAGTTAAAAAACTAAAAGCCCCCTCCCTCGGGGGCTTTTTATTTATTATCCTCCCACCACTTTTTATAGTCTAAGAAAGGAGGTAAACCGTAATTTGAGTTAACGTTAGTTAAATGAAGAGATAAACTTTTGATTGGTGAAATACAAATCTCATTTTTATAAATTTCATTAATATATTTTTCAAAAGGTTCATGACGATCTAAGCAAGTTTTGTAAAAATTTTCCCAATACTTATTTAGTAAATTTTTACTTAACATAAATGTGCATAAAGTCTTATTTATGGTTCTCCAATGTCTTTTGCTACCAATCAAAATGTTTGTTTTTTCATTATTCATATAATGATAAGGGTAGTCTGCCGGACACATAATTATATCTTTTTTAACTTGTGAGGCTACTCTCTCATAGGAAGTAATCATTTCATCTATCATTGTTTTAGAGTGAATATAATCATCTTCAATAAAAAAAATTAGATCATCACCTTGATTTTTACCAATTTCAAAACTTTGAAGTAAACTTGCTAAGTTAGAAAAGGTTTCTGTTGTTTTTTGTTTTTTTATTATGGACTTATATTTTTCATGATCTAGTGAAATAATTTCAATATTTTGATCTTGAATTAATTTTCTAATTATATCTAAATTGACTTTTTTTGATTGATCATCAACAATAATTGTCTTGATTTTTATAAATGGATATTTATCACGACAATCAATTATTGATTTGATTAATGAATTTATAGATCTTATTGAATAGTCAATTTTTGGAAGTTCAAACAATCTTTTTTTACTTTGATCCCAAATTTCTACCTCTGTATTCATACGCAATACAATTAATAACGACTTAACTTTTTTTGTAATGCTAACATTTCCTAGGGGTAATATTATTGATTTTTGATTAATAATTGAAAGTTCATCATTTAATTCTTTTTCTAATGATGGTGATACAAACTTATTTTGATCAATGATTTCGTAACCTAATAATCTTGCAAGCTTTATAAAAATTTTTTTCATAAATATAAAATATATGGTATAAATATTTATCTGATTATGACAATTAAATCATCCCAAACTCTTGTTTCTGAAGCACTTAAAGAAATAAAAACTGTTTCAAGTGAGCAAGCTCATGAAATGTTTAGTAATAACCAATGTAATTTAATTGATATAAGAGATATTAGGGAACTTGAGAAGGAAGGTAGAATAGATAATTCTTTCCACATACCAAGAGGCATGTTAGAGTTTTGGCTAGACCCTAATAGTCCATATTTTAAAGAAGGTAAGTTAGATATGAAAAAAGAGATGGTTCTTTTCTGTGCCGGTGGCTTGAGATCTGCTTTGGCAGCAAAAACTCTAAAAGATATGGGGTTTGAAAAAGTTTCTCATGTTGATGGAGGTTTTGGTAAATTAAAAGATAGTAAATTTAAAATTACTTAAGAATTAAATTCATCAAGAGCATACTCGAGTCTATCTTGTCCCCAAAAAAGTTTGTCATTTACTATAAAAGTAGGAGCACCAAATATATTTTTTTTAAATGCTAAGTTTGTCAAATTTTTTAATTCATCTTTAATTTTTTCATCTTTTATACCAGTGATAAATGAATTTTGATCAATTTCAGAATCAGATAAAATTTTTTTAATATTTTCCTCTTGTGATATATCGATATTATCTTTCCAGTAGGCATCAAAACATTTATCAAAAAATTTATCTTTTTTATCTTTATCAATAAAAAGGAAACCCCTCATAAGATACAAGGAATTAATTGGAAATTTTTCATTCCATTTAAAAGGTATTTTATTTTTTTCAGCAATTAAAATGCAGTCATTCCTCATATTTTTCATTTTTCTCTCATTAAAAGCTGGAGCAGTAATATTACTAAGGTTATGCAAACCTCCTAATAAAACACCCTTATAATTAAAATTTTTTCTCTGATTTAAATTAATAATTTTTTTGTGTGCTAAATATGAATAAGGGCTAATAAAATCAAAATAAAAATCTATCAATTTATTCATATAGATTTATACTTTTTGCATAAAATATTCTTATCAACCAATATATGAATACTCCTAAAGGACCAATCAAGTAAGTTATTATCAAAGGAAAAGCGACAAGAATTTTGTTCATTACTAACTTTTGGGAGTCTCTTACCATCCATCCTCCTACAAACAAATTTATAGACACAAAATGTATCCAAAATAAAATTAGAAATAAATTATTTGAAAATAAGTTGGATAAATTTGAAATACTTAGGTAAAGCTCAAAGTTACCGATAAAATCATACGTATTTAAATAAGATTTAAATAATGCAAATATATATGCTCCACTAAGCAATAAGATTGGCAAGATAGAAGTTACAAAAAATTTATTTATATTTGATGAAGGAAAAAAAATTAATATCAGCCAAAATGGTAATACACCTAAATTTACCCAAAAATAGAGAATTTCAATTGTAAAATATGCATAAATTTGTTCGATCATTTAAAATTATATTATATTAAATCTAACAATGATTCCTATAAGAAATAAACGAAAAACATTACAAGCAACTGTAGATGAAATAAGAAATTTTGCGTTGGCTTATGTTGATAAGTATGCACCATCAAAACAACAATTACGTACATATTTATTGAAAAAATATTTAAAATTATCAGTACCGAATATAAAAAAACAAGATGTTACCAGTTTAATTGACGTTGTTCTTTCTGATTTAGAAAAGAGTAAATTTATAAATGACAAATTTTATTCAGAAAGTAAAGCTAAAAGTATGATCCGGAGGGGAAGCTCAATAAATAAAATTAGAAATTATCTAATTGGAAAAGGTGTAAAAGATCAATTCATCAAGGACACTGTTAATAAAATTAATGAGAATAATTCAGATCAAGATTTTTTTTCAGCAATTAAAATTTGTAAAAAGAAAAGAATAGGCCCAGCTAGAACTGAGGATAACCGCTCTTTATTTTATAAAAAAGATATATCTTTATTAGCAAGAAATGGATTTGATTTTGAAACTTCAAAAAAAGTGATGGATTTACAAAAAGATGATTTTATAAAAATAATTAGATTACTTTAATTTATTTTTTTTTTCGTCTTTAACTAAATTATTAATTTTATTTCTGATATAATTTTTTACAAAGACAAATACTAAAAGACCAAAAATCGATACAGAGATAATTATAATTAATATTATTCTTAGCTGTTCATCCATTTTAAATATTATTTCTTTTTAAAATTAAGCCAGGATTTTTAAAATCTTTCTTACCATATTTAATTTTTTGATTATTGAAATCAGTTACAATACCACCTGCATGCTCTAAAATAGCATGACCAGCGGCTATATCCCATTCGCGAGCTCTTGGTTCTGCCACATAACCATCGTATTCGCCAGCTGCTATAACACAAAATTTTAAAGAACTTTTCATTTTAACGAATTCTTTTACGTTTAATTTTCTATGAATACTTTCGATCTCAGGCTTAATATTATTTGAATAAGTAACAAATTTTACAAAATTTTTGTTAAAATTTTTTGAACATTCTAGTTTAACCTTCTTCTCACCTATAACTTCATAAGCATTATCTGATCCATATGAATAAAACATCCTTTTTTTTGCTGGTGCAAAAATTAATCCACCAGCTGGTTGATTATTTAAAATTAGTCCTGCATTAAGTGTAAACTCCTCTAAATTATTTATATAATCATAAGTGCCATCAATAGGATCAATTAACCAAAAATCATTAAGATTTTTTTTATCCTTATTTTCAGAACTCTCTTCAGAAATAATTGGCAATTTAGGAGTAAGTGTTTTTATTTTCGTGGTCAAAATTTCATTAACCTTTATATCTCCATTGCTAACAGGCGTATTATCAGATTTCATTTTTTTCTTAAGACCTTTATCTCTCAAATCCAAAGCAACTTGGCCAGCATATAAAAAAGTAACAATTAGATCTTCAACAATTTTTTTTATATTCTCATTATTCATATATTTTTATTAACACTATATTTTTTATATTAATTACTTTTTTTCCTACATTTTCAAAATTAACTGTAACTTTGTCATCGATAATTGATTGAACTTGACCAACACCCCACTCATTATTTGATGGATTTTTTACTTTATCTCCTGGCTCAAAATCTAAAATCATTCTGTTTTATTTATAGTAAAAATGAGTATAAATACCAGCAAATGAATAAAGAATTAAACTCAATCGGCTTAAACAAAAAAGCATCGGATACCACCGTGGTCGTTGCTATGTCAGGCGGTGTAGACTCCTCAACAGTTGCTGGAATGATGAAAAAAGAAGGTTATAAAGTTATTGGCATTACTTTAAAACTTTATGATGACAGTAAAGAGGTAGCAAAATCCAAACAATGTTGTTCGGGTCAAGATATTATGGACGCCAAAAGAGTAGCAAATAAACTGGATATTGAACATAAAATTTTGTATTACCAAAATAAATTTAAACAAGGTGTCGTTGATAATTTTGTAGATAGCTATTTAAAAGGTGAAACACCAATACCATGTGTGCAATGTAATCAAACTGTAAAATTTAAAGATTTATTTGAATTTTCAAAAGAATTAAATGCTGATGCTTTAGTTACAGGTCATTATGTAAAAAGTGTTACTTCAAACAATACTACCAATATGTATAGAGCAATCGATGAAAATCGAGACCAAAGTTACTTTTTATTTAACACAACAAGAGATCAATTAGACTACTTAAGATTTCCCCTAGGAGTCTTGCACAAAAGTGAAACTAGAGAGATAGCACAAGAGTTAGATCTAAATGTTGCAGATAAACCTGACAGCCAAGATATTTGTTTTGTTCCTAATGGTGATTATGCATCTGTTATTCAAAAATTTAGACCCGACTCTTTTAAAAAAGGTAACATTAAAAATTTACAAGGAAAAGTTATTGGTGTTCATGATGGAATAGTAAATTTTACGATAGGTCAGAGAAAAGGTATTAAGATTTCAAATGATGAACCACTCTACGTTGTTAAGATAAATTCTGATAAAAATGAGATCATTGTAGGTCCAAGAGAGTTTTTAGGAAAAAAAGAAATTTTATTAAAAGATGTTAATTTATTATCTGAGCAACAGGAATTTGAAAAAAACATCTATGTAAAAGTCAGATCTACTGGTAAATTATTAGGTGCTAAAGTTAAATTAGCTAAAAATAATGGCGCAAACGTCGAGCTAGATATACCTGAAGACGGTATATCTCCAGGTCAAGCGTGTGTTTTTTACAACAAAGACTCTCAGGGTTATAAAGTTTTAGGAGGTGGTTGGATAAAAGAATAGGCTATTTTTTCTTGTTCTTTTTTCGAGCTCTTCTCTTTTTAGAACCCATTTTTCTTCTGCCTCTATGTTTCTTTGGGTAACTCATTAAGTCCTTTTCATTAATTTATTGAATTTTTCATATGGATATAGCATTGTCAACTTATCATATCAAATTTTTTATGGTTAAATCTTTTAAAACATTCTTAAAGCACACAGCAAAAGATTTTCATAATCAATCAGTTAACCCTCCAGTGGTTAGAGCTTCAACAATTATCTTTAAGTCAATGCAACACATAAGAAAGACACAAGTTAAAGCCCAAAAAAAACCTACAGGAGGTCACTTTGACTATGGAAGACAAGGAACATCAACAACATATATATTGCAGCGAATATTGACTAAGCTTGAAGATAGTTATCACGTTTTCACAACTCCTACAGGTTTTGGATCAGTTTTTTTGGCTATATTTAGCGTTGTTAGACCTGGAGATGAAATGCTAGTTGCAGACCCAGTTTATAGCCCAACAAGAATTCTTACAGAAAACTATTTGAAAGAATTTAATGTAAGAACTGTTTTTTATAATCCTCATGACTTGAAAACTTTAGAGAACAATATAACGAAAAAAACAAAATTAATTTTTGTAGAAAATCCAGGAAGTAATACTTTTGATTTTCAAGATTTAGGTAAAATCATTTCAATCGCAAAAAAACATAAAATATTTACTGCGATTGATAACACTTGGGGAACTCCATATTATTTGAAACCAATGAAATTAGGTTTTGATATGTCAATTGTTTCAGCAACCAAATACTATTCTGGTCACTCTGACGTGATGGGAGGTAGTTTAGCAGTAAATAAAAAAGTTTTTAATAAAGTAAAAGCAGCAGAAAAAATCACAGGTTTAAGACTTGGTCCAGATGATGCTTATTTAATTACAAGAGGTTTAAGAACTCTTGATGTGAGATTAGATAGACATAGTGAGAATGCAAAAAAAATAGCAGCTTTTTTATCAAAAAATAAAAAAATTCAGTTACTCTATCCATTTAAGAAAAATTCAGAGAATTATAGAATGTGGAAAAAATATTACTCAGGTGCATCTGGTTTAATGGGTCTAAAAATAAAATCAAGTAGTGCTAAGTCGGTAAAAAAATTTGTAAATTCGCTTAAATTATTTGGTTATGGATATAGCTGGGGTGGATTTGAAAGTTTGGTATTACATCAAGAATTTAGAGAAACAGGAAAAAGAAAATACATGAATTTGTTAAAAGATGAACATTTAGTCCGATTGCATATAGGACTAGAAGACCCTAAAGACTTAATTCAGGATATCAAACAAGCGTTAAGATATTTAAGATGATCTCTGAAAAATTTTTCCAATCTAAAACTGCAATTGTAACTTTGATAGCTGCATGTTTCGTTGTTTTAATTTCTTTAGGAGTCAGGCAAACTTTCGGACTATTTTTTATGGATTTTAACGAAAGTTTGAAAATTAGTAATACCGCGTTTGGTTTTGCTATAGGAATGCAAATGCTTATGTGGGGTATCACAGGTCCTATTTTTGGGGCGATTGCAGATAAATATGGTGGACATATAGCTATAATTACAGCATTTGTTTTTTATACATTAGGTATTTATTTTTTATACACTGGACCTAATACTGGAATATTTTTTCAAATTCATATGGGTTTATTAATTGGAATTGGACTTGGTGGTACAGCGATCAGTATTCCAATGTCAATTGTTGGAAAACATTTTCCATTATCAACAAGAACAATTGCTATGAGTTTTGTAACTGCAATAGGTTCATTTGGTTATTTTCTTTCACCAATTTTTACAAATTATTCATTAAATGAGTTTGGATGGAATTATACATTATATATATTCGGTTTATTTTTGTTATCAGGATTAGTTGCGGCATATTTTGTAAGATCTCCATCAGATTCAGAAAAAATTGAAAAAACCTCTGATCAATCATTTAAAGAAGCTATTTCAGAAGCATTTAAAACCAAGAGTTATATATTACTTGTCTCAGGATTTTTTGTTTGTGGTTTTCATATAACTTTAGTTGGAACTCATGTTCCAAAGTATGTAGTTGATAGAGGATTAGAAAACTGGACAGCTGCAGCAATATTATCCTTAATCGGAGTTTTTAATATTTTTGGTTCATTATTAAGTGGTTATCTTTCAGCCAAGATGAGTAAAAAAATTATACTGAGTGCGATCTATTTTTTAAGGGGTATTACGATTGCATTGTTTATATTCCTTCCTGCAAGTAATATTAATGCATTCTTATTTGGAGCAAGTTTTGGTTTCTTATGGCTCTCAACAGTTCCAGCTACAAGTGGAATAGTAGCCCATTTATTTGGTACTAAATATTTGGGACTTTTATACGGTATTGTTTTCTTAAGTCATCAAATTGGATCTTTTTTTGGGGCTTATTTGGGTGGATTATTTCATGATACATATGGGTCATATGATTACGCGTGGTATTTAGCAATTGCTTTATCCATATTCGCAGCAATAATCCACTTACCAATTAGGGAAGAACCAGTTTTAAGATTAAAAACAGAATAAATTGAGCAAATCAAATCAATTAGCAAAACTAGACCAATCGGGGAAACCTTACATTATATACAAATCTCAAACGGGATTTGATCTTTTTACAAATTTTTCAAAAAAAATTGTTTTAAACAATAAAAATATTCAAAGTTTTTTGAAGAAGAAAAATAAAAAAAAAATAAAAAATACTGATCTTTATATTGGTTTTTTTGGTTACGAACTTTTAAATAATTTAATTGATATAAAATTACCTAAACAAAAAGATTTTAATTTTCCAAAAGGTATTTTTTATAAACCAGAAAAAAAAATCAAATTAAGTAATAACTTTAATCATTTTGAAAGACATTTTGAGTCTGGAAGTTTCAAAATAAATATAAATAAAAAAAGCTATACAAAAATATTTAACAGATTTAAAAAAAAAATTAAAAGTGGAGAAACCTATCAAATTAAAATTTGCACTAAATACAAAACTAAATCTAAAATAGATCCGTTAGATTTTTTTTCAAGATTATCTAAGACAAATTTAGCTCCAGAGGCTTTTATGATTAAAGACAAGAACTACTCAATAGTTAGTTGTTCACCCGAGAATTTAATAACAAAAAAAGGCTCAGAAATATCTACAAAACCAATTGCTGGAACAGTAAAAAAGACAAAAAATCTTAATAAGTCAAAAGCATTAAATTATTTTAGAAAAAACCTTAAAGAAACTAAAGAACATAACATGATTGTAGATATGGAACGAAATGATCTATCAAGAATTTGTAAGATCGGCACTGTAAAGTTATCAAAGGAAAAAATTGTTGAGGAATATAAAGATTTATTTCATTACGTAAGTCTAATTAAAGGCAAATTAAGAAAAAATATTAATAACATGGATATAATTAAAGCTATGATGCCGGGTGGTTCAGTTATTGGATGTCCTAAGATAAACACGCTTAATCTTTTAAATAATCAAGAAAAAGAAAATAGAAATATTTATACAGGTAGCTTTGGCTATATAAAATTTAATGGTGATATGAGATTTAATATTATTATACGATCAATTTTAAATTTTAAAAATATTTCAGAGATATCTGTCGCTTCAGGTGTGGTAGTAGATAGTAATGCCAATCATGAATTTAATGAGAATTTTTTAAAGGCCAAAGCGCTAATTGATTTATTTAAATGATATATGTGATAGATCATAATGACTCGTTCACACACAACGTAGTTCATCAATTTGCTTTATTTGATAGAGTTGAATGTGACAATTATAATGAGATTAGTGAAAAAAAAATCCAGCAAGCCTCAACATTAGTTTTTTCACCGGGGCCAGGTAGTCCAAAAGATTATCCAATAACTTCTAAAATCTATAAAAGATTTAAGGGAAAGAAAAAGATGATTGGTATTTGTTTAGGGTTCCAACATATACTTTTTTGCGAAGGTGGAAAAATTGTTGAACAGAGAAAGATATATCATGGTTTTCAGTCAAATATCAAAGTAGTTAATGATAAATCTTTATTTCAAAAAGGAAAAATATTTAAAGTTGGAAGATATCATTCTTTAAAGTTACAAGAACCTTTTAAATCTAATAATTTTGAGATAACTATGAGATGTTTAAATTCAAAAGTCGCGATGGCATTTGAAAATCAAAAGGAGAAAATATATGGATTTCAATTTCACCCAGAATCTTTTTTAACTATCAATGGCAAAACACTTATTAAAAAAATCTTATCAGCTTAAAAATTTAGAGGAAATAGAATTTCATGACCTTTGGGGAGATCATGGAATTTTCACGACGATGTGGATTTTTGGTAGGCCAGGAAAAATTTTATTTTTTAAAAATCATTTAAATAATTTAATTAAATCCTTAAAAGAATATAAGATTACTAAGAAATCTTTACGAGCTGATATTTTAGCTATTATTAAAAAAAATTTATCCAAAAAGAAAACATATAATCACCTATTAAGAATTGCCCTAAATAAAAAAATAATTTCAATATCTTTAAGAAAAAGAATCAAACCAAAATTAAATTTTAATTTGAAATTAGTAAAATTAAAACGAGAAAAACCTGAATATAAAAACCTTAAATATAAAAAGATATTATCATATTTATCTAAAATGGATAATTCCCAATCAGACATCGGATTGGTATTTAATAAAAGATTATTGGAAACTGGAACCTCAAATTTATTATTTGTGAAAGATCAAAAATTTTTTACCCCAATAAAAGGATATTATGAGGGTAATACTTATAAATTTTTTAAAACAAAAATAAAAAAGATAACCAAAAAAGATATTTTCCTCAAAGAGATAAATAGTTATGATGAAATCTTATTGTTGGGTTCTGGTAAAGGTGTTACATCAGTTAAAACAATAAATGAAATTAAATGGAAAAGAAAAAATTTAGATAAATTTAGGTTTCTTTCAAAACATTATAATGCAGCTATAAATAAATGTAATTCATATAGATTTTAAGAGAATGAAAGATCCAAACGAACCTTGTTTATTTTGTAATGCTAAAAAAACAGGATACACTCATGATAACAATCTTGCATATGCTAGTTATGACTCTTACCCAGTTTCAGAATACCATTGTCTTATAATTCCTAAAAGACATACAATAGACTTTTTTGATCTATCTAATGACGAATTGCTGGCCTGTAATGATCTTATTAAAATAATTAAGAATGAAATAATAAGAAAAGATAAGTCAGTTAAAGGATTTAATTTAGGGACAAATATTGGAAAAGTATCCGGACAATCAATTTTCCATTGTCATTTTCACTTGATTCCTCGTAGAGAAGGAGATGTTGATAATCCTCAAGGTGGAGTAAGATCAGTTATTCCAAATAAACAACACTATAAAAGAAATAATTAAACTTGTATAAAAAAGACAAATTGACCTTAGTTTGAGGTTGAACTATTCACTTACAATATATAAAATTTATAATAATTCAAAAAATTTAACAAAGGCGGAAATGTTAAGTAATAATCCTTTTTCAATTTTATCAGAGTCAATCTCACCGTTGGCAATGCAATCTTTCATCGTGGCCATGATTCTGTTGATTGTAATTGGCACAGTTATTCAAATGATACATCATAAAAATCTGACTTATTTTTTTAATAATGCAAAAAAAGCAAAACTTTCAGCAACTAAAAAATTAGGTGTAGGAGAAAGAGTCTCTGTCATTGCTAAAACAACAGTAGTGGATATTGGAACAACTTCAGAACTTGGTTTTGGAAAGAGGAGACTTGCTCATGTTCTAGGAATGTATGGTACAATTTTGTTTTGGGTATCTTCGGCTATTTTAGTTTTTTGTTATACAGGGGCTGATAAACCTAGTTCTCAAACTTGGTCAATGCTCTGGCATGTCGGAGCAATACTCACATGCTTAGGAGGATATTGGTTTTGGTTTTTTTTAAGAGTTGACGTTTCTGCAGAAGCTCATCCTTGGTATAGAATTATTAAAGCTGATTTGTTTGTCTTAGCTTTACTTGCGTGTTCAACTTTTGGGTTGGCTTGGTCTTTCACTCAATTCAATGGGCAAATTGGTTTGTCTTATTTATTTTTAGTCTTATTCATTGCAGCTAATTTAATTCTATTTGGTGGTGTATATTGGTCAAAATTTGCACACATGTTTTATAAACCTGGAGCTGCTATTCAAAAAAATTTAGCTGAAGCTGATGGATCAAGAGATAATTTGCCTCCACCAGCTGATGCGCCTGAACAATTTGGCTTGGGCATAAAAAGAGAAGAGCCAAAACACTATTAATATGTTACATAGAGAGGATAATTAAAATTATGTCAACTTTTGTATATATGACGAGATGTGATGGCTGTGGTCATTGTGTAGATATTTGTCCTTCAGATATCATGCATATTGATGAAAATATTAGACGTGCAAAAAATATTGAACCAAACTTTTGTTGGGAGTGTTATTCTTGTGTAAAAGCTTGTCCTAATCACGCTATAGATGTAAGAGGGTATGCTGATTTTGCCCCAATGGGTCACAGTGTTAGAGTTAGAAGAGAAGAGGAAAAAGGAACAATCTCTTGGAAAATAAAATTTAGAAATGGAACAGAAAAAAATTTTGTTTCACCTATCACAACTAAACCTTGGGGAAAATTTATTCCTAAGCTTGCAGAAGGGGACACACCCAATCAAGGTGAAATAAATTCACAGAGGTTATATAGTGAGCCAGAGGGATTAAATACTAATCAAGAATTACCATCGGTACCAAAAGAGTCCTTTAAAAAAGGAGTTTATTATTAATGGCCAAACATAAGACCCATTATGAAGAGTGTGATGTATTGGTTGTTGGTGGTGGAATGGCTGGAACAGGAGCTACTTTCGAAGCTCGTCATTGGGGCAGAGATTTAAAGATTGTTTGTGTTGAGAAGGCTAACATAGATAGAAGCGGAGCTGTAGCTCAAGGATTATATGCCATCAACTGTTACATGGGTATGCAGTGGGACGAAAATCAGCCTGAAGACCATGTAAGATATGCCCGAAATGATTTAATGGGAATGGTCAGAGAAGATTTAGGATATGACATGGCTCGACATGTAGACTCAACTGTGCACATGTTTGATGAATGGGGTCTTCCAATGATGAAAAATGAAAAAACAGGAAGATACTTAAGAGAAGGAAAATGGCAGATTATGATTCATGGTGAGAGTTATAAACCAATTGTAGCTGAAGCAGCAAAAAAATCTGCCGATAAAATTTACAATAGAATAATGGTTACACATTTATTAATGGATGAAGCTCAAGAGAACAGAATTGGTGGAGCAGTTGGCTTTAATATGAGAACTGGAGACTTCCATGTGTTTAGAGCAAAAGCTGTTATCGTCTCCGCAGGTGGAGCATCACATATATTTAAACCAAGAGCTGTAGGTGAGGGTATGGGTAGAACTTGGTACGCACCGTGGAGTAATGGATCAGCATATGCTTTACCCATAGCAGCTGGTGCAAAGATGACACAAATGGAAAACAGAATTGTTTTATGTAGATTTAAAGATGGTTATGGACCTGTCGGCGCATACTTTTTACATTTAAAA
>CACBCU010000016.1 GCA_902537895.1 uncultured Pelagibacteraceae bacterium | reverse complement strand
GAATTAATTTTAAATCCAACAAGTGGTGCTCCAGGATTTAGTGTTGAAAATGTATTTTGTTTACCAGGTGTACCATCAATAATGAAGTCTATGTTAGGAGGATTGAAGAATAAATTAGCTGGCGGAGAACCAATTTTAAGTCATACAATTAATTTAAGAACAGTTGAAAGTGAAATTGCTAATTCTTTAATGAAAGTCCAAGATCAAAATCAAGATGTTGAAATTGGAAGTTATCCTTTTTTTCATGCTGGTAAGCTAGGTGTATCGATTGTTTTGAGATCTGAAAATCAATCTAAAATTGACTACTGTAATACTCAAATTCTAAAATTTATAAAAGAAAAAGATATCGAAATTGTAGAGAGATAAATGCTTTACTTTGCTTACGGTAGTAATCTTCATCATATTCAAATGAAAAGAAGATGTAAGGATAGCATTTTTCTAAAAAAGATGAATTTAAAAGATTTCAGATTAACTTTTCGAAGTAAATATAGAGCAGCTGACATTGAACCTAAAAAAAATTCAATGGTTCCAGGTGGTTTATTCGAAATATCAAAGAGTGATGAAAAAAAACTAGATGTCTATGAAGATTTTCCTATTTTATATAAAAAATATTATTTTTTATATGAAGGAAAAAAAATAATGACTTATACCATGACTAAAAAAACACCTTTTAGATTTCCAACAGAAAGATATTTAAATGTAGTCAAGCGTGGGTACAAAGATTGTAAACTTGATTTAAAATTTTTGGAAAAAGCTCTTATTAAATAAATATTTTTCAACCAACAATTAAAGTATCTTTGGATCCGCCACCTTGTGAACTATTTACAATAGTACTACCTTTTCTCAAGGCTACTCTTGTTAGTCCCCCTGAAGTTACATAATTTGATTTTCCTGTTAAAACGAATGGTCTTAAATCAACATGTCTCGGCTCGATATTATTATTAGTTATAGTTGGACCAGTTGATAACACTTCTAGTGGCTGAGCAATAAATTCTCTTGGATTTTTTAAAATTTTCTGTCTTACCTCTTCAATTTCCTTTTTGGGCGCTTTGGGTCCTATCATTAAACCATAGCCACCTGAGGCATTTGCGGGTTTTACAACTAACTTAGATAGATTTTCTAAAACATATTTTTTTTGATCTTCTTCATGACATAAATATGTTTCTACTTGGTTTAACAAAGGTTGTTCACCTAGATAATAAGTAATCATTCTATTTACATACGAATAGACAACTTTGTCATCTGCTACACCCGTTCCTATTGCATTTAAGATACCAACGTTTTTTTTTAACCAGCATTTAAATAAACCTGGAACTCCAATTAAAGAATCTTTGTTAAATACCTTGGGATCTAGAAAGCTGTCATCAAGTCTTCTATATATACAGTCAACTTTAAGAGGCCCCTTAACAGTTTTCATATAAACATTATCATCTTCAACAAAAAGGTCTTTGCCTTCAACTAAAGCAATTCCCATTTGCTCTGCTAAGAATGAATGTTCAAAGTAAGCCGAATTATAAATTCCCGGAGTTAAAACGACCATGTGAGGATTAGCTGTCTTTTTTGGAATACACTCAACCATACAATTGTATAATTTATTTGTGTACTGGTGAATTGATGAAACTTTATATCTAGAAAACAGTTCTGGAAAAACATCCATCATAACCATTCTGTTCTCAAGCATATAAGAGACACCCGATGGTACTCTTAAATTATCTTCAAGAACTAAATATTCTCCGTTTTTATTTCTTATTAAATCGATCCCAGATATATTAGACCAAGCTTTAAACTTTGGCGAAAACCCTTCACACTGTTTTATATAATAAGGAGATTTTAAAATTAAGTCTGCAGGTATTATCTTGTCTTTGAAAATTTTTTTTTGATTGTAGATATCATCAATAAAAAGATTAAGAGCTTTGGCTCTTTGCTTTAAACCTTTGGAAATTTTATTCCAAACAGGTTTTGGTATTATTCTTGGAATAATATCTAAAGGCCATTTTTTTTCTTCAGCTCTATTATTTGCAGCGTAAACTCTAAAATTTATTCCCCTGGCGCTTATTGTACTCTGACAATTTTTTTCAATTTCTTGTAGTTTCTTTTTGCCGTACTTTTCTAAAATACCAGATATTATTTTTGCATGTTTTCTTAATTTGTTGTCCGCTGTAAAATAACCATCATATGCATTTTTCGCGTTATAATCTTTCCATAATTTAGAGGCCATAAAATATCTTCAAATTTTAAATTAATTAATTCAATTGTATAATTGTTATACCTGTTATGTAAGAAATAGATTATACATTATGCAAATTTAAAAATATTGCTTAAAAATAATGACTTATTGTATTGGTATAAAAGCAAATGATGGCCTAGTTTTTGCATCAGACTCTAGAACGAATGCTGGGTTAGATAATGTAAATATTTATTCAAAAATGTTTACTTATGATGTTGGTGACAGAACAATTGTAATCGTTACCTCTGGAAATTTAGGTACCTCGCAAGCTGTATACAAATCTATTGAAAAAGATTTAGAAAACACATCTGGAGAACTTAATTTGAATACTTGTAAAGATTTTGACCAAATAGCTTCTTACGTTGGATCGCTAAATGTAAAACATTCAATGCCAAAAGGCATTAATACAGATACAGTTTTGCTTGGTTCAACTTTTATAGTTGGTGGACAAATTAAAGATCAACCGATGGAACTTTACCTAGTTTACCCACAAGGTAATTATATCAAACCAGCAGACAGTAAACCTTATTTAGTAATTGGTGAGGTTAAATATGGTAAACCAATTTTAGATAGAGTTATAAAACCTGATGTGTCTATAGGAGATGCTTCTAGATGTGCTTTAATTTCAATCGACTCTACTTTAAAAAGTGACTTAACTGTTGGACCACCAATTGATTTTGTGGTTTATAAAAAAGATGGATATAAAATTCTTTCACAAAAATGTTTGAATATTGCCGATGATGAATATTCTAAAGTATGCAATCAATGGTCAGATGGTATATTTAAAATTTTTAACTCTTTTCCAAGATTTGATTGGGAAAAATAATTTATCTATTAGATAACCAGATTGTTTGACAAGGGTCTAGTTTAATTCTTTTATCAAGCGTAAAAAATATTTTACTCCCTAATAAGTCTTTATATTTTAAAAACTTTTTATTTAACTTGAAATATTGCATTTCTGAAGAGAGATTTGTTATGCAAATTATAGTTTGTTTTTTATCAATACTTTCTCTTTTAAAAGAAAATATTTTTTGTCCAAGATTAATATTCACTCTATTTGCGTTTGGATGAAACGCTTTTTGTTTCTTTTTGACACTTAATAGATTGGAAATTTTTTTATAAAAATAATTCTCTTTAGAATCTTTATTATTAAGTTTGTTTGAAATATTCTTTAAATTCCATTTATATCTATTAACATCTCGATTATTACCGGTAATAACAAATTTTGCTTCATCATTAGATGTACCAAACATGGAGTTGAAATAAATCGCTGGTACTCCTTCGAATGCAATCATTATTGAATGAGCAGAGATATATCTTTCAAGTGCAAACTTGCCATTATCATAATTAGTTTTTTTTAAAGCATCGAATATTGTTATATTTGCCTCGTAAACCTTTTTTGATTTATTTTGAATTTTTCTATAAGAAAACTTTGATCCATTTTTTTTTAACCTGTTAAGAAAATCTTTTAAAACTTTATTACTTAATAATCCCTCAGTGGGTCTCATTCCAATTCCATCATGAGATGCAATGAAATTTAAATAACAGTTTCCATTTTTACTTTTTGGAAGTTTTTTACTCCAACTATAAAGATACGAATTGTTTTCAAATAAAAAAGCATGGATTAATAAAGGCGGTAAGGAAAAATTATATATCCAGTTAGCTTCATCATCTTTTCCAAAGTAACTTAAATTTTCTTTTTCAGGCAAGTTTGTTTCTGTAACTATTAAGGTTTGAGTATTAAGTAAGCCAGAAATCATTCTTAGGAGTTTTATGATTTCATGTGTTTTATTTAAATTAATACATTTTGTTCCACTTTCTTTCCAAAGATAAGCAATTGCATCTAATCTAAAAATAGTCACTCCATGATTTATTAGGTTAATCATGATTTTTATAAAACGCAATAACACTGCTGGGTTTTTAAAATTTAAGTCTAATTGATCTGGACTGAATGTTCGCCAAAGATAATCAGTTCTGTTAAAAATATTTATTTTTTTTAATAGTTTATGATCTCTTGGTCTTACAACTTTTGAAGTATTAAATTTCGAGTCTACAGTTAAAAAATAATCTTTACCGGGTCTTTTTGCTTTTAAAAAATTTTTAAACCACAAACCTCTTGCAGATGAATGATTTATGACAATATCTGCCATGACATCAATTTTTTTTGAAAAACTTTTTATATCTGACCAATTGCCAAGCTTACCATCTATTTTGTAATGATCTTTTACTGCAAAGCCACTATCACTGCTTGAAGGATAAAATGGTAAAAAGTGAACAGTGTTAAAATTTTTACTTAATCTTTTTTGAAAGAAGTTTTTAAATACCTTAATAGAATGTTTTTGATTTTGCGCAAAAATGCTATCACCATAGCATATAAGCATTGAGGTTTTTTCAGTTATATTCTTTATCTTTTTTTTATTTTTTTGGTTAAACTGGTTTAAAAGTTGTACAACTTCGCTAGTATAAAAATTAACATCTTCTTTGTTGCAGTGTGATTGATAAATATTATTTAGCTTAGAGTAGATCTTTTTTTGATTTGTTTTGGATAACATTAACTGTATTTTTTGTTATCCTCATTAACAACTTTTTCTAATCTTCCTAAAAAATCAGGTATTGCACTTTTAACCCTACTCCATGTAGGTATAAAAGGTGTATCCATTGGGTTAAGAACAAATGCCTCTCCTGCTTTCATTATATTGACAGCAAATAATTCGACAGCTTTCTCCTCTGTATGGGAATCAAATTTTAATCCATTCATATATGCATCACTCCTATAAATATCGATTAAATCTAAGGCAGATCTATAATAGGTTGCTTTTAAAGATCTGAATTTTTCTCTACTAAATGTATTTCCCTGTGTGGCTAATTTTTTTATAAATGTTTTTATTATATCAATGGACATTCTAGATAAACCTTTTGTTTCATCATCACTAGATAAAACTTGATGTTTATGATCATAAGTATCAGCTAAATCGACCTGACAAATATTTTGTGGTGAAAAACTTCTTTGCATTTCTGATAAAATACCAACTTCAATCCCCCAATCAGAGGATATTCTTAATTCTGGTAAAACATTTCGTCTGAAAGAAAACTCACCAGCTAAAGGATACTTAAAAGACTTCATAAATTCTAAATAGCTACTTGGACCAATAGTTTTCTCCAGAGCAGTTAATAACGGAAAAACAAGTAATCTTGCAACACGCCCATTCATTTTTCCATTAGCAATTCTTGGATAATATCCCTTGCAAAATTCAAAGTTAAAAAGAGGGTTCACAACTGGATAAAAAAGTTTAGCCAACATCCTTCTATCGTAAGTTTTGATGTCACAATCATGGAGAGCAACTGAACGTGCAGTATCTCTTGCTATAGACATTCCAATACAATACCAAACATTTCTACCTTTTCCGAGTTCACTTGGTGCAAGATCTTTTTTCTTCAACTCTTTATCAAGTTTTTTTAAAGCTGGTCCATCATTCCAAAGAAGAGAGAAGGGTGTTTTAAGTTTTTTAAAAAACTTCCAGGCTTTTTTTGCTTGTTTTTCATTGGCTTTATCAAGACCAACAATAATGTGGTCTAAATATTTTGTTTTACTAATTTCCTCTACAATATTAGGTAAAGCGTTACCTTCTAGCTCTGAGTAAAGACAGGGTAAAATTAATTCCATCTTTCTCTCTTTAGAAAATTTTAATAAGTCTTTTTCAATTTCCGTCGTAGATCTTGTCCCAAAATCATGCAAAGTTGAGATTATTCCATTTTGAGAAAATTCACTCATATTAAATTTTAGACATTATATTTTAATTTAGCTAGAGCCTTTTTAATCACATCAGCCCAGCCTTCAGGAGATGGCTTGTTAGAAAATATAAGATTATCTATATTAATTTGGTCAAGTTTAAATTTATCGTTAAAAACTAAGCAAGGTACATCACAATTTTTTAACATATCTAGATCGTTATAATTATCACCAACAGCAATTGTTTTTATTTTGTCTTTGGTTTTTTTTAAAATTCTAATAACTTTATTCATTGATTTCACTTTATTGACGTTATCACAAAGATTTGAGACACGTCCACCTTCCTGTAGAGTTAATGAGTTAGAACTTAAAATTTTTAATAATCTATTTTTCTCTTTTTTTTCTCCACTAAATAAAAATGGTAAAGTATATTTTCTATTTAAAACATCCTTAAGTTTGGCATCCTTTTGTCCAAAAATTATTTCCTGTCTTTTTTTATCTAGTTTAGAAATTAAAAGACATTTATCCCTTATCTTCTCTGGTATTTTTAAATTAAAAATTTTTAACAATTCTTCTTTTTCTCTGCTCAAAATGATTTTGTTCGGAAAATTAGAGTTGATCAAGTTTAATCCATGTATTGAAGAACCATTCTCTGAAATATAAGGAAGCTCAACACCTAGCTCCTCATTAAATTTTTCAATTTCTTTTTCAGTTTTGCTAGAATTTGGAATGATAATTATTTCGTTGTTAATAAGTTCTTTAATATAATCTTTAATTGGATCAAATTTAAATGTTTCTCTGTGTAATAGAGTACCATCAAGATCAGTAAAAATTATTAGTGAATTCTTCTTTTTCAATGAGACTATCTTATCCTTTTTTTTGATTTATCAAAAAATAATACTTTATCTTTTGAAAAAGAAATTTTTGATGACTGTCCAGTCACATTTTCTGAAGATTTGATTATGATTTCATTTCCAGAAATTTTTGTATAAATAATTTTTTCAAAACCTAAATTTTCAATTAAATCTACTTTTACATCTAACTTGATTTCATTATCATCGTTTATGCTTATATTTTCAGGTCTAACTCCTAAATAAATTTCATCTTTAAACTCAAAATTTTCAAAAGTTATCTTATTTTTAAAGAGTTCTATTGTGTTTGAATTGATAATCTGATCTTTGTTAATTTTGATAATATTCATTTTTGGAGAACCAATAAATTCGGCTACAAAAATATTATTTGGATCTGAATATATATCATTAGGTGTTCCAAACTGTTCGATTATTCCATTATTAAGAACCACAATTCGGTCAGCTAATGTCATCGCCTCTATTTGATCATGAGTTACATAAATGATATTTGACTTTAATTTCTTGTGTAATTTAGATATCTCAACTCTCATTTCAGATCTTAAAGCTGCATCCAAGTTTGATAAGGGCTCATCAAATAAGAATACTTTTGGATTTCTTGTAATTGCTCTTCCAATTGCAACTCTTTGTCTTTGTCCGCCGGAAAGTTGCTTAGGTTTTCTTTCTAACAAATCTTCTATTTGAAGTGTAGCAGCTGCACTTTTGACCTTATCATGAATTTCATTTTTTGGAATTTTTTCCATTTTTAGTCCAAAAGACATATTTTCAAAAACATTCATATGAGGATACAAAGCATATGATTGAAAGACCATTGCAATTTCACGTTTAGAAGGAATTAGATTATTAATTAATTTTGTATCTAAGTAAATTTCTCCTTGATCAATACTTTCTAATCCTGAAATCATTCTTAATAAAGTTGATTTTCCACAACCTGAAGGACCTACTAAAACAATAAACTCTCCATCACTAATATTGATATTAAAATTTTTTATAACTTTATTGTCGTTAAAAGATTTTTCGAGATTTTTAATTGTAATTTTAGACATTTATTAGATTTAAGAGGATTTTAACTTACCATTAAATGTTGTTAAAAATTTATTACACTGCTAGATTTATCGCAATGAAAAAATCTCGAGTGTTTGGGAAAACAATATAAGAGGGGGAACGAATGATTAAAAAAATCATAATTAATATATCTGTTCTAGTATTTCTAATTTCTAATACTAGTTTTGCAGATATCAAATTTTGGACCACAGAGGTTCAACCAGCGAGAATGGCAAAACAAGAGGAAATGGCTAAAGCATTTGAGGCAAAAACTGGAATTAAAGTTGAAGTCATACCTATTGAGGAGAAAGATCTTGGTACTAGAGCTACTGCAGCAGCAGCAGCGGGAGATCTTCCAGATGTGATTTATCACACATTACAATATGTTTTACCATGGGCTGAAGCAGGCATATTAGATGTTGATGCAAATAACGCTGTCGTAAAATCGTTAGGCAAGAAAACATTTGCACCGGGTGCATTAAATATGGCCAAGAAAGGTGGAAAAATTGCTGCTGTTCCAGTTGATGGCTGGACACAAATGGTTGTCTACAGAAAAGACCTATTTGAAAAAGCTGGTTTAGAAGCACCAACTTCTTACGCTAACATAGTTAAAGCTGTTAACACATTATCAAGTAATGACATGTTTGGTTTTGTAGCTGCTACGAAAACAGACGAAAATTTTATGAGCCAGGTACTTGAACATGTGCTTTTAGCGAATGGAGTAAATTTCGTTAAGAAAGGTGGAACTAAAAAGCAAGGTAAAGCTTTAAAGAATTCTTTAGAATTTTATAAAGTAATTGCAAAAGCTAGCCCTCCAGGGGAATTATTCTGGAAACAATCTAGAGCTTTATACTTTGCTGGTAAAACACCAATGATTATTTGGTCACCATTTATTATGGATGAATTAGCAGGTTTAAGAGACTCTGCTCCGCCTACAATAAACAGTGATCCAACATCATCAGAGTTAGCTTCTAAAACAGGTTTCATTACAAATTTTAGTGGACCCAACAATAGAAAAGGAGCTGCTTGGGCAGATGTAAGATACTTTGGAATAACTGCGGATGCAGATACTGATGAAGCTAAAAAATTCATAGAGTACTCTATGAGTGAGGGTTATACGGCTACATTAGGAATCGCTCCGGAAGGAAAATTTCCAGTAAGAAGAGGAAATAAAAGTGATCCTAGTGCTTACACTAAAGCTTGGAGTAAATTACCTGTAGGTGTTGATAGAAAAGCTCCTTTAACGGATCTTTATTCTGCAGATGTTATTGATAACATCGTTGCAGGTCTAGATACTGCTAACAGATGGGGTGTTAAAGAAGGTGAACTATCTCGAGCATCAAAAATTATCAATTCTCAATTCTTAAACAGAATCACTAGAGAATATATTGATGATCAAATCTCAGTTGATGAAGCAGTTAAGAAAATTAACGCTGAATTAGCTAAGTTTTAAATAATAAATTTATAAAAAGCGGATAATATTTTATTATCCGCTTTTTATTATGAGTGATTCATTATCAAAATTAGAAAAAAGAACTGCTTACACTTTAGTTTTACCTGCAGTCTTATTAGTTTTTGCCATTGTATTATTTCCTATATTTGCAAATGTTTGGATTAGTTTTAAAGACATTGAATTAAAAGATATTAGAATTCCAGAACCTAGAGCAAAGAAAATTGTTAAATCAATTTCAGAAAATCAATCAGAATTAAAAATTATCTATAAATTAAGAAATAGTTCATTAATTCAAGAAATAAGAAATGTTCAGTTTCAAGATAAACTTCCTACAAATGTTTCACCAATTAATCTTGATCCAAGATGTAATTTTCAATCTAAAAAGATTGTTTGTAACTTTGGAAATTGGCAGGCGAAATATAGGGAGAATTTTGAAATAACCGTATTAAATAACAAAGGTGAAATAATTGACAAAAAAATAATTAAATCTCAAAAACCAATTTTAAGTGGGAAAGCAGATAATCCACTTCTGACGACAAATTTTACTTTAGAAAATTTTAAAAAAGTTTTTTATGAAAATAATTTTGTTGAATTACTTTTAACAACATTTTACTTCACTTTTTTTGGCACAGTAGGTGCAATTATCTTTGGAATTTTGGCAGCACAATTAGTTAATCAAAACATTCAAGGTCGAACCTATATGCGAGGTATTTTACTTTTTCCTTATGTAGGCCCGGTAGTTGCTTTAGCTTATACCTGGACTTTATTATTGGATCCTAATAGTGGAACCTTAAATGCATTATTGGTTAATTTTAATATCATAGAGCAACCAATAAATTTATTAGGCCAAAAATATATAACCATGAGTATTTTAGGTTTTGAATTTAAATTAAGATTAGCTTTGACCACAGTTATCTTTTTTGAAATTTGGCGCTACTTTCCACTCGCTTTTCTTTTTATTTTAGCAAGATTGCAGGCTATACCACAAAGTTTGTATGAAGCAGCGGAGGTGGATGGAGCAAGTCCAATTCAAAAATTTATCCATATTACACTGCCTCAAATTACAGCCATCATCTCAATTTTATTTATGATTAGGTTTATTTGGAACTTTAATAAATTTGAAGATATCTTTTTATTAACCGGTGGTGCGTCAGGTACAAGAACTTTACCTATCAATGTTTATCAACAAGGCTTTGCAGTATCAGATATTGGGATGGGGTCTGCTGTTTCAATAGTTATTGTCATGTTACTTCTTAGTTTCATGGTTATTTATTTCAGATTAATTGGAAAGAGGGCTAATGAGGTTTAAATCTCTTGCAATTTTTTTGATCATTTCATCTTTTTTTCTGACATGTATTTTGTCAATTTGGAAAATCATGGCTACACTACAAGGTTTAAGTTTTACCAATCTAAACGTCACTCCTATTTTTTTGATTGGTATTCTATTACCTTTAGCATTTGTCTTAATTGGCAATAAGATTAATCACTTAATAAAGATTTTTTCATTATCATTTATATTTTCATTTTTGTATTTTTACTTAAATGAAGCATCTCCATACTGGTATATTCTTGGAGTTTTCTTAATCACTTTATTTTTTACCAACAAACTCAAGAAATACAGTATCCAATCTCTAAAGGAAGATTTCATATCTGAAAAAATTATTTTTGATTTTATCACTTTATTTGGCATCGTTTTCTTTGCATTTGTAATCTTATTTCCGTTTTACATTATGTTGGTTACAAGTTTTAAAACTCAAATAGCTTTATTAGTTAATCCTTTAGATTTTAGTCTAGATTTTACCAAAAGCTTAGCTGAGTTATTTAAATCTTATTTTGTAATCTTTGAAACCTATAATTTTGGTAGATATATCTTAATAAGCTCAGCAGTTTCTATCGGAACTGTTATTGTCACATTATTATTTGCAATACCAGCAGCTTATGCAGTTGCTAGATTAAATTTCTTTGGCAAAAACTTTTTATCAACCTCGATTTTAATCATTTACATGTTTCCAGCTATTGTTTTAGTGATCCCTTTATATACTGTGTTTAGTCAACTTGGATTAAGAAACTCAATCTTTGGTCTATTGATTGTTTATACGGCCACAACCTTGCCGGTTGCTATTTATATGTTGCAAGGATATTTTAAAAGTATTCCAAAGGAAATTGAGGATGCAGGAATTATGGATGGTCAAAATTGGTTTGGTATAATTTTAAAGATTATTATTCCTTTAAGTTTGCCTGCTATTGCATCCGTTGCACTCTATGTATTTATGATTGCTTGGAATGAATTCCTTTTTTCATTGATGTTTTTAGATAGTCCTAAATCATTTACCTTATCAAGAGCCATTCAATATCTAAGCGGGGATGCAGAAACACCGCGTCAATACTTAATGGCAGGTTCAGTAATTGTAACTTTACCTGTACTTTTTATTTTCATATATTTTGAAAAATATTTAGTCAGTGGTCTAACAGCTGGTAGTGTAAAAGAGTAATTTATGATTGAACAACTTAGTATTTATTTAATAGCAATGATTTTAGGGATAATGTTATTTTTCTCGTTTGTGATTGCTCCAGTAGTATTTACTACTTTAGATGAAGATAATGCTCGAAAGTTTATTAGAAGAATATTTCCTTTTTATTATAATGTTAATTTAGCGATTAGCTTTGCTGTCCTGCTAACATTTTTATTTTTAAGTAAATTAGGTGTCGATTTTTATCTAATTTTATTGATCACAATCTTATTCGCCACATCAAACTATTTATTAATGCCATTAATTAATAAATATAGAGACGAAAAACAGGATAAGAAATTTAAATATTCACACTTTATATCTGTAGTAATTAATTTTGTTCAAATGATTTGTTTGGTATTTCTTTTAATTTAAAAGTTTTTTTTCTTTTTTACTTTTAACTTCATTTTTTTGATCACAGTATTTTTTAAAAACATAAGCCGTTGATACTCCACCAATTAGTATTAATTTTAACATCTTTAATTTAATAAGTGTTTTTATCATGATTTAATATCAAACCTTTCTAATAAAAATTGGATTATTAAATTATAAAAAAATACAAAACAAAAAATATAAAATAGAAAAATTACTTCTTTAGAATTAAAGAGGTATCCAGTTGCGGTTAAAAGCACGAAAAATAGGCTAATTGATAAAGCAAGCTTTGCCTGTGATTTCTTTTTTAATTGAGATTCAACAATATTGCTTTTCATTGAATAATAATAACTATTAACGATATTTATTCATCATGAATTTTGTCCTACCTAGACATTTCAACTTTAATGTTTTAAAATTTTTAGCACTCATTTCTTGAATTTTTTGAGGTATTGATGATTATTTGTTGTGAAAAATATTTATAAAATTCATTACATCATATTTTTTTTAGCTTTATTTTTTTCTAAAGCTATAGCGGAGCCAACTCTTGTACGAACTAAAGCGGTAGAAGCTATAACCAACTACCATGCAGATGGATTGACTTTTAATAATGATGGTACCAAGATGTATACTTCAGCCTATTCCCCCAGTGCGACAGGTGATAGAATTTATGAGTATGACTTAACAACAGCTTACAATATTTCTACAGCAACTTTAAGAACCAGTATAGCTGTAGGGTCATATACTGGTTCAGCAACTGTTCTTCATGGAGCTAGGCAAATAGTATTCAATAACGATGGTACAAAAATGTTTATTTCTGATTGGCATAAAACTATTATCGAATTCACGCTAACTACACCATATGAAATTGATACTGCAAGTACTACTTTTCCAACGGGCCAAAATTATAGCACAAACTCACAAAATAAAAGACCTACTTCAGTTGCATTTAATAATGATGGAACGAAAATGTTTATTACTGGAAACCACCACCACAACACTAACAACCCTCAATCAATTCATGAATACACACTTGATAACCCATTTGTTATTACATCAGGAGTTACTTATGTTGGCGAAATACAACCTGATCCTCAACCAGAATATGTAGACGGAATCGTTTTTAATTACGACGGTACTAAAATGTATATAACTGACAGTGTAGGTGATGAAATTAGGCAGTTTGAATTAACAACACCTTTTACTATCAGTACACATTCACTTCAGGGAACTCTTGATACATCCACCTACGGTATAGTAGGAGGAAGAGAAACAGCATTTAGTTCCGATGGAAGTAAAATGTTTGTAATTGATGAGGCAGAAGTTGTTTTTGAATTTAATTTAAGTTGTAATTGGAGCATAATTGATGGTGATTGTGATGATCCAATAACTACTTCTGATGAAGGTAAGGATATTTTAAGCTCAATCGATTCTCAAACTGCAACAGCAAAACAAATTGCTATTCAAGCAAGTACTCCAGTTCTTAACCGTATGTATTGGTTAAGAAGACATAGAAATAATGATCAATTAAGTGATCAAAATATTAGATTAAACTTTTCTAATTCAATGGTGGCATCGCTTTCTAACATTATTCCTATATCAAATAAAACAAATGAAGTTCTAGATAGATTATCAGATGATTGGTCATTTTGGAGTGAGGGTAGCGTAAGTATTGGTAGAACTGGAGATACATCTACTTCATCATCTAAAAAAATTAATACCAAAGGTATTACACTTGGTATGGATAAAAAGATAAGCAAAAATAGATTATATGGTTATGCTCTTAGATTTGGTAATGATGATGTTGATGTCGGCACATCTGGGACTAATTTAGATACTGAGTCTTTTAGTTTATCAGTTTATGGGACTTTTCCTCATGATGATGAAAAATTTACTGAAGGTATCGTTGGAGTGAGCACATTGAAAACTGATCATATTAGAAAAGGGGGAGGAAGCACTAGAACAGGAGAGAGAGATGGTACACAAATATTTGGTTCACTTAACTACTTAACAACATATAAAAAAGAAGATTTTAATATTACTCCTAATTTAAGAATTGATTTAAGCTATACAGAATTATCCGAATATAGAGAAAATGGTCCTGCAGCCTTAGTTTACAAAGCTCAAACAATTGAAACTGGAATGATATCTGCTGGTTTTACCATAAGTGATATTTTAGATTATAATTCTTTCACGTTTAAACCAAATGGTGGATTAGAACTTGGAATAGATTTTAGTCCGTCTTCAGATGCAACATATCGTTATCTATCGGAAACTACAGAATATACAAAATCAATTGATCAAGATTCTAAAAATTTAAGAGCAAATATTGGATTTGATTTAGTAACCGATAATGGTTTTTCCATAATGACTATATATGAAAGAAATCAAAGTGATAATGCTCATAGCGATACTTTATATTTAGGATTTGGTTATATAAGAACAGATGACACCGAATATGCTATGACTTTAGATAATGACAAAGCATCTTTAAGTTATAAGAGAGATTTAAATGGTTTCGATATCAGAATGAGTTCGAATTATAGCTTGATGAGTCAAATACCTGAATATGGTGCAACCCTAGAAATTGTAAATACATTTTAGTAAATTTAACCAAAACTCTATAGGATAATATGGGATAACTAGAACTAGACTAGAACCTGGGGAGATAAAATAAAAAAAATTTACTTATTCATCTTGTTCAATTATAAATATTGGCATAAACACTCATGAAATTCATTAATGCCCTCGTGGTGAAATTGGTAGACACAAAGGACTTAAAATCCTTGCCGCTTGCGGAGTGCCAGTTCGAGTCTGGCCGAGGGCACCATGATGAATAAAATCAAGATTATTTCAGATAAAAATCGTAACTCTATAAGAATAAAAAAGTCTCTTTCAAAGATTACACAAAATAGCAAATTAAGAAAATCTGATATCTCAATAGTTATAGGTGGAGATGGATTTATGCTACAGACTTTGAAAAAAAACCAAAATTCTAAAAAAATTTTTTACGGCATAAATTCAGGAAATTATGGTTTCCTAATGAATAAGTTTTCATCAAAAAATGTAATAAAGAATTTATCAAAAGCAAAAATGATTTCTATTTCACCTTTAGAAATGACAGTCACTAACAGTAATAATTTAAAAAAAAAACATATTGCTATAAATGAAGTTTCAATTTTAAGACAAAGTAGACAGGCGGCATCCTTATCAATATCTCAGGGTTCTAAATCAATAATCAAAAAATTAGTTTCTGATGGAGTGTTAGTATCAACGCCAGCGGGTAGTACAGCTTACAATCTTTCAGTTCATGGACCAATTTTAAATTTGAATTCAAAGAAGCTATCTATTTCTCCAATTAGTCCTTTTAGACCCAGAAGATGGAAAGGGAAAATTATAAATGATAAATCAAAAATTATTATAAAAAATCTTAATTCAAAAAAAAGACCCATAAGTGCAGTCGCTGATAATATAGAGGTAAGAAACGCTAAGAGCATAACAATAAAAACTAATAAAAAGATCAAGTTTAATCTCTTATATGATCAAAATAATAGCCTTCAAAAAAAAATTAAAATTGAACAATTAAGAAGGGAAACTTATTAATAGTGCCCCTGAAAAGATACACCGAAGACTTGTTGATATAAATTTATGGCTTAATGATGAAATGTTTAATTGTTGGAGGTTCTGGTCAATTTGGTATTTGTTTAAGTCAAATCTTGCTAAAAAAAAATTACAATATTCAAATAACAACTAGATCAGTATCTAAGACTAAGAAAAAACTTGAAGATTTAAAAATTAATACCAATAAAGTCAAAGCCATTTATCTTAATATTCTCAACAAAGAACAAATTCTAAAAATTTTAAAAAGAAAATACGATTATATCTTTTATTTTGCTGGTCAAAGTTCACCTAGTGTATCTTTTAAAAAAAAAAATCAGACCTTTGAAAGTAATTATTTAGGATGTAAAAATTTTCTAGAAGGGTTGAAAAAACTTAATTTGAAATCAAAGTTTTTTAATGCAAGTTCATCTGAAATTTTTTCTGATACAAAAAAAAGAATAACAATAAATAGCAAAAAAAAACCAATAAGTCCCTATGGAATGGCTAAATTACTTTCTTTTAATATTACAAAAAAATTTAGAAATATTGACAATTTAAATGCTTATAATTTTGTATTTTTTAACTCAGAGTCCTTTTTTAGAGAGAAAAATTATTTAATTTCAAAAATATGCCTTGCAGCAATTAATGCAAAAAATTTTGATAAGAAAACTGATTTTGGAAAATTGGACATAATTAGAGAGTGGAATTGGTGTAAAGAGCAATGTTATCTTATCACAAAATGTTTAACAAAAAAACCAAATGATTTTATCTTGTCTAATGGTAAAGAATATTCAGGTTATCAAATGTTAAATTATGCTTTTAAATATTTTAAGTTGGATTTTAGAAATTTTGTTAAAATTAAGGAAAAATATTATAGAAAAAAGGATTTTAAGTTTAAAAAAACTAATTTTAAAAAGAATATTAAAAATATAGATCCTAATTGGAAGCCAAAAATTTTTGGGAAAAAAATTATTTACAAATTAATAAATTATTACGTAAAAAATAATATTTACTAATTTATTATATTTATGGTGCCCCCGCACGGATTCGAACCGCGGACCTATTGATTACAAATCAGGAATAAAACTTTAAATAGATATTTGTTTTCAACAAAATCATTCAAATAACTTTAATCTAGTCACACTAGCGTCACAGTGATAAAGTTTTTAAATGGCAACTTGGAAAGAAGATACAATTAAAGCTCTAGAGAATTTGGGTGGCTCGGCTCATTTATCTAAACTACTTGAAGAAGTCTCAAGTTTAAGAAATGGAAAATTAAATTCACATTGGCAGGATACTGTTAGAGAAATATTATATGAAAATACTAGTGACTCAAAATATGGATCAGGAAAATATGGATCTGGAGAGGATATTTTTTATTCCGTAGAAGGAAAAGGAAAAGGTGTATGGGGATTAAGAAGTTTTCAAAATTTAAGTTTAAGAAATACTCTTTTTAAATTAGGGACAGAGTTTCAAACAGAAAGAAAAAGGACAATAACTAATCCAAAAAAACCAAGTATACCTCCCGGTAACGAGTTAGCAAAATGGATATCTAGAGAAATACCAAAAATATTTAATTTAATTTTTAAAAATGAGTTAGAGAATTATCAGGTTCATGCTAGTGCAGGTGATGGACAATGGGTTAGCGCACCTTGGATAGCAATTTTGCATCCCAAAGTATGTCTTCAACCTAATGGAAGAATTTCACCTCAATGTGGTTATTATCCAGTTTATGCGGTCAGCAAAAATGAAAAACTGATTATGTTTGCTTTGGGCCAAGGTGAATATAACGTTAGATTAAACTTTCCAAAAGATGTTGATCATAAATTAGTTGATGGTGCAATTAATTTAAGAAAAAAAATACCAGAGCATAAAAAGTTTTTTTCAAATGTTTCCAAAACAGTTCTTGAAAACAAAAATAAAAAAAGTGAACGATGGGCTAAAAGCACAGCTTTTGGAAAGATATATAAGATTAAAAATCTACCTTCTGAGGATATCTTAAAAAAAGATCTTATTGATATGATGAAAATGTATCAAATAGCTATTGAAAGAGGAGGAGTTTCAGAAAGTGTTTCACAAAATATTAGTTTTGATCAAGATCAACTATCAACTGGTTATGAGAAAAAAATAATTAAACATATAAATAATGAAAATGAAATTATTCAAGTAGATCCTAAATTTATTAGACAGATCAAAAAAGATAATAATTATACCTGCCAAGCTTGCGGACTAAATTATGAAAAGGTTTATGGCGAATATAGCAAGAAGAAAGATTTTATTGAGGCACATCATATAGAGCCAAAGTTCAAAGTTAAATCAAAAGCTGATTTAAATAAAAAGATGAAAAGAAAAGCAGAGGACTTTGCAATATTATGTGCGAATTGCCATAGAATGATTCACCGAATGATGAGAAAAGAAAATGACAGAATTATTTCTTTAAATGAATTCAAAGAGAAAATTAATCAAAAATTTAAAAAAAATATTGAAGAACTTTAATTAAACGACTACTTGATTGCATCTCACTGCCGTCACAATAGCGTCACACTCACTATAGAAATTTATTGAAAACTAAAATTCTGAAAAAAAATTAACGTTGAATTTATTGAGTGATGGTGCCCCCGCACGGATTCGAACCGCGGACCTATTGATTACAAATCAATTGCTAAAGTTTAAATAAATATTTGTTTGCAACATTAATTCATAAATAATTAATACGTGACAACAATTTGACGACAATGGTAAACTTGGTTAATGAAACCGCATGAACGAATTATATTTTTTATAATTATGACTGGATTGTGGGGTGCAACTACAGTTTTGTTAATTCTGGGCATTCCGTTTACAATCATTGATAGTTTGTTTGGATCTAATTTAACTAGCATACTAGATACAATAATGTCTGGTGGTGAAATTGGTTTATTTAAGGTTTGGCTTTGCGGTCTTCCACTTTCATTTTTAACAGATATGCATAAAAAAAGATGAAAAGACTTTTAGGGATCGTGGTTCTGGGTTTGTTGTTTAGTATAAACGTTTATTCAGCAAGTATTACAGAGGAGTTGAGTAAATTAAACGATTTGTATAAATCAGGTGCTCTTACAGAGGAGGAATTTTCTAAGGCCAAATCAATTTTACTAAATGAGTCTGGAGAAAAAATTATTATAGATGCAGAATCGATAAAAGCTTTAATTAATGAGTCAATTGCTGAGGGTGAGGAAATTTTAAAATCAAATAACGGTAATTCAGAAGATAATAAAAATTTAAATAATTCAGTTCTCACACTTAGTGAAGAGGACGCTCTTAAGGCACAAATATTTGGGTGTTGGAGCATTCCATTAGGATTATCGTATAATGAAAATCTATTAGTAAGAATAAAATTAGAATTAAAACCAGATGGAACTATCTCAAAAATAGAAATTTTAGATCACGATAGAATGAATCAACCAGGTCAAGGTTTCTATAAAGTATTAGTTGAGAGTGTTCTAAGAGCAATTAAATTGTGTGAACCATTAAAAGTTCCAGTTGGTGATTATGAAAGATGGAAAGAATTATATTTAAATTTTGATGCAAGAGAAATGTTAGTTGGATAAATAGATCACTTGATTGGTCTACAAATCTGTCCACACTCTGACCACACTTATTGTGGCAAGAATAGCTTTTGCATAAATTATTTTGATTAAAAGGTAAGTGAAGTGGTGCCCCCGCACGGATTCGAACCGCGGACCTATTGATTACAAATCAATTGCTCTACCAGCTGAGCTACAAGGGCATGCGCAATAGTTATTAATAATTTTTAAATTAATCAACTCTTTTTTTTTAAATAACTTAAATGATGAAATACAATAGCGCCACTATTTGAGATATTCAGACTTTCTACTCTATTAT
>CACBCU010000015.1 GCA_902537895.1 uncultured Pelagibacteraceae bacterium | reverse complement strand
TCAAAACTTCAGGCATAAATTTTTGCCCTCCAAAACCCGGATTTACACTCATTATTAAGATTAAATCTATTTGGTCTAAAACTTCCTCTATAATCTCAATTTTTGTCTCGGGATTTAATGATATACCCACCTTTTTTTTAAATTCTTTAATTTTATTTATTGACTCTAAAAGATCATTAGTTGCCTCTGGATGAATAGTTATAATATCTGCACCTGCATTTGCATAGCTCTCAATATATCTATGGACTGGTGAGATCATTAAGTGAACATCAAAGGGTAGTAATGAATTTTTTTTCAGTGCCTTAATTACAGGAGGCCCGATAGTTAAATTAGGTACAAAGTGCCCATCCATTACATCAACGTGAATCATATCTGCTCCTGCATCTTCCAATTTTTTTATTTCTTTTCCTAATTGGCTGAAATCTGCAGATAAAATTGAAGGTGAAATTTGTATTTTTTTCATAGATTATTAAATTAACTAGTACCAAATTTTAAAATCTAATTTAATTAAAAAATTGATAAATTTGTCTTGAAATTTCACTTTCTAACGGAAAAGATAGCATACCCATAACTGAGTATCCCAAAACCCAAGGCATAAAGTAAAACCTTATCATGAAAAAAAACCAAGCAACGTAAAGGGGGACGATTGGTTGAATTATAAAAGATGGAGTTATAGGCTTAAATAAGTTAATGAGAGGATTGGTAAATTTAACAAAAACTCTCATAAAAAAAAATTGAGAATCTTCTTTTTGAAAAATATTCATTGCAACTCTTCCAATTAAAGTCCACATGATTACCCCCAGAATATAGTCAATTATATATACTAAGGGATGAAAGTTAGCCGACATTAAGAAATTTATATTTGAAAAAGATCGAAATTAAAAGGGGCGAAATTAATCGCCCCTTAATAAAGATTATTTAGTGTTGTTTTCCAAGGATCGATTTACCAGCTGGTACACGAACCTCATCAACCATTTTCTGCGTAGCAGCGTTAGGTGCTTGAGTCATTAAACTGACTACAACCATAGCTACCAAGCTGACAGCCGAACCAAAGATACCGAATGTTAACTGAGTAATACCTAAGAATCCACTTCCACCTGTTCTTACCCAAACTAGGTAAGCAGCACCGGAAATTAAACCTAAAGCCATACCAGCTATAGCACCTTCTTTGTTAGCTCTCTTCCACCATACACCAAGTACTAGTGGGAAGAATAGTCCTGACATTGCAAAGTCAAAAGCCCAGATTACAGAACCTAAAATACCTTGGATTTCAAGAGCTGCGATTGTTGCACCTGCAAAACCAATTACTACAAGTAATACCCTTGCAACAACTAGTCTCTTCGCAGTCTCAGCTTTTGGATCGATGATCTTATAATAAACATCGTGTGAGATTGCGTTTGCAATTGCTAAAATCAAACCATCAGCTGTTGACATGGCAGCAGCCATACCTCCAGCAGCAACCAGACCTGAGATTACATATGGTAATCCAGCTATTTCTGGAGTTGCTAATACAACGGCTTTACCACCCATGAAAAACTCATTTAATTCAAGTGTTCCATTTCCGTTAAAGTCGCTCACAAACATTAAGTTTGCTTGGTTCCAGTTTTGATACCAATCTATCGATTGAACTTCTGAAATTGATTTACCGATAATACCTGTTGGTAGTGACGGATCAATCAATGACAACTTAGATAATGTCGCTAACATTGGAGCAGAAGAATAAAGTAAGAAGATAAAGAATAATGACCAACCTACTGATTTTCTAGCTGCTTTTACACTTGGAGTAGTAAAATATCTCATCATAACATGAGGCAATGAAGCTGTTCCCATCATCATCGCTAACGCTAATGAAATAAATGCCCAAGGTGTTGCGTTCACCGCTGAGTGAGCTTTAGTTATTCCAGCCAAACCTTTTGGTACTTCTTTTAGATTTTCAGCAGAGTTTTTAACAAAACCAAACTGAGCCTCTAATTCAGCTATTCTAGAAACTTCATCAGCTAACATGAAGTGAGGGAAGAAACCCGCACCCATTTTGTTACTGATCCAGAATACTGGTAATAAATAAGCTATGATTAGTACGATATATTGAGCTACTTGTGTCCAAGTTACTCCTCTCATACCACCAAGCATTGAACAAAGTAAGATACTTACTAGTCCAACGTATACAGCGTATTGGAATGGTATATCAAGTGCAACAGATGCAATTGTACCTGTGGCGTTAATTTGTGCAGTCACATAAGTAAATGAGGCAACAGTTAAAACCACTACTGCCATAAATCTACTTAAATTACCACCGTATCTTGTACCAATAAAATCTGGAACTGTGTAACAGCCAAATTTTCTCAGGTAAGGTGCTAATAGTGATGCGACTAATACATATCCACCAGTCCAACCTACAAGTAGTGCCATATAACCGTAACCTTTAAAATAAATACCACCTGCCATTGCAACGAATGATGCACCAGACATCCAGTCTGCTGCAGTTGCCATTCCGTTGAACACAGTAGGTACTTGTCTTCCAGCTACGTAATACGCATCAGCTTGAGCTGTACGTGATAGATAACCAATTATAGCATAGATGGCTACTGTAAAAGCAACGAAACAAATTCCAATTGTTTTCGCAGTGACACCCATCTGCTCGGCAATCGACATAATGATTATGAAAGCCAGGAAACCTCCTGTATAGATTCCATAAACTTTAGGTAGATTGTCTATAAAATTACCTTTAATCATTAGTCATCTCCTTTTTCACTGAAGCCGAACTCTTCGTCAATTTTTTCTTGTCTATTTGCAAACCAAAAAATTAGTATTACGAATATTCCAAGAGATCCCTGACATGTGAACCAATAAGTCAATGGATAACCAAATGGTCCTGTGACTTCGTTCATTTCTGCTCCGAAAAGGAAGATGCCAATTGAGAATACAAACCAAATTGCTAACGTCATCATCAGCAAACCCTTGGATTTTTCCCAGTGTTGTTCTTGTTTTGACATTTATACCTCTCTCTTATTAGTTATAACTGCCCAAAACCATAACCATTATCAAAGATATTTAAAGTGTTAAAATTGTTCAAAATCCCACTATTTTTGGGATATATATAATAAAAATATCTAATTTTATGGGCAAATATAAGCTTACTTGGAAAGATCTCAGATGGAGAGATTTTAAAACTTACCTTTTTGCTCTCTTTAAGGCTTTTATTCCAAAAAAAAAGATTAAGAATCTTGATGATCTAGAAGAATTTATTCAATCTAAGTCAGCTTGGGTAACCCAAGTTACACTTTACGGGTATTTGAAAACCAGAATGGGAACAAGATACGTTCTTCATTTTGAAAATGATGAATTTATGTCATCAGTTAACTTGGCAAAATGGAACATTTATTCAGTAGCCCTGCAAGATCTCACTTTATATACATTTTCTTACCTTAAAAATAATTTCAATTATAATGATTTTGGAAAATCCAAAGAAATTTTTTTAAAGATCTTAGATGATGAAATTTCCAACAATATGCCACTTGATATTGTAGAAAGTGCAAAAAATAATTTTAGTGAAAGGTTGCATAATATAAATTGGGATAATTATTATAGTGATCTCCCATTTAACCCAAGCGCCTTATCTTTATATAAATGGGCACCAATCGCGGAAGAATTAAAAACTTTAGATAGAAAAATTGTTTTGAATTCGGTTATCTTGAAATGGGACACCATTAAAAAAGAATTTCAAGAAAGAATAAATTTTTAATTATTTTTTCTGTTCTCAACCAAACTATCAACAACTTTTGGGTCTGCCAAAGTGGTAGTGTCACCTAATTGACCGTGTTCATTGGCTGCAATTTTTCTTAAAATTCTTCTCATAATTTTACCCGATCTAGTTTTTGGTAAACCTGGAGTAAATTGTATAAGATCAGGTGTTGCTAACGGGCCAATTTGTTTTCTTACCCACAGTTTTAACTCCCTTTCTAGATCACCTGTTTCAGTCTCCCCAGCATTAAGTGTAACATAACAATAAAGTCCATTACCCTTTATGTCATGAGGATAACCAACAACGGCTGCCTCAGCAACTTTTGGATGTGCCACAAAAGCACTTTCAATTTCTGCTGTTCCAAGATTATGACCTGATACTATGATTACATCATCTACTCTTCCTGTTATCCAATAATAACCATCTTTATCTCTTCGACATCCGTCGCCTGTGAAATATTTTCCATCAAATTGAGAAAAGTAAGTATCAATAAATCTTTGATGGTCACCATAAACTGTTCTCATTTGTCCTGGCCAAGACTGGGATATACAAAGCCTGCCTTCACCTGCTCCTTTTATCTCTTTTCCGTCTTTGTCCACCAAGCATGGTTTTATCCCGTAGAAAGGTTTAGTAGCGGAACCAGGTTTAAGTGGAATAGCTCCTGTTTGAGGGGCGATAAGTATTCCTCCCGTTTCTGTTTGCCACCAAGTGTCAACTATTGGACATTTTGAATTTCCAACAGTTTTGTAGTACCACATCCATGCCTCAGGGTTTATTGGTTCTCCAACAGTGCCTAGTAATTTTAAGGATTTTCTGGATGTTTTATTAACTGGATCGCTGCCCTCTCTCATCAAAGCTCTGATAGCAGTTGGTGCTGTGTAAAATGTGTTAACTCTATATTTGTCTACTATTTGCCACCACCTAGAGCTATCAGGATAATTAGGTATACCTTCAAACATTATAGTTGTAGCACCATTAGAAAGCGGCCCATATATAATATAACTATGTCCAGTTACCCATCCAATGTCTGCCGTGCACCAATAAATATCTTTAGGTTTGTAATTAAATATGTATTGGTGAGTCATTGATGCATAGACCATATACCCACCAGTTGTATGCAAAACACCTTTGGGTTTTCCAGTTGACCCTGAAGTATAGAGTATGAACAAAGGATCTTCAGCATTCATTTCTTCAGCTTCACAGCTAGCAGGAACGTCCTTAATTAAATCATGGTACCAAACATCTCTATCTTCGTTCCAAAATACGTAATTACCTGTCCTTTTAACAACAATACATTTCTTGACATTTGGACAGTTTGTTAATGCTTCGTCCGTGGTAGCTTTCAATGGTATTTTTTTTCCACCTCTAACACCCTCATCTGCTGTAATTATATATTCTGACTCGCAGTCGTTGACTCTTCCAGAAATAGAGTCAGCTGAAAATCCTCCAAATATAATCGAGTGGACAGCACCAATCCTTGCACAAGCTAGCATTAAAATTGCTAACTCTGGTATCATAGTCAAATAAATTGTAACTCGGTCACCTTTTTTAATTCCAAGTTTTTTTAACCCATTGGCAGCTTTTGAAACTTTTTGATGTAATTGTTTATAACTAATTTTTTGACTATCTTTAGGATCATCACCAACCCAAATAATAGCTGTTTTATCTTTTTTATCTTTTAGATGTCTATCAATACAATTTGCTGATGCATTTAAAGTTCCGTCTTCAAACCATTTAATTCTAACATCGTCTTTGCTATATTTGACATCTTTAATCTTCTTATAAGGTTTTATCCAAGTAATTCTTTTTCCTTCTTTTTTCCAAAAAGCATTATTATTTTTAATTGACTCGTTGTACTTCTTTAAATATTGGGCTTTATTCGCCAGTCCACTCTTAACCCATTCAGGTTTAGTTTTTATTATTAATTCAGAGACTGATGAGCCTTCTTTTTTATTTTGATTTTTTTTATTAGATAAAGTTTTTCTTTTAATTACTCTCTTATTTTTAATAGCTTTTTTTTTTACTTTTCTTTTAGTTCTTTTTTTAATTTTTTTTTTATTTTTAGATTTTTTTTTTTTAGGCATAGGTTTAATTTTATAGTTAAATTTTACTCATGTTATTCAAGATTTTCCAGCTTTTAGAGTCTATTGGCATCACTGAAAGTCTACTTTGTCTTATTAATGATAAATGGCTTAATTCCTTGTTTTTTTTAATAGTTTCTAATGAAATTGGTGTTTTTAGTTTTTTTGTAAATTTAACTGTTACAGCTACAAAACGACCAGTTTTATCTGTTTTATCCAAATATGCTTCTTTAATAACCTCAACAATGCCAACAATTTCTTTTCCAATATTTGAATGGTAAAAAAAACATTTATCTCCTTTTTTCATGTTCTTTAAATTTTTTGAGGCTTGATAATTTCTAACACCATCCCAAGGAGCTCCTTTCTCCCCAGCTTTTTTTTGTTGATCAATCGACCAAACATCTGGTTCAGATTTGAGCAACCAATAACTCATTGCAATTTTACACCAGCTCCTTTAAGAAAAGCCGCATCTTCATCTAATGGCCACCTCGGTTTTGCGGGATGATCTAAATCACTAAATAATTTTAGTTTAAATTTTTCTAAACCAACCATAGCAATCATTGCCGCGTTATCACCACAGAATTCTAATGGGGGAAAAATACTTTGGTAATTTTTTTCTTCACATAATTTCATTAACATCGCTCGTATTTTTTTATTTGCTGCTACACCACCAGCAACAACAAATTTTTTTTCTTTTGAGTAATTCATCTTTTCAAACTCATTAAAGGCAATAATTGTTTTGTTATACAAAATTTCTTCAATTGTTTTTTGAAAAGAAGCTGCGAGATCAAATTTATCTTGGTCACTCTTAATTGTTTTAGATATTTTAAGCACAGCAGTTTTTAGTCCCGCAAAAGATAAATTGCATCCACCTTTATTTATAATTGGTTTTGGCAATTTGTATTTTTCTGGATTTCCTTTTTCGGCCAAAACTTCGATTTCACGTCCACCTGGAAAGTCTATTTCTAAAAGTTTAGCAGTTTTATCAAATGCTTCTCCTAAAGCATCATCAATTGTTGTACCTAGTCGTTTATATTTACCAATAGCCTCAACACTTAAATATTGAGAGTGTCCTCCTGAAATTAGTAAAAGTAAATATGGGTAGTCTATTTTAGAATTTAATTTTGGGCTTATAGCGTGTCCTTCAAGATGATTAACAGCAATAAATGGTTTGTTTGTTGTAAGTGCAAAAGTTTTTCCAAAGCTTAACCCGACTGATAAACACACAATTAAGCCAGGCCCTGCTGTAGAGGCTATAGCGTCAATTTCATCAATTTTTTTTCCACTTTTACTTATAGCTTTTTTGACAATCCAATCTATTTTTTCGATATGTGATCTTGCTGCTAATTCAGGAACTACTCCCCCAAATTCTTTATGAACATTTTCTTGACTGGAAACAACATTAGATAAAACAATTGGTATTCCTTGTTCATTTTCAGTAACTAAAGATGCTGCCGTTTCATCGCAACTCGATTCTATTCCAAGAATTAAGGGTTTTTTGCTCATTCAAATAAGTTTTAATAATTGTACAATCTCAATACAAGTAAGAAATATATTTTTATGAAAAAAAAAATAACGATTGGTTCAAGAGGAAGTAAGTTGGCTATACTTTACGCGCAAAAAGTAAAAGATAAGATTATTCAAAGTACTAGTTTTAAGGAGGAAGAGGTTTATATAAAGTCAATATCAACAAAAGGTGATCAGATTAAGGATTCAAGGTTATCAGAGGTTGGCGGCAAAGGTCTATTTTCTAGTGAAATTGAAAAACAACTGCTTAACAATGAAATTGATATTGCTGTCCACGCTCTTAAAGATATGCCTGTAAATGAAACAAAAGGACTTATAACCGATACGTTCCTTGAAAGAAATGATCCACGGGAAATTCTAATAACATTAAATAAAAAAAAAATTAGAGACTTAGATGTTAATTCTATAATCGGAACCTCTTCCTATCGTAGAGAGTTTCAAATAAAAAAAAAGAGACCTGATCTTAGCTGTAAACTTATAAGAGGAAACGTAGATACCAGAATCAAAAAGTTAAAAGATGGTCTTTATGATGGAATACTTTTATCAAGTGCTGGAATAAAATTTTTAAAACTTGATGAATACATTACAGAAACTTTTGAAACTGAAGAAATTATACCTAGCGCTGGACAAGGAATTATTGCTATTCAGTGTAGAGAAAAAGATGATGAAGTTATTTCAATCTTAAAAAAAATTAATCATGATCAGACTTACAGAAGAGCGCATACTGAGAGAAATGTTTTAAAAGTCTTAGAGGGTGACTGTGAAACTGCAGTTGGTGTTCATTCTAAAATAGACGGCGACCAGCTAAAAGTAGAGGCTGAGCTTTTTTCTTTAGACGGATCGGAGAGGTACTATGAAAAAAAAATCGTTGAAAAATCAAAGTTTAGAGAGATCGGTAAAGAGATTGGTGAGACTTTAAAAAAAAAATCTAATAATTCTTATAAGAAATGATATGCATATTTTGTTGACTAGGCCATTAGAAGATTGCTCAGAGCTAGCTTTGAAGTTTCAATCGTTAGGTCATAAAATATCCCACCTTCCTTTACTTAACATTGAAAAAATTAATTACGATAAAATTGATTTTTCTGAATTTGAGGGAATAATTTTCACAAGTGCAAACGCTGTTAAGTATTTAGATTTAAAAAATATAGATAAAAAAATTAAGTGTTTTTGTGTGGGAAATGTCACAGAAAAAAAAGCTCGTGATTTAGGTTTTCAAAATACAGTTGCTGCAGAAGGAAATGTTTCAAATTTAAAAGAATTAATTTTAAGAACATATGATGCTAAAAATAAAAAACTTATTTATGTCAGCGGCGAAACAGTATCTGTTGACTTAGATCAACAGTTAGCTTTAGAGGGTTTTATTGTAAAAAGAATTATCAATTATAGAGCAAAATATAATCAAAAATTTGATGAAAAGTTTATAATCAAATTGAAAGAAAATATACCTGATATAGTTTATGTTTATTCACAAAATAGTGCTTCTAGTTTTCTTAATTTTATAAAGATATATCAAACGGAGACTTTATGGATGAATACAAATTTGATGTGTATTGGTGAGAAAACCTCGTCTATATTGAATGAAATTAAATGGAAAAAAATATTTCTTTTTAATCCTGGAGAAGAGGAGTTTTTGTTATATAAAATTTAGTTATGGATTTAATAAATAATTTTTCAGAAATTTTTTTATCAGTTTGGAATAAAGGGATATTAGGTGTTGATATTTTTCAAATATTAATTGGGTTAGGAATTTTTTTAGTTTTCTTAATTTTTAGAGGCATTTTAAGTAAACTAATAATAAAAAAATTAGAAATAATTTCAAAAAGAACTACTAATAAATTAGATGATACTTTTGTGAACGCCCTTGAAGGACCAGCAAGATTTTTACCAATAGTTTTAGGTTTTTTTATTGCAAGTTACTATATGACTTTTTCTGCTGAAAGCAGAGATATTGTTGATACAATAAATAGAACCTTAATAACAATATTAATTTTTTGGGTAATGCATCAAATTATTGAGCCCGTTTCATATGTTCTAAGCGGTCTTGATAAACTCTTAACTAGGGAGTTAATTGGATGGATAATTAAATCATTAAAAATTTTAATTTTTATTTTAGGTTTAGCTGCCGTTTTAGAATTATGGGGTATCAAAATCGGTCCCATCATCGCGGGTTTAGGTTTATTTGGTGTGGCTGTAGCTTTAGGTGCGCAAGATTTATTTAAAAATCTAATATCAGGCATTTTAGTTCTTGTTGAAAAAAGATTTAAAATAGGAGATTGGATTTTAGTTGATGGAATAATAGAGGGCATAGTTGAAAAAATTGGTTTTAGATCTACGACTATTAGAAAATTTGATAAATCTTTAGCAATAATTCCTAATTTTCAGTTTGCAGAAAATGCCGTTATTAATGTAAGTGAGACTTCAAACTGGTTGATAAGTTGGATTATCACTCTTCAATACGACACAACAGTTGACCAATTAAAAACCATAAGAGATCAAATAGAAAACCATATCAATAAAAGTGATGACTTTAAGCAAAGTATTGGTGTTGCAGTCAGAGTCGATAAATTTTCAGACAGTTCGATAGATATGTATGTTCGTTGTTTTACAAAAACAAATAGCTGGAATGATTGGTTATCTGTAAAAGAGCGTTTAGCAATTGAAATTAAACAAATTGTTGAGAGCAACAAAGCTTCTTTCGCATTTCCAAGTCAATCGATTTATGTTGAAAAGAAATGATAGCTATTTTTTATTTAGTTTTACAGATCCTTAAACTCTATTCCTATGTTGTAATTGCAAATGTAATAATCAGTTGGCTAGTTGCTTTTAATATTCTAAATACTCAAAATAGATTTGTTTATCTAGCTTTAGACTTTACTTATCGATTAACTGATCCAATTTTAAATAAGATAAGACGATTTTTGCCAAATTTAGGTGCTCTGGATATTTCACCTATAATTTTACTTCTATTGATTTGGTTTATAGAAATGTGTATGAAGCTTTACATTGCACCAATGATATTTTAAATAAATTATGATTTTAATCGACGGAAAAAAAGAAGCTGCATTATTAAGACAAGAGCTCAAAAAAGAGGTCTCTGAACTTAAATCAAAATATAATAAAGTTCCTGGTCTGTCTGTAATCTTAATTGGAGATTTAACCCCAAGTCAAATTTATGTAAGAAATAAAGAAAAATCAGCTAATGAGGTTGGACTAAAGTCTGAAGTGATAAAGTATCCTGATAGTGTTGAAGAAAAAGTAATTTTAGAAAAAATTAATGAATTGAATAATGATAAAAGTGTTTCTGGTATATTAGTTCAATTGCCTTTGCCAAAACATATAGATAAAAAAAAAGTTATTGAAGCGATTGATCATACAAAAGATGTTGATGGATTTCATCCTATAAATGTTGGCAATCTTTCTTCTGGTTACGAAAGCTCAGTGCCTTGTACTCCTCTCGGATGCTACTTACTAATCAAAAAATTTGAACCGAATTTAAATGGTAAAAAAGCTGTTGTAATAGGTAGATCGAATTTAAATGGTAAACCAATGACACAACTTCTTTTAAAAGAAAACTGCACTGTAACGATAACTCATTCAAAAACTAAAGATTTAAAAGCTGAATGTTTAGAGGCAGATATTGTTGTTGCTGCAGTCGGTATTCCTGAGTTAGTAAAAGGAGATTGGGTTAAAAAAGATGCAATTGTGATTGATGTTGGTATTAATAAAACTGAAAAGGGAATTGTTGGTGATGTTGCATTTGATGAAGTTTCAAAAAATGCAAAGGCTCTTACACCAGTTCCTGGAGGTGTTGGTCCAATGACAATCGCGTGTTTGCTTAAAAATACGATTGACTGTTTCAAAAGATCGCAAATTTAATATTTAAATCATTAAAAAATTTTTGGTAAGCTAAGCTATGAGAAAGCCAAAATACCCATATAGAATTTTAATTATTATGGCTATACTCACCATACCTCCGATTGGAGCAACTCAACTTGGTTGGTATCTATACGATCAACAAACTGGATTTGATTATGGTATGATTGTTGGAACTTTTTCAGTAATATTAGCAGCATGGCTTATGTACGAAAAAAATTGGAGAGAAGAAGATGAGGATTAATTAATGGAAAAAATTATCTTTCTTAGTTTGGTAATACCAATTTTTGGATTTGTTTTATATCTTGGCGCAACTGCAATAATGAATGGATTTAGTGCCAAAAGTGCAAATAAAATAAATGGAAATTCTGATAATGAAAAAATTGATCCTCCTTTGGTTGATGAAGATAGTTTAAGTCATGAGCTTGAAAAATTAAATAAACTTTTAAAAGATGGAGTTTTAACCCAGGAAGAATTTGAGAAAGCAAAAAGAAAAATTTTAGACAACTAATTGTAACTAAGTAATTTTTTAAGTGAGTCAAACTCACCAATTTTATAAATCAAAACATCTTCTTTTTTAAAACCATACTTGTTGGCACTGGCTTTAAATCTTTTTGGTGGCTCCATTATAGGTTCTAAAGATAGAACGAAAGTTCCCCAATGCATGCCAATCACTTTCTTACTTTTAAGATTTTGAGCAATTTCTAAAGCTTCCTCTGGGTTTGTATGATAGATAGATTTATCTTTATAAGGCATAATCGGATAAAAATTGTAAGCACCAATATTTATAAATGTTAAATCAATTGGACCATATTTTTGACCAATAGATTTATATATGTCTCCAATTCCTGTATCACAGGCAAATAAAATTTTCTTACCGTCATATTCAATTAAAAAATTTCCCCATAAAGTTTTATTGGTATCAGTTAGACTACGTTTTGACCAATGAACTGCGGGTAAAAATGTAACTTTCAATTTTTCATTTATTTTTATTTCGTCATACCAATCCATTTCATTAACATCTTTATATCTTCTGAAATATTTCCCAAGTTTAAGAGGCAATAACACCTTTGCATCTTTATATGGAAACTTTCTAATTGTGTATGCATCTTGGTGGTCGTAGTGGTTATGAGTTAATAAAAATAAATCTATTTTTGGTATTTCATTTAGAGTAAGCGCTGGTTCTGTATATCTTTTTGGGCCAAATATAAGTGGGCCAGCGTTTTTAGAGAAAACTGGGTCAGTAATTATTGTAGTTTCACCAAGTTTAATTAAAAAAGTTGCATGACCAATCCAAGCGATATAGTCGTCATCTTGATATTTTTTAAGATCTAAAATTACTTTTTTTTTTTCAATTACATGACTTTTTGGCACCGTCATATCAAGTTTCTTTTTTTCTTGATTAAAAATTTTATATGACCATTTTATATTGGCATCTCTTTTAGGTGATCCCTCAGGATTTCTAAAAGTTCCATCTGGTAAATGATGATAGGGTTTTTCCATTGCGATACTTAAACAATTATAAAATATTATTCCAACTAAAATACATAAAAAATTTATTAATTTTTTTCCATTAACCACAAACTATCTCCTGCTAAAAAATAAATTTTACCGTTTTCTGGATGTACTTGTATATCTCTTAATCTTCCGATTTTTTTTTGAAAGACGATATCCTCTTTTACATTTGATAAATCTTTAAATATAAGTTTTCTAAGAGATTGATCTTTTAGAGATGTAATAAGAGCATGACCATTCCATTCGCTAAATTCTTTTCCTTTGTAAATTGTGATAGCACTTGTAGCAATTGAGGGTACCCAATAATGAATTGCTTTTGTAAAGCCTGGTTTCCATTTAGGTCCTATAGGAATACCAGAATAATTTGTTCCCCCCCATCCTAAAATTTTCCAGCCATAATTTTCTCCCTCCTTCACCTCACCAAACCAATCTCCACCCCTTGCTCCGTGATTACTCATGTAAATTTTTCCGTCAAATGGAGATAAAACTAAGCCTTGAGGATTTCTAATACCGATTTGATATATTTCTGGAAGCCAGTTAGATTTCCCTTTAAATCTAGGATTGTCCTTTGGAATACTTCCATCTAGATTTATCCTTATAATGCTGCCTGGATGTTTTGTTGGATCTTGCGCAATCATACCTTCACCTCTTTCACCAGCAGATGCAAAAAGGTAGTCATCTTTAATCGCTAATCTTGATCCAAAATGATAACCAGAATTAATAGGAGGATTGGCTTGGAAAATATTTTCAAATTTTAATTCTTTTTTGGAAAATTTTGTTTTTGCAATTGAGGTGCTGGTTTTGCCATTACCTCTATTTTCTGTGTAAGATACATAAATAAAATTATCTTTAAAAAGAATATCTAGTATTCCACCTTGGCCATGTTCTAAAAAATTAAGATTGTGATTTATTTCAGAAATTTGTTTTGAAACAATATTTATAATTTTTATTTTTCCACTTTTTTCAGTTATAATAAGCTCTTCATTATTAATAAATGATGAGCCCCAAGGACCATTTAAATCCACAATTTTTTCTAAATTGAAATTTTTTGCAAATGAGAGGTTTGTTAAGAGTAAGAATAAAGATACTGAGAAAATAAACCTTTTCACTTTACGAAAGCTTTGATCTTCCACCATCAACTGCTATAATTTGACCTGTCACCCATGAGCTATCATCTGTAATAAGAAATTTAGCTAAAGATGCTGAGTCTTTTCCCTCACCCAGTCTCTTTAATGGATGAGCTTTTGCAATTCCATCTGCTAAAGCCTTGTTCTTTAACATCGGTTCAGCGATTTTAGAATTGGTTAAACTTGGTGCAATACAGTTTACTCTTATATTTGGAGCAAATTCTGCAGCCAAAGAAACTGTCAAACCCTCTACGGCAGCTTTTGTAGAGGCAATTATTGCATGATTTGTAAAACCTCTTTGAGCAGCAACTGTAGAAAATAAAACCACCGAACCTTTATTTTTTTTCAAACTATCCTGGTATCCCTTTATAATCTCGACTGCCGAATATAAATTTAATTTCATACACTTATTAAAATCTTGCTCATTGACCATTCTTAAAGGTTTCAGATCAATTGACCCTACACAATATGCAATACCTTTCACGTCAGAAATATCATTTTTAACCTTATTAACAAATCCATCTTGCAAAACGTCAGCTATTGTAAATGCACAACCTAATTTTTCAGAAATATTTTTAGTTTCATTTTCATTTCTACCAACTAAATGAACTAAATTCCCTGAATTTACTAATTGTTCAGCCAAACTAGAACCGATGGATCCTGTCGCACCAAAAATAAGATATTTTTCTGACATAAAAATTTTTATTAGTTATATTTAAATATGAAGTTATTTTTTATACTTGGCAATCAATTATTTCCACCAAAATACTTGGACCGCTTCAAAAAAGACCACCTATTTTTTATGGCAGAAGATTACCAATTATGCACTTATGAAAAACATCATAAAAATAAAATCCTTCTCTTCTTATCATCAATGCGTTCACATGCGGAAAATCTTAAAAAGGATAAGTTTAAATTAGAATATTTTAAAATTGAAGATAAAGATTTTAAAGATGACTATACAAAAAAATTAAAAAAATTAATTAATTCTAAGAAAATAAAAGAGATTTCAAGTTTTGAAATTGAGGATAAATTTTTTGAGAAAAAAATTGATCAATTTATTAAAAAAGAGAAAATTAAATGGAATATTTTGCAAACTCCTATGTTTTTAAATTCGAGAAATGAATTTAAACAATATTTATCAAAATCGAAAAAACCTTTCATGGCAACTTTTTATAAAGAAGTCAGAAAAAAATCTGGCATATTAATGGGCTCTGATGGAAATCCTATAGGAGGTAAATGGAGTTTTGATGAAGATAATAGAAATAAGTTACCAAAAAATATCTCTATTCCAAAATTTCCAAAAATAAATGAGACTAACCACACTAAAAAATTAAAACCTATTATTGAAAAATTATTCAAAGATCACCCAGGAACAACCAAAAACTTTTGGTTTGCTACAGATTATAATGACGTGGTCAAATTATTAAATTTTTTTATCAAAGAGAAATCTAATTTATTTGGTGATTATGAGGACGCTGTTGATCAAAAAAATAATATTTTATTCCACAGTGCTTTAAGTCCTTATATCAACCTTGGCTTAATCACGCCTGAATTTATTATCAAAAAAGTTTTAGATTTTCATAAAACTAAAAAAATCAGATTAAATTCTTTAGAAGGTTATGTGCGTCAGGTTATAGGATGGAGAGAATTTATGAGAGGAATTTATCAAAGTTATTCAAACGAAATGGAAACTGGAAACTTTTTTAAACAAAATCGTAAAATGAAAAAGTCATGGTATGACGGAACGACTGGTTTACCTCCGTTGGATTACGCAATTAAAAATGCTTTAAATCATGGATGGTCTCATCACATTGAAAGATTAATGATCTTATCCAACATCATGAATCTTTGTGAAATAAAACCTACCATTGTTTATAAATGGTTTATGGAAATGTTTGTAGATTCCTCAGATTGGGTAATGGTGCCTAATGTTTATGGCATGGGATTATTTAGTGATGGAGGAATATTTGCCACAAAACCATATATATGTGGATCAAGTTATTTCATGAAAATGATGGATTTCAAGAAAGGTGATTGGTGTAACATAATGGATGGGTTGTATTGGAGATTTATCGACAGAAATAGAAAATTTTTTTTGAAAAATCCAAGGTTATCCATGATGGTTAGAATTTTTGACAAAATGAAAAGTGATAGAAAAAAATTAATTCTTCCTGCTGCTGAAAAATTTATTAAACAAAACACACTTTAGTGAAAAAAGAAAATCTTCCATCTAAAATATGCATCGTTTGTAAAAGACCTTTCAATTGGCGAAGAAAATGGAAGTTAAATTGGGAAAGAGTTAAGTATTGCTCAAAAAGATGTTCTAGTAAAAAAATATGAGCTTAGAAAAATACAAATGGAAAAGTAGAATTTTACTTATTTCTACACCAAGTTATAAGGATAGAATTTATCTAGAGGCGAAAAAAATATATCAAGCTAAAATAAAAGATTTTCATAAAAGATATGTAAAATTAATTTGCAAAATTAATATAAAGGAAAAATCATCAATAAGTTTAATTGGTTTTGATGGCAAATCTAAAAAGAAAATGAATAACCTTAATCATAAAACAATTTTTAAAGTTATAGACAAAATGCCATTAAGTAAAAAATTTAAACCTATAAATTTATCGCTGTATTCAGATTATAATCCAAAAACTACTACTCATGGTTTAGGATTTAAAAACAAGGAAAAAGCTCTTTACACCATTAAAACTATTAAAAATCGTTCAATTAAGTATCAGGTAAATGTTATCGCAACCATGCTGGGTAGAGCTAAGAACCATCCTAACAAAACTGAGGATATGGAGGATGCTATAAAAATATTTGTTGATTGGATGAAAAAGTATAAAAGTAAAAAAAATGAAAATTAAAATAAAAGATTATCTAAAATTAGTAGTTTTATTTTTATTATTAATCCCAAATAATCTGAATGCTGATTTTTTTGAAGATATAACAAGCCAAATTGTTGAGAATCCTAAAAGACTTAGTTATGGAGTATCTGTCACCGATGTAAATCAAGATGGAAATTTTGATTTTATAGTTACTGGATTTGGTTATCTGAATTTAGCTTTATCATACGAGAATGGAAAACTGATTAATATTGTAAATCAAAAAAAATTTTCTGATGAATTTAGAAGAACAATTGGTGTCGCTGCATGCGATATGGATAAAGATGGATATGAGGAAATATATTTTCTCAACACTGATACGTATAGTGGAACAAAAAAATATTCAGATAGATTAATAGATCTTGATGGTCGTAATTTCATAGATCTATTTGAAATTAAAAAAAATCAAAAAGATTTGAATTTAACTGCTGGCAGATCAGTCGCTTGTGTGGACAGAAAAGGAGATGGAAAATATGGTGTTTACGTGGCTAATTATGGAGGACCAACCAGGTATTATGAGTATGATAAAAAAATTATAGTTGATAAATCTGTCGAATTAAATTTAGCTAAAGTTACTGGTGGCCGTGCAGTTGTCGCTGGGCATATTATTTCTGACAAGATAGATATTTTTGCTGCTAACGAAAGAGGAGCAAATTTTTTGTATAAAAATAATAGAGGAAAATTTTTAGATGTTGCTTACGAATATAGAGTGCAAGATATACGCCAAAATGGTAGGGGCACTGCTTTATCAGACATTTATTATCGAGGAAGACTTGATATTTTAAATGGGAATTGGGGGGGATTTCATAGAGCTTATGTTTTGAAAGATAATATTTTTGAAGATATTGCGAAACCACCTTTTGATGAGCCATCAAGAATAAGAACGATTATTTCAGCCGACTTAGATAATGATGGTTATGATGAAGTTTTTTTGAACAATATTGGAGAACCTAACAAGCTTTTTAAAATTTTAGATGATGGCGCATTTCAACAAATACCAATAGATGTTGGTCTAGAACCAGATGGATATGGAACAGGAGCAGCTGTAGCTGATATAGATAATGATGGAATATTGGAATTATTAGTTTCCCATGGAGAAAGTGTAGACCAGCCATTATCCTTATATAAAGCAAAAGTAAATCCAAATAATAAATATTTAAGAATAAAACCTTTAAATAAACATGGTGCACCTGCAAGAGGAGCAACAGTAACATTAATTTCGAATTTGCGAAAACATTCTAAAACAATTGACTCTGGATCTGGTTATCTTTGTCAAATGGAGCCAGTAGCTCATTATGGGATTAGAAAAAATGAGGAAGATATAAAAATTCAAATTAAATGGACTAATGGAAAAATTAAAACTGTTTCAATTAATGAGTTAAATCAAACAATTACTTTGAAACAAAAATGATTAATTTAAGGGTTGAAGGACTCTATTTATAAAATGAATTATACCATTTGATACTTCAATATCTGCTGTTACAACTTCAGCTTCATTTATATAAACTATCCCATTAACTTTTTTGATTGTTACTTCCTCACCATTAAGTGCTTTAAGTTTAATTTCATTATTTATTTCTGAAGAGGTTAATTTCTTTGAAAAAACGTGTCGTCCTAAAATATTCACAAGTTGATCTTTATTTTCCAATCTTAATAACCCGTAATAAGTTTGTGCACTTATTGCAGCAAATGCATCATCTAAAGGTGCAAATACAGTAAAAGGTCCTTCACCTTTTAAATTCTCACTTAATCCAGATTTCATCAAGGTTTCGTTTAGTTTTGTAAACTTACCGGTTTCGTTTAATTTATCAATTACATTTCCAAATGTTATCGATGGGATAATCATCATGGTAAATGTAAAAAATATTACAGAAAATTTTTTCATTGGACTTTAATAACTTTAAATTTATAATTTGAAAGTAAATTAGGTGCGACAAATGATAAAAATTTTTTTAAATTAATTAAATCAATGAATTTTTCAAAAACTATCTCTAATTTTGTAATTATTTTCATCTTAACTTTATCTTTTTCCAATATTTCAAATTCAGTAGAAAAAAATTATTATAAAGACTTAATAACAGATTGGTCTAGAATCTTTCCAGACAGTAATAGAAATGCTGCTGGTCCAAAATTCTTCAAATACATCATTGATAAAGATATAAATTATGATGATTTCATTGAATACAATAAGCTTTATTGTGCTGTATCTGGCTCATTGATCGATCCTAATAGTGAGCCTGATTTTTTATTTGTCAGTGAAAGAGAAACTAAAAATAAAATTTGTGGTAATTACTATAAATGTTGTATTCCGTGCTCTTGTGATATTATGAAATATTCTGAAGTGGAAAGAATGAAATATGAATTTAAAGATGGCATTAAAGAGTTTTTTGTTTTCACAATTAAAAATCCCTGTAACAAAAAAGATTTCCCAAATAGGGTTAATAAAGATTATTTTTGTGTTGGAGAGAAGATAAACAACAAACAGGTCTATGATCTAAATGGCCGAATAGTAATTGGTTTATTGCATAACGGTAAAAGCTGCAGAAAAGATGAGATAGATTTTGTAAAAAGTCATCAGATAACTGGTAGATTTTGTGAATTTAGAAATAATACACCCATAGAGAATTTAGAGGCAGGCATGGGTGATATTTTTATTAAACTTGCGAGATAAAAATTATGGATAATAAGATTTTTGAATGGGCAGGAGTTATAACAGCTATATTGTATTCATTATTTGTAGCTATGAATATTGGTATTGAATTTTTTGGTTTTTGCTTATTACTTTTATCTGCAATTTTAATCGGAATTTGGGCGTATAGAGGAGGTCATAGAGGAATATTATTTTTACAATTCTTTTACGCAACGGCAGGAATTATTGGAATGTTTAGGTGGTTTTAATTGAAAGTTGAAATTATTTTTGGAATATAATTTTTAAAATTAAAAAAACCTTTGTTGCAATATTGCCAAGAATACTGATCAAGTTTTCTATATAAAAAGGTTATTTTTGAGTTATTTAAATTTAAATAATCCAAGTTTTCACCAACTGAGGGATATAAACTATAACAGTTTTGAATATCTTTTATTTCACTTATACTGATCACCTCATAATTAATAGATTTAGCTTTTAACCTTTGTTTTTGGTCTTCAATTAAAAGGGATTTAAATTTTAAAACTTTTTCGCTCAGCTTAATAGATCTATTATCATTTTCATTTGAAATTAAATAAACTTTTTTAAATTTGAAATTTTGAAAATCAGTAATTTCAAAAGAGAGATTATTATCAAAAATTAGTAGACTTTTATCTTCAATATTTTGAGGATTACTAAAATCTTGTTTTATTATTGAGTAAGTTTTTTCAGATACTTTTGGTGGAGCATTTTCATTTAACTTAATATTATTGAATCTGTTTGCGGTGAATTTTTTAATGTTCCATTCGCTTGCCAAATAATGTTTTCCTTGTGTTTGAACTCCAGCAACCCATCTCCATCCAAGAGTATTGGACGCAGCATCGCCGTCATAGAGATGTTGCATAAAAAATTCTGCACCTAATTGCCAAGGTAATTCTAGAGTAAAAATCCAAATGCTAGCGAACCACATCCTCGTATGATTGTGTAAATAATTGTTTTCTTTTAGTTCGATTACCCATTGATTAAAGCAATCTATGTTCGTTTTTCCTTCAATTGCATTTTTATAATTTTGGTTATTTTTTAAATTTTCCTTAATCTTAATTAATTCTGTCAAATAATCTGACCAAACATTTGGTCTTAATTCTAGCCAGCCCTTCCAATATGTACGCCATAATACTTCTTGTATGAATTTTTCGTTTTTTGAAAAAGAAGATTTACCTAGAGATTTTTTAATGATCTCTTGTTCATTAATAATTCCATGAGTAATATATGGTGACAAACAAGAAACATTAGATCTTTTTTCTGGACCAAAATCAAAATTTCTAAGCTTTGAGTATTCTGCAAGATTGTTTTCAACAAAACTTTCTAATCGATCTAAGGCCTTAGCCCTTGAGGGTTCAAAATTCATTTAAAATTATTTAGATTTTTTTTTCTTAAGACCTAATTTATCACTATGTCTTAATCTCAAGATTACAATCGCACCAGCAATTAGAACTATTGCAACTGCTTCATAAACTAATGCAGTAGGATCCATCTCTTTACCTTGAAGAATAATAAATCGAGCGAGTGCAGTAATTGCTATTAGTAGCGGTAGTGTAATACTGATTGATTGTTGGTTCCAAAAAACCCTAACCATTGCGAGAACTTCTAAATAAAGAAACATTAATAATAAGTCAGCTAATGTTACGGATAGATTTTGATACATTTTATAAATTTCAATACCTACAGCAATAACTGTACTAATTAAAATTATGCACATTAATATAAGTTGTAAATTCTTAGCTATTTTTTCCATTATTTATCCTTACTAAATGGTAACCATTTTTCAAAAACTGATTTTGATGGACCATCATACGGTATAGTATATGAGTTTGTATTTGTTAGAACTTCTATACCTTTAGAAAAAACAAAAATAAATACTATTACAAATACAATGACCATAATTTTAAATGGATCAAAATTTTTTGTTTGAAAGACACTGGTCGATTTTTCTTCTGCTTTATGGAACTGTTTAAATGTCATATAGACTGCAAATATGAGACCCACATGAGCCAAGTATGTTCCAGCCCAACCAAAAGCAAAAGTTGTATATGAAAATACATATAAACTAAATACAGTCGTCCATATAAAACTTAGAACTAATAGTATCTGTAATCTAACAGCTTTAGGTAATGATCTTAAATCGTTTTTACTATCATCAAATAATATATTAGCTGAGTCTTGCATCCATTTTTTTAAACTGTCCATAAAACTAAGTTATGTTTTTTTTCAGAATTGACAATGTAAAAAATTGTCAATTTTTCTTAAGTTATCTTAATTTTTTTTTGTGAAAATTAATAAATTTTTCAACATTAGATTTATTGAAAGATTTATTTTCCTCAAATGAAACTTTTTTCATTGAATATGCTTTACTTTTTGTAATTCTTGATTGAATAATGATATTTCCTTTATAAAGCTTGAGTTTTACAGTTCCATTGACTTTATTTTTCTTGAGGTCGATGATTTTTTGAAGTTTAAACCTCTCTTTTGAAAACCAATATCCATTGTAAATTAATTCTGCATATCTAGACATGATGGAATCTTTTTTATGCATTGTGTTTTTGTCTAATGTTACAGACTCAATAGCTCTGTGAGCATGAATAAGAAGTGTACCACCAGGTGTTTCATAAACTCCTCTAGATTTTATACCGAGAAATCTATTTTCAACTAAATCAACTCTTCCTATACCGTTTTTACCAGCTATTAAATTAAGTTTTGTCAAAATTTTCTCAGGATTATATTTTTTTCCATTAATACCAACCGGGTCTCCATTTTTAAAATTTATGGATATAAATGTAGGTTTATTAGGAGCTTTTTCTGCAGAAACTGTTCTTTGAAAAATAATTTCTGGAGCAGAATTTTTAGGATTTTCTAAAACTTTTCCCTCAGTAGAAGTATGAAACAAATTGTCATCAACAGAAAAAGGTGTTGAACCAACTTTATCTTTAGGTATCGGTATTTTGTATTTTTTTGCATATTTAATAAGATCAGTTCTAGATTTTAATTTCCAAATTCTCCAGGGTGCTATTATCTTAATCTTTGGACCAAAATAATGATAGCCAAGTTCAAATCTTACTTGATCATTTCCTTTACCAGTAGCTCCATGAGATACAGCATAAGCTTTATACTTTTTTGCAACTCGTATTTGATCTTTTGCTATCAAAGGTCTTGCGATAGAGGTTCCCAATAAATATACGCCCTCGTAAATTGCGTGACCCCTGATCATCGGGAAAACATAATCTCTAACAAAAACATTTTTTAAGTCTTTTATTATAATATTTTTTACTCCAAATTTTTTTGCATTTTTGATTATCTTTTTTTTATCTATCTCCTGACCAATATTAGCTGTGTAACAGATTACTTCAGCATTGTAATTTTCTTGAAGCCATTTAAGTATTATGGAAGTATCTAGTCCTCCAGAATAAGCCAATACAATTCTTTTCTTTCGCATCATTAACTAACTACAAGCTTTTTTCGCTGTGTTATATGCTTTAGTGAAACCTAATAATGAATAATGATCAATTGTTTGAGAACCTTTTTCGTTATAACCAGTAACCATAATTCTAGAGCCTTTTTTCATAACTCTAACCATTATTTTTTCTTTTTTATTACTGGTCATCCAAGCGAAACCTTGTTGTTTGATATCGAATTTAAATTTGTTATTTCCAGATGTTGCTAGAACACTATTATTTTTATTAAATTCATATCCAGCAGTAGTGCTTATTTCATTAGTAATTTTTTCACCTGGTCTGAATGTCACAAAGAGCCTTGCATCTCTTTTGCTTGTTTTTGGAGATTGTAAAATTGGTGAGGATTGGGCAAAACAAACTTTACCCGATGTTTCTGCGAGCACCATGGTTTCCCAATCTTTATATTTTCCAATTTTTTTAAGATCTTCAGCTAGAGTTTTTGTAATTGAAAAAAAAATAAAAAATAAAGACAATAATAAAGTTTTTTTAATTATGGGCATGGGTTTGGATATTTTTTTTGAATATTGTTAATTTCATTTAGTATTTCACTTGATAAAGTTACATTTACACTTTCTATATTTGTTTTCAACTGTTCCATTGTCGTTGCACCAATAATTACACTTGTTACAAAAGGCTGAATCTCACAAAATTTTAAAGACATTTGGGTAAAATCAACGTTAAATTTTTTTGATATTTTGTAATATTCCTCAATAGCGTTTTGACCATTTTCGTTTTTATATCTTGTAAAATCTTTAAATAGTTTCATTCTTGATTTCTCAGGCAAATTATTATTCCTATATTTTCCCGTTAAATAACCAAATGCTAGAGGCGAATAGGCTAACAATCCACTTTTCTCTCTTACTGAAATTTCTGCTAATCCAACTTCATATGATCTATTGAGTAAATTATAAGGATTTTGAACAGACATCATTTTAGGAAGATTTTTTAACTTAGAGATTTCAAGGAATTTTGACAAACCCCATGCCGTTTCGTTTGACAAACCTACATATCTAATTTTTCCTTGCTTAATAAAATTTTCTAGACTTTCAAGTATTTCCTCAAATGGTGTCCAGTCATTATCGTTTTCATCGTGCTCATAACCGTGTTTTCCAAAAAAATTAGTATTTCTCTCAGGCCAATGAAGTTGATATAAATCTATATAATCTGTCTTCAACCTTTTTAGGCTTTCTTCTAAAGCATCTGAAATCTTCTTTTTTCCAAAATTATTTCCACCACCTCTAATATATTTATTTGAGGTATTTCCACAGACTTTTGTGGCAATTACAACTTTGTCTCTTTTATTTGTTTTTTTAAACCAGTTTCCGATTATTCTCTCTGTTTCACCATAAGTTTCTTTTCTCATGGGAATAGAATAAATTTCTGCTGTATCCCAGAAGTTTACCCCATGATCTAATGCCCAATCCATCTGCTCGAAACCTTCCTCTTCCGTATTTTGTTCCCCCCATGTCATTGTACCGAGACAAATTGTACTAACGTCAAGATCAGTATTACCTAATTTTTTGTAATTCATTGTGGTTTTAAAGTGTTAATATTTATTAATCTTTTAAGGTATCTTGAATAATTAGTAAAAGACTATATATCTATAGCAATTATGGAATTTGATAAAAAAGGAATTTTAGCAAGAGCAAAAGCTGCAGCGCAAGAGACAACTGCGGTTATGGATGAAGGCTTAAGAGCCTATATGCTAAAAGTTTATAATTATATGGCAACCGGTGTTCTTTTAACTGGGATTGTAGCTTTATTATCGTTTAAGATGTCGGTAGTAACTGATGCAGGTGGGTCTATTGTTGCATTAACGAGTTTTGGTTCAGCAATTTATATGTCCGGTTTAAAATGGGTTGTAATGTTAGCTCCATTAGCAATTGTGTTTTACATGAGTTTTGGAATAAATAAAATGAGTGCTGCAAAAGCACAAACTACTTTTTGGGTTTTTGCTGCGTTAATGGGATTATCTCTATCATCAATATTATTAGTGTATACTGGTTTGAGTGTAACTAGAGTTTTCTTTATATCTTCAGCAACTTTTGGTGCGATGAGCATTTATGGATATACAACAAAAAGAGACTTAACGAAATTAGGCTCTTTCTTGATGATGGGATTAATTGGAATTATCATTGCATCGTTGGTAAATATTTTCATGAAATCGTCTATGATGTATTTTGTTATTTCAATTTTAGGAGTGCTTATATTTGTCGGTTTG
>CACBCU010000014.1 GCA_902537895.1 uncultured Pelagibacteraceae bacterium | reverse complement strand
AATAGAATGATATAACTACAAAAATTTGACTTAGAAGATAATAAGCCCAATCTTGGGAACCGAATATATTGAAGAATACCTCCGAAAAAAAAGCACTCATTGGTGGATGTTTGCTAAAACCCCAATCTAAATTGCTTCCCCAAGCTAGCGCTTCTATTGTATCAAGAGGCAAATTTGAATTTGTTAATGAGGGAATCATTGTCCAAATTATTAAATGTGTAATAGCAAAAATAAAAAATATGTTATTAATATTCTTGTTTAAAACATTCATAAGTAAATATTTACAATAATTAAGGTTGCTTGACACCCATATTTTGCTGAATATACTCCCTCGCATTCAAATTTAGACATGCCAAAGATAGCTAAAGTAAAAAAAAAGGTCACAAAAACAAAAGCAAAGAATGTTTCTAAACCAAAAACAAAAGTGGTTAGTAAAACAAAAGAAGTTAAAAAAGGACCTATAAAAATATCAAAGACCTACATTCCTAAAGATACAGAAAAATATATGTGTGAAAAACACAAAGTTTTTTTCAAAATTAAATTACAAGAATGGAAAAAGGAACTTGTAAAATCAAATAATGAGGCTCTTTACAATGGCTCTATGGATGATAATAGTATTTCAGCAGACATTGTTGACCAAGCAAGTTCATATACCGATAAAAATGTGGAAATGAAAGCAATCAACAGACAAATTAAACTTATCTCAGAAATTGACAAAGCTTTAGCAAGGATTAGGGAGGACACTTACGGATATTGCCTTGATACTGCTGAGCCGATTGGGCTGAAAAGGCTAATGGCAAGACCAGTTGCAAAATATACAATTGCTGCACAAGAAAAACATGAAAAAAACGAGAAAGTTCATGCAGATGACTAAGAAAAAGAAAAAAATAAAAAAAGTGCATAATCCAGTTACTTACAATTTTACTAAAAAATATATTTACTATTATTATGCTCTGTTTTGGATAATTTTAATATTTTTTGTCTTTAGTAGATGAACCCAAAATTAATTTTAATTATTTTAGTAATACTTGCGATCGAGGCATCAGGTCATGGTATTTTTGCCTCATTATTTAGATTTCTTAATTCAATAAATTAATTATGGCTTAGGTGGTAATTCATTTTTATTCATAAAAGCGAAACCTTTTTTAACACCTTCTCTTTCGGAGATCTTCTCATACCATCTAGTCAAATTTTTAAATTTTTTTAGACCAATGTCATGCCACTCATGCCTAGCAATCCAAGGAAATGTTCCAATATCTGCAATTGTATAATTTTCTCCTGATAAATATTTTGATTTTGATAATCTTTCATCTAACTCTCGATATATTCTTTCGGAAATCTTAAAATATCTATCTTCACCAAACTTACTTTTACCCGGATTATAATGATGAAACTGATGATGTTGACCTAACATTGGACCAACGTAACCCATTTGGGCCATAAGCCATTGATTAATTTCTAATCTTTCATCAGAATTATAAAATTTTCCACTTAATTCAGCTAAGTAAATTAAAATTGCTCCAGACTCAAAAACTGTTTTTTTATTTTTGTGATCAATAATTACAGGAATTTTACTTAATGGACTAATCTTTTTAAAATCTTGTTTGAATTGTTCACCATTATCCAAATCAATTTTGGTTACTTTGTAGTCGTATTTGATTTCTTCAAGCATAATACTAATTTTTTTTCCGTTAGGAGTATTAGCTGAAAAAAGCTCAATCACTCTTTTTTACCAAGTCTTTTTAACAGGTTTGATGAGGTGGTTGTAAATTCAAATCTATATTTTTCATTTGGTCTTGCGAGTTTAAAACATGCTCTAGCAGCTAAAGCACCCTCATGGAAACCAGAGAGAATAAGTTTTAATTTACCAGGATAGTTACAAATATCTCCAACAGCATAAATACCTTTTTGATTTGTTTCAAACTTTTCTGTATCCACCTCGATTGTTTTTTTATTTAAATTAAGACCCCAATTAGCTATTGGTCCTAATTGCATAATAAGACCAAAAAAACCGAGCACATAATCAGACTTGAGACTCTTAATTTCATTATTGTCATGCTTTATATCTATGCTCTCTAATCTTTGATCTCCATGAACATTTGCCATTTGATATTTGGTAAATAAGTTTATTTTTCCAGATTTTACAAGTTCCTGCATTTTATCAACTGTTGCATGTGCTCCTCTAAATTCATCTCGTCTATGTATTAAATTAATTTTACAGTCTTTTGATAATTCAACAGCCCAATCTAATGCACTATCTCCACCCCCAAAAATTGATACTGTTTTACCCTTGAATATATTTTTATCTTTTACTGAATAAAACAATGATTTATTTTCAAATTGCTCACATTCTTTTGGTGCAAATTTTCGAGGTTCGAATGAACCAACTCCTCCAGCAATAATAACATTTGGTGTTAAAAAAGAATTACCACTACTAGTTTTTACTAACCAACCAGTATCTTCTTTCTTAACCTCTTCAACCCTTTCACTTAAATGAAATTTAATGTCAAAAGGTTTTAATTGACTAATTAAATTATTTGTTAATTCCTCACCTGTACACTCAGGCACTGCAGGAATATCATAAATTGGTTTATCGGGATAAAGTTCTATACATTGTCCACCTATTTTATCTAAATTATCAACTATCTCACAATCGAGTCCAATTAGTTTTAATTGGTGCGCGGTAAACAATCCTGTTGGACCTGCGCCAATAATTAGTGCATCAGTTTTATTCATTTAAGCCTGTTTAGATGGTATGTTAACTTCAAGCCCATCTATTTCATCTGAAACAATAATTTGACAACTCAGTCTACTATTCTTTTTAGGTTCAAATGCCATATCTAACATATCATCTTCTCCATCTTGTTCTTTAGGTATTTTATTAAACCAGTCTTCTCTAACATAAACATGGCAGGTTGCACATGCCATTCCACCACCACAATCTGCATCTATTCCAGGTATGTTGTTTTGAACTGCGCCCTCCATAACTGTCAGGCCATTCTGAACTTCGACTGTATATTTTGTATTATCATGTGTAATATAAGTAATTTTTGCCATTGTCAGCAATATAGGCGTAAAAAAAAATAGGGCAAGTATGTAAAAACATACCCGCCCTATAAATTATAAGTTTAAAGCGTAATTATCTTGCTCTTGCGCCAGCTCCAGAACTCATTGCAGCAGCCCAGATTACTAGACCAAATGCAATTTTGTTAATGAAGTCAGCTAAGTTGTAAACTACGTTTAATGTGTCAGCATCTACTCCACCAGTTAGGTAACCAAATACGTAACCTAATGGATAAATTGCCCAACCTACAGTTACAATCATTCTCATTGCACCGAACGCAGTTACAAGAGCTTTGTTTCCGCTCTTAGCAGCAGCTTTACCTGCTTCACCTGAGAATACTTCATAAAGAATGTATACCCAACCTGCCATACCGATAATGAAACCAAGTGTAGCGTTGATGTATCCAGCTTCTCCTAAGTATCCACCGATTAACATTACTAATGAACCGATTAACAATCTCCAGAACATTCCAGAGTTTGCTTTTCTTACAGCTACTAGAATTAAATAAAATTCTACCATCTGTAATGGTACAGTAATTAACCAGTCAATATATCTATATACTGTTGGTGAGTCACCTGTAGCAACCCATACTTCTCTCATATACATGTAGTGAATGAAAGCAATACCAGTTACTAGACCAGCAACAGTTACTGATGTTTTCCACGCAGGGTTAACAGTACCTCTCTCCATGAAGAAGAAAGCTGTAGCCGCTAACATACCCATTGAAATTATCCAAAAAGATATTCCAACAAAGTCATCCTGAGCTAACATCGTAGCGTCTGCTGCATTAGCAATTCCTGTTAAACCTGTTAAGGCAACAGCTGCTAGAGCAAACAGTTTAAGTTTTTTCATAAAAAACTCCCTCTTTAGTTAGTTTTTACTTGTTAGTTTATATAAACTAAGCTTAGGCTTCCCTAAGCAAAGATTTGCGTTAAATAGCAAATAAAAACAGATTATTGAAGACTAAAGTGTCATTTATTTACGTTGATTTTACTGACTTTTTGAAATTAAATACAATTTATAATTTAAAAATCTAAAAAAAAGGCACTATCGAATCAAAAATCATATGTCTAAGAAATTCAGTGAAATATACCATGAATCTATACATAATCCTGAGAACTTTTGGAAAGAAGCATCAGAAAACATCTTCTGGTTTAAGAAACCAAGCAAAATTTTAAATAAATCAAATCCTCCTTTCTATAAATGGTATGAAGATGGTGTCACTAACACGTGTTATAACGCATTGGATTTTCACATTGATCAAGGAAAAGGAGGCAAAACTGCATTAATTTACGACAGTCCTATTACTGGAAATAAAAGCAAGTTTAGTTATGAGGAATTAAGATCAAAAGTATCAAAATTTGCAGGAGCACTTAAAAATCAAGGGATCAATAAAGGTGATCGAGTAATAATCTATATGCCCATGATACCTGAGGCTGTTATAGCAATGCTTGCTTGTGCGAGAATTGGAGCAATACACTCAGTTGTTTTTGGTGGATTTGCCTCAAACGAACTTGCAAGTAGAATTGACGATAGCAAAGCAAAACTTTTAGTTACTGCTTCGTGTGGTTTTGAGCCTGGAAGGACTGTTGAATACAAACCTTTAGTAGACGAAGCAATAAAACTAGCTAATCACAAAATAAGTAAAATGATTTTGTTTCAAAGAAAAGGTCATGAGGTCAAACTAAATGCGCCTGTAGAAATTAGTTGGGATGAAGCTCATGCTGATGCTAAGGATACTGATTGTGTGGAAATGAATTCAAATGAGTTCGCTTATATTCTTTACACTTCAGGCACTACCGGAACTCCAAAAGGAATAGTCAGAGACATAGGTGGGCATATTGTTGCTTTAAAATGGACTATGAAAAATATTTATAACATTGATGAGGATGACATCTGGTGGTCAGCGAGTGATATTGGTTGGATAGTGGGTCACTCATATATTGTCTACGCTCCGTTGTTTAAAGGATGTACAACTGTGCTGTTTGAGGGTAAACCAGTTGGTACACCTGACGCTGGGGCTTTTTGGAAAATTATTTCAGATTATAAAGTTAAATCATTATTCACCGCACCAACAGCTTTCAGAGCAATTAAAAAAGAGGATCCTGAGGGTAAATTTTTTTCAAAGTATGATTTAAGCAAATTTGAGAGTCTTTTTTTAGCTGGTGAGCGTGCAGATCCTGATACAATTAAATGGGCTGAAAATTTATTACAGGTGCCAGTAATAGATCATTGGTGGCAAACAGAAACGAGTTGGGCTATTAGTTCAAACTGTACTGGAATTGAAATGATGAAAACTAAATATGGTTCAGCATGTAAAGCAGTACCTGGCTATGATGTAAAAATTATTAAATCAGATCAAACTTTAGCTAAACCAAATGAAATGGGAGACATAGTTGTAAAACTTCCATTACCACCAGGTACTTTTCCAACTCTTTGGAATGCTGATCAAAGATATAAAGAAAACTATATGTCAAATTATGATGGTTATTATCAAACTTATGATGCAGGTCATATTGATGAAGATGGTTATATATGGATTATGTCTAGGACTGATGACATTATCAATGTTGCGGGTCATAGATTATCAACTGGTGCAATAGAAGAAGTTTTATCTGAACATCAGTCAGTGGCTGAATGTGCTGTTCTTGGAATTGCAGACAAACTAAAAGGACAATTGCCTATTGGCTTAGTTGTTTTAAAAGCAGGTGTTAATAAAAGTCACAAAGATATCTCAAAAGAGTGTATACAAATGGTCAGAGAAAAAATTGGTCCAGTTGCTGCATTTAAAATTGCTATAGTTATCAAAAGATTACCCAAAACTAGATCAGGTAAAATTTTAAGAGGAACAATTAGAAAAATTGCTGATAAAGAAGAATATAAAATGCCTCCAACCATTGATGATCCAGCAATTTTAGATGAGATAAAAGTTGATCTAAAAAATAATAATATTCTTTAATAGTGTTAAAAACGTATTTATTCCTAATTGGAGCAATTTTTTGTGAAGTTGCAGGAACAATGTTATTACCAGTATCACAAAATTTTACAAAGTTTTTACCGACTTTTGCCTTAGTTGCATTTTATTTAACCGCATTTTATCTTCTAACTTTTGTTGTCAACAAACTACCAATTGCAATTGTTTATGCCACCTGGAGCGGTCTTGGTATATTTACTATTGCGATACTAGGCTACATATTTTTTAAACAAACTTTAGCATGGCAAGCAATAGTAGGATTATTTTTAATTGTGATTGGTGTAATATTGGTAAATAGTTTTACTGGTAAGATTAGCTAAATACTAAAGGATTTCCCTCAGGTTCACCTAAAATTTTGCCATCTTTCATCTTTATTTTTCCAGCTATAATAGTTGCCATTGGAGTACCTTTAAATTCAAATCCATTGAAAGGCGACCATCCACATTTACTCTCGATATTTTCATTTTTAATTTCGATTGTTCTATTCATATCCACAACAGTAAAATCAGCGTCATAACCTTCTTTGATAAATCCTTTGTTCTTTATCCCAAAAATTTTGACTGGATTTTCACATACAAGATTAATTAATTGAGTTAACGATAATTTTCCATCATTTACATGGTTCAACATCACAGGCATCAAAGTTTGAACACCAGGCATTCCTGAGGGTGAATTGGGATATTCTTTTTCTTTATTAACCTTTAGATGTGGAGCATGATCTGATCCAATTGTATCGTTCAAATTATTTTTTACCGCATACCAAAATCTATCATAATGAGATTTATCTCTTATAGGAGGATTCATTTGAGCATATGTACCAAGCTTGTCATAACAATCTGGTGCGTAAATAGTTAAATGCTGGGGCGTAATTTCAAAAGTAATGTTTCCTTTATGCTGAGATAAAAAATCTATCTCTTGCTTTGTTGATATATGAAGTACGTGAGCTTTTTTATTATATTGTTTTGCAATTCTTACAATTCTTCTTGTCGATGACATGGCACATTCTTCACTCCTCCAAACCGGGTGAGTATGAACATCTCCATTTTTAATTAATTTTTTATTAACTTCTAAAATTGCTTCATCCTCTGAATGAACAGCCACAACCTTTGAACTATTTTGAAATACTTTATCAATATCTTTTTCATCAGCTACTAAAAGGTTTCCAGTCGAAGAACCGGCAAATAGTTTTATGCCACAGCACCCTTCTAAATTTTTTAATTCTGCTAATTGGCTAACATTGTCAGCAGTTGCTCCAAAATAAAAAGCGTAATTGCAGTACATTCTATTTTTTGCAAGATCTAACTTTCTTTGAAATTCTTTTATGTTTGAAGTTGGGGGATTAGTGTTAGGCATTTCAAATACAGCTGTTATACCCCCTGCAACCGCGGCCCTACTTCCAGAGTTTAGATCTTCAGTATCAGTTGAACCTGGTTCTCTAAAATGAGTTTGGGTATCTATGCAACCAGGTAAAACAGTTTGGTTTTTTGCATCATATGTTTCTTTTGTATCTTGAGAAATATGACCAATTTTTAAAATTTTACCATCTTTTACAGCAATATCCCTATTTTCTAATTGTCCGTTTATATAACATTGCCCATTTTTGATTATTAGATCTAACATTTATGAAAAAAGTTATTATATTAAAAATTGCTATCAATCAAACATGAATAACAGCGTTTTTATATTAAAAGACAGATCGATACTCTACGTTAATGGCTCAGATGCTAAAGATTTTCTTCAAAATTTAATAAGTAATGACATCAATAAAGTAAATGGTAGTTCTAGTTGTTTTGCCTCTTTATTAACACCTCAGGGTAAATTTCTTTATGAATTTATAATTGTAAAACATAAATTAGGTTTTTTTATCGATTGTGAAAAATCTCAGTCAGACGCGATATTTAAACAATTAAACATGTATAAACTTAGATCAAAAGTTGAGATATTGGATTTGAGTAATGAATTTGTTGTGGCAAGTTTTGGTTATGAAAAATATTTATCTATTGAGGGATCAAAAGACATATTGGGTTTTACTTTTAAATATAGGGAAGATCCTATTATTCTAGATCCTCGAAATAAAAATATAGGTGCACGCTTAATAATTAACTTAGAAAAGCTTTACTTATCATTAAAAAAACTTGATTTAAAAGATGATAATATCGAAAAATATTATGCTAAAAGTCACAAATTAGGAATTGTTCCGAAATATTTAAATAAACTACAAAATAAATTATTTGGTATTGAGTGTAATTATGCTGAGCTTAACGGAATTGATTTTAAAAAAGGATGTTTTGTAGGTCAGGAGAATACAGCACGAATTAACTTAAAAAACAAACTATCAAAAAGATTGTTGCCTATTGAAATAATTGAGGGAAATTTATCAGAAGATGAAAAAGTTGTTAATAATGACGTAGAGATAGGTAAAATATTAATTAATGAAAACTACCCTTTCGCTCTAATAAAGTTTTTAGATAAAAATTTTGACAAAAATCAAGTATTTAAAAGTAAAAATGGAACTTTTAAAATTTTGGTACCCGACTGGTTAAGTCTTAACAACTAGTTTACACATAATATAATTGAAAAAAAAGTTGGATTTGGTGCGGCCAGAGAGACTCGAACTCTCATGGACTAGGTCCACACGGCCCTCAACCGTGCCTGTCTACCAATTTCAGCATGGCCGCAAATATGACCCACATTAAATCAATGACAAGTAGGTTTCAAATTGATAAATTTTTATTATGGAATTTAATCAAGAAGTAAAGCAAGCTACCGACCCTATTTACAAAAGAATATCCAAGGTAATGCCTGAAATTGAATGGTCTGTGCACGCACCTTATATTCATAAAATTAATAAACTTAAAAAAGAAAAAAATGCAGTTATTCTTGCTCATAACTACCAAACTCCAGAAATTTACCACGGGATAGCAGATTTTTCAGCTGACTCTCTCGCGTTAGCTGTTGAAGCATCAAAAACTTCTGCAGATATAATTATAATGGCAGGTGTTCACTTTATGGCTGAAACTGCAAAGTTAATGAGTCCAAATAAAAAAGTTTTATTACCAGACATGAAAGCAGGATGTTCATTATCTTCTTCAATTACCGGGAAAGATGTAAGATTACTCAAAGAAAAATATCCAGGTGTACCTGTTGTTTCTTATGTAAACACATCTGCAGATGTTAAGGCTGAGACAGATGTATGTTGTACATCAGCTAATGCAGTTAAGATTGTAAAATCACTCGGTGTTAAAAAAGTAATTTTTCTTCCAGATGATTATTTGGCAAAATATGTTGCCTCACAAACTGATGTTGAAATAATTTCTTGGAAAGGAATTTGTATTGTGCATGATCAGTTTAATGAGAAAGAAATTATAAACATTCGAAAAAATAATCCAGGAATAAAAATTATTGCACATCCGGAATGTCCTCCTGAAGTGATTAAAGCAAGTGATTTTGCAGGATCTACATCTGGAATGATTAATTATGTAAAAGATAATCAACCTAAAAAAGTAATGATGGTTACTGAATGTTCTATGAGTGATAATATTCAAGTCGAAAATCCAAATGTAGAGTTTATAAGACCATGCAATATGTGTCCTCATATGAAAAAAATAACCCTACCGAAAATACTTGACTGCTTAGAAAATGAAACTGGTGAAATTATTATGGATCAAGAGACAATTGATAAAGCTAGATTGTCTGTAGAAAAAATGGTTGCTATCGGTAGATAACTTTTTGTGTCTCAAATAAAACTAAGTGAAAATTTTATTAAAAATACTGTCAAGCTCGCGTTAAATGAAGATTTATATCCTTCAGGAGATATTAGCTCAAGTCTTATAAAAAATAACAAAACAATCAGAGCAAAATTAATAGCTAATGAAGATGCAATAATTGGAGGATTATTATTTGCAAAAAGTGCATTTTCTCTTATTGATAAAAAAATAAAATTTATTGTAAAAAAAAAAGATGGATCTTTTGTAAAAAAAAAGTCATTAGTTGCAATAATTCAAGGCAATGTTCAAAACATATTAATAGCAGAAAGAGTTGCTTTAAATTTTTTATCCCATATTTCAGGGATCGCGACAAAAACAAATAAGTTTGTAAAACTAGCTGGGAAAAAGTGTAAAATATGTTGCACAAGAAAAACTATTCCAAATTTAAGAGTTGTTCAAAAATATGCTGTCAAATTAGGTGGGGGAACCAATCACAGATTTAATCTTAGTGATGAGTTTCTTATTAAAGATAATCATATTGCAAGTTCAAATATAAAAAAATTAGTTTCTTCAGCTATTAAAAATAAAAAAGGAAGAAAAATTACTGTTGAAGTGGACAATCTCAATCAACTTAGACAAATTATGGGTTTAAAATTTGATATGGTTTTATTTGACAACATGAATAATAAAAACTTAAAACTTGGTGTGAAACTTGCAAAAAAAAATTACGAAACTGAGGCATCTGGAAACATTAGTCTTAAAACAATTAAATCTGTCGCAAAAACTGGGGTCAATAGGGTTTCAGTTGGAAGTATAACACACAGCGTACCAGCAATAGATTTTAAACTCGAATTTTAATTGATAAATTTTGTCAGATCTGGCTTAAAATAATTTGGCCCTTTCATTACTTTGCCATGCTCATTGTAAATTGGTTTTCCATTGTCATCTAATTTACTCATATTTGAGTTTTGAACCTCCTCAAAACACTTATCTAAATTAATACCAAATGCATGACCTGCACCGTAAGTGACATAAAGTATATCTGTTAATGCATCTGCAACCTCTAATAAATCTTTATTATTCATTGCCTCTGTGAGTTCGCTTAATTCTTCTTTTATAAGGTCTAATCTTAATTTATTGATTTTATCCGTGCTAAATGAGGGTTTATCTTTAACTTCTTGTCCAAAAGTTTTCATGAAAACTCCAACCTTACTAAAATTTGACATAATGCTCCTGTAAGTTTTTTAAAAATAATGTATATTCATAATAATTTATTAATTACTAATTAATCAATGAAATTAAGAAAAGAATTTGACAGTATAGGATCTATTAATGTTCCTAATGACAAATATTGGGGCGCATCAACTCAGAGATCAAAAAAATATTTTGATATTGGTGAATTTCTTGTGAGACCAACACTAATAAAATCAATAGCTATAATTAAAAAGGCAGCTGCTATAGTTCATGCAAAAGAAAAACAAATTTCACCTAATATTTCAAAAGCAATTATAAAAGCATCAAATGAGGTAATTGCAGGAAAATTAGATAATCATTTTCCACTAAAAGTTTGGCAAACCGGTTCTGGCACTCAAACAAACATGAATGTAAATGAGGTAATTGCGAATAGAGCTATCGAAATTTTGGGAGGGAAAAAAGGTTCAAAGAAACCTGTGCATCCTAACGATCATGTCAATAAATCACAGTCAACTAATGATGTATTTCCGACTGCCATGCATATTGCTATAGCTTTAGAAACGAGAAATAAGTTGCTACCTGCATTAGAATTATTAAATAAAGAGCTGAAAAAGAAAGCATCTAAATTTAAAAAAATAATTAAAGTAGGAAGAACCCACTTACAAGACGCAACTCCTTTGTCACTTGGTCAAGAATTTTCTGGCTATCAATCACAGCTACAAGACTGCATATCAAGAATAAAAAATGCACTAAATGAAATTTATTTTTTAGCTCAAGGCGGGACTGCTGTTGGAACAGGAATTAATAGTAGAAAAGGTTTTGATAAAAGAATTATCAACCAAATTAAAAAAATTACAAAGATTCCTTTTAAACCAACGAAAAATAAATTTGCTGCATTAGCAGCTCATGATGAAATAGTAAATTTTTCAGGAACACTTAACACTACTGCAGTATGTTTAATGAAGATTGCCAATGATATTAGATTTTTAGGTTCTGGACCAAGAGCTGGATATGGGGAATTAATCTTACCAGCAAATGAACCAGGTTCATCGATAATGCCAGGTAAGGTAAATCCCACTCAATCAGAAGCAGTAACAATGGTTTGTGTTAAAGTAATTGGAAATCACAATGGTATCACTATGGCTGGATCACATGGTCACTTTGAATTGAATGTATTTAAACCATTGATAGCCCACAATATTTTACAATCGATTGATTTATTGTCTGATAGTTCAAAAAATTTTGCATTGTACTGCATTAAAGGTATTAAAGCCGATAAGGTTAAAATAAAACATTATCTTGAGAATTCTCTTATGCTGGTCACTGCGCTCGCACCAAAAATTGGATATGATAAAGCTGCCAAAATTGCTAAATTGGCACTTAAAAATGGAACTACTTTAAAATCTGAAGCTTTAAAATCAGGTTTAATCGATGAAAAAGAATACGATAAAATTGTTGATCCAAAAAAAATGATCTATCCAACATAATTACTGAAAAAATTATTTACAAAATTTTTGAAGGAAATCTTATTAAAAAACTTTTTTTCAGTTGAATTAAAGTCATCAAGAAATTCGTTAATTTTATCATTAGATTTATTATCAATTTTTACATTATCAAAATTAAATTTATTTTTATTAAAATTATATACAAAATCTAATTCAAGCTTATTTATTTTTTTTCGGTGAATTTTTTTTATTTGAAATGATTTATAAAAATTATCAATATTATTCGCGTTAATAATAAGTTTTCCTATTAAGAAAATTTCATTTTGGTCATAATTAAGAATACCCTCTTTTAAATTAATCTCTAGATCATCCTTCCACATTATTCTTGATTTTGAAAAAGTTATGTTTCCTTGGTCTAAATTGAGTTTTAATCTTAAATCATTTAAATAATCAATGTTTGTAAGGTCCTTTATATTTAAATCAATGTTTACGTTTAAATTTCCATTATTGAGAATTTCAGATTTAAGTATTTCAATTAATAATGAGTCGCTTTTTAGAATATCTTTTGTACTTATGCCGTCATAATTAAAAGACGCTTTCAAATAAAAAGGTTTAAAATCAAAATATCCATCAAAACTTTTTTTATCAATAGACGAAAAATTTAAAGACTTTTTGTCAATTTCGTAAAAAAGAGACTCATCTTTATTAACAAATAATAAGTCTAATTTACCTTTTTTTATTAAATCGTTATAATTTGTATTACTCTCAACATTCAGACCTATCTTTTTAGAATTAAACTTTATTGAAAAATTTTTTTGAAATTTATTATTTTTAAATGTGACAATATAGGGAATATTGAATATCTCATTTTTTAAAATTAAAACATTTTCTAAATTATACGAATCGAAATAAAATTTACTATCATTTATCTTATTTAAAAATAATAATTCTTCATTCAAGTTTTTAAAAAAAATGTTACTTCTTTTAATAATTATTTTATTCTCATTCGGCTCCATTTTGAGAAACTTTTCAAAAAAAAGTAAATCGTTTTTGTTTAAATCAAAATCTGTTTTGTTTAAAACTAGGTCATTAATCTCTAAGTTATCTATGGAAAAAAGGTTTCCAAAATCAATAAATACTTTAAAATTTTGGACTACACCTATTTCTCTTTTATTATTTAGAATTGACAAATTCTTGCTTACGAAATGAGGCTTTGGAAGTAAGCCATATCTAATTTTTTCATTAAATTTTATATCAAAATTATAATTCTTTGAAATTTGATTCTTTATTTCAACTTGAGCTATATCTTTATTATATAAAGTTGGTAATAAAAAATAGCTCAGTGTCAAAATGATGATTGCTGATAAACCAAAAAAGACTTTATTATTAGCGAGAATATTGTTTTTTTTAGGATATTTTTTTAAAAGATTTAGTTTACTAAAATAGCTTTCTAATAGGTTATTTATTGATAAAAATCTTTGCTTAAGTTTTTTTGGAATTAAATTAATTTTATTCATTATTTTTTGACCAACTTATAATAAATTATATTAAATGGTAAACTCTGATTATTTAAAAAATCTCAATAAAGCTCAAAAAGAGGCGGTTACACATCTCGATGGACCCCTGCTAATTGTTGCAGGAGCAGGATCAGGTAAAACTAAGGTGCTCACAACGAGGATTGCAAATATAATCAGAAAAAAGAAGGCTTTTCCAAATCAGATCCTGGCAGTTACTTTTACCAATAAAGCTGCCAAGGAGATGCAAAATCGAGTAAGTCAAATTTTAGGTTCTTCTGCGGTTGGATTATCCTGGTTAGGCACTTTTCACTCAATCTGTGCAAAATTGTTGAGAAAGCATGCTGCTGCAGTCAATCTAAATTCAAATTTTACGATTGTTGATACAGATGATCAGGCCAAATTAATCAAAAATATTTGTAAAGCCGAAAATGTGGATGTAAAAAAATTGTCACCTAAATACATTTTAGCAATCATTGACAAATGGAAAAATAAAGGATTTTACCCTGATGAGGTAAATATTAACAAAAAAGATATTTACGAGAAAACAATTTTACCAATATATAAAATTTATCAACAAAAACTTACTGATCTTAACTCGTGTGATTTTGGTGATTTAATTTTGCATTCACTAAAAATTTTAGAAAAAGATGTTGATATTAGAGAGTTATATAAAAAAAATTTTAAATATATTTTGGTAGATGAGTACCAAGACACAAATTTTGTTCAAAGCAAATGGCTTAACCTCTTGGTGGGAAATAATCAAAACATTTGTTGTGTTGGTGATGATGATCAGTCAATTTATAGTTGGAGAGGAGCAGAAATAAAAAACTTTTTAGAATTTGATAAAATTTATAAAAACACGAAAGTTATTAGGCTTGAGCAAAATTACAGATCTACACAAAATATTTTATCGGTAGCATCAGATTTAATTTCGAATAATGAAAATCGTGTAGGAAAAACACTTGAAACAACTATGGAAGATGGCGACTTGGTAAATTTGAATTGTTTTAAAAGTGGTAAAGATGAAGCCATAGGAATTTCAGATGAAATAGAAAAAATAAAAAAAAATTTTTCACTTAACAACATTGCTATTCTAGTAAGAGCAATTTTTCAAACTAGAGAATTCGAGGAAAGATTTTTAAAAATAGGAATGCCCTATAGAATACTTGGTGGAATAAAATTTTATGAAAGAGCAGAAATAAAGGACTGTATTGCCTATCTTCGTTTAATTTTCCAAGAAAAAGATGATCTTGCTTTTGAGAGAATTGTTAATAATCCAAAAAGATCAATCGGTGAAACTACACTTAAAGAAATTCACAGTTTTTCAAAAAATAATGCACTCTGTTTAGAAATATCTTCAAAAAAAATGATTGATCAAAACCTAATAAAACCTAAAGCAAAGATCGGTTTAGCAATTTTTTTAGATTTAATAGACAAATGGAGAAATGATTTTAAACTTAAAAATATTAATCATGTCAAATTACTTCAACTAGTTCTTGATGAATCAGGATACTCTGCGATGCTTAAAAATAAAAAAGATTTAGAAAATGAGAATAGACTTGAAAATATTAAAGAACTTTTAAGTGCAATGAAAGAATTTGACAATTTAGAAAGTTTTTTAGAGCATGTTGCACTAGCTACATCAATTGATCAAAATTGGGATGGTGAAAAAATAAATATGATGACAATGCATGCGGCCAAGGGATTAGAATTTGATGTTGTTTTTTTACCCGGTTGGGAAGAAGGTCTTTTTCCGCATCAAAAATCTATTGAAGAAAAAGGGCAAAATGGTTTAGAGGAAGAAAGAAGATTGGCTTATGTTGGAATAACTAGAGCTAAGAAAAAATTAAATATATCCTTCTCTATGAATAGATTTTATCAAGGTGACTGGATTGATAGTTTGGCATCAAGATTTGTTAGTGAACTTCCTGAAAAATTTATAGAAAAAAATTCTTTTTTTGATCGAGATAAAGATGAGATAGAGGACTTTGAATTTAACCAAGATGTAGATTTTGATGATAACGATAATATAAGAAGTCCAGGATGGATTAGATATCAAAAAAAGCTAAAATGATTAAAAAAAGGTTAAAAATATTAAAAAAAAAATTTAATTCATTTGGTATAGATGGATACGTAGTACCCAAAAATGATGAGTTTTTTTCAGAATATTCTAATAAAAATAGGCTCAAAACAATCTCAAATTTTAGTGGTTCTGCAGGGTATGCGGTAATCTTAAAAAACAAAAATTATCTATTTGTTGATGGAAGATATTCTATTCAAGCTCAAATAGAGTCGGGAAGTAATTTTGTTATCAAAAATTTAAATGAAATTTTAAATTGTAAATTGTTTAGGAATATCACACTTGGTATAGATCCTAAAGTATTTACAACTAACGAAATAAAAAAGTTTTTTTTAAAATTTAACAAAGTAAAAGTTATTAGTCTCAACCTAGTTGATGAGATTTACAATAAATATACAAAAAAAATAAAGCCTTTTTATTCTATTAAACAAAAAATTGTGGGAGAAAGTCATTTAAAAAAACTAAATAAAGTCTCTAGTGTCTTGAAAAAAAATAAAATAGATTATTTGTTCCTAAGTGCACCAGAAAATATCGCATGGCTTTTGAATATAAGAGGTCATGATAATCCAACTAGTCCAATACCAAATTGTCGTCTACTTTTGTTTAAAAATAAAAAGTTTTTTATAATTTGTGAAAAAAAAAAATTATTAAGCTTAATTAAAGAAAAAAAAATTACTTATAACCAAATAATAAACCCAGGAGAATTAACAAGTTTTTTTAGTAAAATCAAAAAAGGGAAATTCATAATTGATGATAAAACATGCTCAATGTTCTATAAGGACTCATTGATTAATAATAATCACAAAATTATTAGTGAAAATGACCCAGTATATTTAATGAAATCAATTAAAAACAAGAATGAAATTAACAATATGATCAATACTCACATAGAAGATGGGGTAGCTTTAACAAAATTTTTATATTGGATCAAAGTGCAAAATAAAAAGAAAATTACTGAAGTTGACGCACAAAATAAACTAGAAAAATTTAGAAGGATAAATAAAAATTATTTATTTCCAAGTTTTAGTACAATTGCTGGTTCAGGAGCCAATGGAGCAATAATTCACTATAGGGCAACAAAGAAAAATACAAAAAAAATTAATAAAAAAGATCTATTTTTATGTGACTCGGGTGGTCAATATAAATATGGAACTACGGATGTAACAAGAACTATATGTTTCTCAAAACCCACACATTATGTAAAAAATATTTTTACAAAAGTTTTGAAAGGACATATTGCCGTTGTATCATCAAATTTTAAATCTCATTACAATGGCAAGTTAATCGACAAAAGAGCTAGAGCCTTTCTCAAAACTAGTGGTCTTGATTACGAACATGGAACAGGTCATGGTGTTGGATTTTTCTCAAATGTTCACGAAGGCCCTCAAGCAATTTCAAAATCTAACACAATAAAATTACAAGAAGGTATGATTTTGAGTAATGAGCCTGGATATTACAAAAGAGGCAAATTTGGTATAAGGTTAGAAAATTTACTATATATTAAAAGATATAATAAAAAATTATCTTTTGTAAATTTAACCTTGGCGCCTTTTGATAAGGATTTAATCAATTTCGAACTTCTCAATAAAAAAGAAAAAAATTATCTTTTTAATTATCACTTAAATATCTATTTGAAATTATCAAAATACCTCAATAAAAAAGAGAGAAAATGGTTAGCTAGTTTTATTTAACATATTTAACCATTCAGACTGGGATATAATTTTTACTTTAAAATCTTTAGCTAGGTCTATTTTTCTTTTTGTTGGTTTTTCTCCTATTATTAAATAGTCAAGTTTTTTTGAAACATTGCTAATAATTGATCCAGAGTTTTCCTCTATTACAGATTTTGCTTCCGCTCTGCTTATACCCTCAAGCTTACCTGTAATCATAAAAGTTTTATTAGTAAATAAACCATTACTTTTTACTAAAACAGCATCTTTAATATCTACTAATTCGCTTAATTCTTTTAACATTTTTAGATTAATATTATTTGAAAAAAAGTTTCTTATCGAATTGATTTGTGTTTCACCAATACCATCTATATTAATTAAATCGTTAAATTTTTTTGTTTTAGACAATAAAAGAAAATTTTTTATAGAAACTAGATTTTTTGAAATTAGCTTTGCATTCTCCAAACCTATATGTCTTATTCCTAAAGCAAAAATAAATTTTTCAAACGGAATTGTTCTTTTTATATTTATTGAATATTTTAGATTAGAAACAGATTGTTTTCCCCATCCATCTAAATTTTCTATAACAGTAAAGTCTAATTTAAATATATCTTGTGGTAACCGAATTAAATTTAATTTCCAAAAATTTTCAACAATTTTTTTACCAAAACCATCTATATTGAATGCTTCTTTTGACACAAAGTGCTTAATTTTTTCAATAGCAATCTTCTCACATTCAAAACCTTCACTGGTACATCGTCTTACTGCATCTTCTTTTTTTGTAATTGAATTGTACTCTTTAATAGTTTTTGATCCACATGAAGGACAACTTATTGGGAAAACGAATTTTTTGGATTCATCATTTCTATGCTTTAAATCTACTGAAATTACGTGCGGTATTACATCACCGGCTCTTTCAATCAAAACAGTATCACCAACTCTAATATCTTTACGGATTATTTCTTCTTCATTATGTAATGTTGCGTTAGAGACCACTACTCCACCAATGTTAATTGGTCTAATTTTAGCCACTGGTGTTAATGCTCCTGTTCTACCCACTTGAATTTCAATATTTTCTATTTTTGAAATTCCATTATTTGCAGAAAATTTGTGTGCGATAGCCCATCTAGGTGCATTAGCAATGTTACCTAACCTTTTTTGTAATTGAAAATTATTAATTTTATAAACAATACCGTCAATGTCGAAATCTAGACTTCCTCTTTTGTTCTCGACTTCATGATAATTTTTCATTAAATTTTTAATACCTTTTATAGTTTTGTTTAAAGGATTCGTTTTAAAACCCCATTCTTTAAGTTTTTTTAAAAATTCACTTTGTTTATTAATTTTTAATCCTTTTTCATAACCAAAGGTATATGCAATAAATTTTAAAGGGATTTTTTTTGTTTCAAGAGGATTTTTTTGTCTCAAAGAGCCTGAAGCAGCGTTCCTAGGATTAGCAAACTTATCCCCTAATTTTTTAAAATCGCTGTTTTGAATAAATATTTCTCCCCTAACATCTATATCACTCGGAAAATCCCTTAATAAAATTTTTTGTGGAATATCATTTATAGTTTTTAAATTCTCAGTTATGTCCTCCCCCTCCTTGCCATCTCCTCTAGATAAACCAGTGATAAAATTTCCATTTTTATATGATAAAGAGGCTGAAATTCCATCAATTTTTGGTTCAACGCTGTACTCAATTTCTGTACGATGTTTTTGATTTAAATAATTCATAATTTTTTTTTCAAAATTATTCAAATCATCTTGATCAAAAGCATTGGCAAGTGAAAGCATGGGTACTCTATGTGGTACTTTCCTAAAATTTTTAGAAGGTTTAAAACCTACAATTACAGAGGGTGAATTTTTGCTTTTAAGATAAGAATATTTACTCTCAAGTTCTAAGATATCTTTTTTAAGAGCGTCATATTCTCTGTCGTCAACTATTGGATTATTTTTTTCATAATAAAATTTGTTTAGTTTGGTTAATTTCTTAATTTTTTCATTATACTCTTTCTCGATTTTTTTTTTTGTCATTTTACTCAAAAAGAGTTCTAAATTTTTTTAATGCCTTTTTGTTCTTTTTTTTTATTTCTCTAAATCTATTTTTTTTTCTTATTTTATAATTCTTATTAAACAAACTATACGTATTTTGATACCACTCGGATGAACCATAGTTATAGCCAAGAAGTTGTGCATATTTTTCTGCTTCATCAATTAAGCCAATTGTGTAATGAACTTCCACTAATCTATGTAGTGCCTCAGCGGTATAGATTGTTGTATCATAGTTATCTACGACAGTCCTAAAACGATTGATCGCCGATATCCATTTTTTTTTTTCAAAATAATATCTACCAATATACATTTCTTTGGAAGCTAAAATATCATTAATCAAACTAATTTTGAATTCTGCGTCTAAAGCATATTCTGTATTAGTATATTCTTTTAAGACATATTCAAATTTTACTTTGGCATTCTTAATTGATTGTAAATCTTTTTTTTCATCAACAATTTGCTCAAAGTAACATATGCCCATTAGGTAATGTGCATATGAAACATCTTTATGATAAGGATAAACTCTTATAAATCTTTCTAATTCAGCAATAGAGTCACTGTAATAATCTTGGACATAATATGAGTAAGCTGCCATTAAAGCAGATTTAGGAGCCCAATCAGATTGCGGAAAAAGTGTTTCAACTTCATTAAATTTTTTTGCTGCATACAAAACATCACCACCTTCGAGGGCATCTTTGCCAATGTCATAAGCTTCTAAAACTTGAAGTTCTAAACTTTTTTCTTTTATTACTGACTTTTCAATATTATTTTTAGAGCAAGAAACTAGAATAAATAAAGATAATAGAAAATATAGTGACCTAAAAATTAACATTTAACTTTTATATAATTTAAAACATTAATTTAAAAGAACAATATATTTAAGCTATAGATCTAAATAATCTTTTATTTATCAATGAATGCGGAAGATTTCTCTCTTGAATTTCAATTAATGAAAAATTATCTTTATTTTCAAATACCTTTTTTAGTAGTTGATTAGTCATAAAATGTCCACCTTGAGAACATTTTATACTTGCTACCATTCTGTAACCAGATGTATATAAATCTCCCACACAATCGAGAATCTTATGGTTAACAAATTCCAAAGAATTTCTTAAACCATCTTTATTTAAAACTCTATCATCTTTAACAACAATGGCATTATCCAAACTACCACCTTTTGCAAGGCCTTTTTCTCTAATTTTTTCTACATCTTCGTATAAGCAAAATGTTCGTGAATTAAAAATGTCATTTAAATCATCTTCATAGATGTTTACTTTATTTTTTTGAGTTCCAATTATGGAATTTTGATATTTTAATTCAAAATCAATCTCTAAACTTAATCTAGATGGTTCAATCGATATAAATTTTTCATTATCTTTATAAATTACTTTTTTATTAATTTTAATAATCTTGATAGGTACTTCACTTTTTTCTAGTCCAGACAACATTATCTTTTCTATAAATTCTTTAGCTGAACCATCTAAAATTGGCACCTCTTCATTATCAATCTCTATTAAGACATTATCCACTCCTAGACCAAACAAAGCTCCCATTAAATGTTCTACAGTAGAAACTTTAACACCATACTCATTACAAATAGTAGTGTTAAGAACAGTATTATTGACATTAGAAAAATTAGGTAGAACTATATTGTTTACTTTTAGATCAGTTCTTTTAAAAATTATTCCTGAATTTGGTTCAGCTGGTTTTAAAGAAATATTTGAAATCTTTCCACTGTGTAAACCAACACCACTAAAATTTATATGATTTTTAACAGTTTTTTGCGTTAGTAATTTCACTACATACTTTTATTATTGAGCTGAAATAATTTGAATACAACAAATGTTACCGGAAAATACGATTAATTAAATAGATCAAAAAATTTTTCAAAAAAACCCTTATTTTTCGATATTTTATTAACTAACTTCACCTCATTTTTATTATAACCTCCAATAATTTTACTAGTCATCTCAAAAAAATTAATATCCCTATCACTCACATATTTATCGATGTAATTTGCACTTAAAATTTGATTTACTGAGATTTGGAATTTCTTTAATATTTTTTCAACATGTTTAACTAGTTCATTGGGTAAACAAATAAAACTTATATCTAAAGAAAAATTTTTACATTTTTGATTTGGTGGTAAATCTGCAAAATGATTATTATCAATAAGATAATTATCAATTAAAATATGAATTATTCTCATGTTCTGAATAGTCTTTTCACATTGATATTTGGCACTTTTTATTAAGTATAGAATTATATTAGAATTAATATTTTCATTATGATTATGCTTTTTCATAGAAATTTGTAAATTAAAAAAATCACTTGTGTCCATTATAATATTTATTTTTTCAATGAAATTTCCTAAAATTTTTTCAACTTTGAAAATATTTTCATTAAGAAAAGATTCTAATTTATTAAAGCTAAGTTGAGTAGAAGCATTTTCCAAAAAAATTTCATCTTTAAATATTAGCTTAAAGTCAGTTTTGCGGTTAACGGATAATATTATTTTTTCTGGGCTGAAAAATAAGAAAACTTCAAAATTTAAATCATTTTCCATTTAGTATAACCTGTTTGTCCTGACGAAGATCTAAAATCTTAACATTTTTGAATTTGTCACTGCTAATTAAATCTAATGATAAATTTAGTGAATCTTCTAAATTTTTTTTAGGTAGTTTAATAATCATATTATCATTAGTTTCTATATCCCATCTACCTGATTTAAAAAAATATAGGTTCTTAATTTCAAATAATTCAAAATTAGATTTTTTTATAGATTTTAGCAAATTAAAAAAAGAATCTTTATTATAATCCCCAAAAATATTTGGAAGATTATTATTTTTTTCATTAATCTGAATTAGTTTACCATTTGAACCCAACACAAAAGATTTTCCATCTTTAAACACATTAGCCAAAAATTTCGTTTTATGAATTCTAATTTCTATTGACGAGGGATATTTCTTAAATACAGTATAATTTTCAATTAAATCGTTAGCTTCTAAATTTTTTATAAGTTTATATTTATTTAAAAAAAAAATATTTTTTAAATTAAGTAATTCAAGATTATTTAATAGATCTTGCTTTTCTTCCCCTTCTAATCCTTTTATCGTAATTTTATCTATAGTTTTAAATTTAATTTTAGAAAAAAATTTATTATTTAGGGTACTTAAAAAAATAATCAAAAAAATATATAATAGTATTTTTTTACTTAACCTTAATTGCATTTTTTAAGATTAACTCAATTAATTTTATAAAACTGATTTTTTTAAATGAAGCTATTTCAGGCACTAAAGAAAGTTTTGTCATTCCTGGCTGGGTATTAACTTCCAAAAGGTAAAACTTATTTTTAAAAAATTTAAAATCTGATCTAGTAACACCACTGCAATTTAATATTTTGTGAGCCTTTAAAGCTATATTCATTAATTGATTATATTTATTCTTAGTTAGATCCACAGGTATCATGTGCTTAGTTTTTGCCTTTGGATTATATTTAGCTTGATAATCATAAAATTTTCTTTTTGGCTTTAATTCAATGGCCCCCAGCTTACTCGATCCAATTATAGCAGCTTGAATTTCACGACCAGGGATATATTTCTCAATAATAATTTTTTTATACTCTTTTAATAAATTTAATCTTTTATAAATATTTGATTTTCTACATATAAAAACATTGACGCTCGACCCCTCATTTATTGGTTTGATAACTACAGGAAATTTTAGTTTTCTATCGATTTTCTTTGTTAAATTAATTTTAGATAAGTTAAATGAATAACAAAAATGTTTTGGTGTTAGTATATTATTTTTTTTGAAAATTTTTTTAGATATCTCTTTATCCATAGCTAAAGCAGATGAGATTACGCCTGAGTGAGTATAGGGTATTCTGGTAGTTTCTAAAATCGTCTGAATGTACCCGTCCTCGCCGAATTGACCATGCAATGCATTAAAAATAATTTCTGGTTTAAAAGATTTAATTGTTTTGAAGAGTTCGTGATTCGGTTCAGTAATTTTTACCTGATAATTATTTTTTTTTAGCTCTTTTGCTACTTGCCTTCCAGTATCAAGACTAATTACTCTTTCTTTGGAAATACCACCAGAAATTATTAATATCTTTTTTTTCAAATTACTCCAATATTTTAATTTCTTTTTCTAAACTAATTCCAGTTTTTTTTAAAACTTTTTCGGATACATAATCTATCAATTTCTTCATATCTTTAAATTTCGCATTACCTTTATTTACAAAAAAGTTACAATGTTTTTCTGAAATACACGCATCGCCAAATGATTGATTAAGCGGTACAGAATCTTTTATAAGCTCCCAAACTTTCTTATCAGTTTGAGATATTGGATTTTTAAATGTGCTTCCGCTTGTTTTAATTCTCGTAGGTTGATTTTTTTCTTTTTTAGATTTTAATTTATTTGTAGTTGCCTCAATTCCTTTTTGGTTTGACTTAATTCCTTTAAAAGAAGCGCTCAAGAAAATATAATCGTCAGGTATATTGTTTTTTCTATATTCAAATTTTATTTCTTTTGAAGGTATTGTTAATACTTTACCAAATTTGTCAATTACCTGAACAGAGACCAGTATATCTTTAATCTCTTTACCGAAACAACCAGCGTTCATTGATATGCCTCCACCAACAGTGCCTGGTATGCACGATAGAAACTCGAAGCCACTCAAATGATTTTTTAAAGCAAAGTCAGACAAACTTCTGTCTAGTACAGCACTACCTGCAATTATAATATCCTCACTATGTAATGTTATATTGCTGAAACTTTTACCTAATTTAATTACTACTCCATCAAATAAATCATCTGTTATTAAAATATTTGAACCAGCTCCAAGGACAAAAATTCTCTCTTGATTATTAAGAACTTTTATTAAATTTATTAACTGATTAAGATTATTTGCTTTAAAATATACTTTGGATTTACCACCTATATTAAACCAATTTTTTTTTTTTAGATCATATTCAAAATGTAGATTCTCTCCAAAACCATAAAGTAGTTTTTTAAGTTGATTTATTTTCATTTCATCAACTTAGGAAGTTTTCTCATCCAATTTGAAATAGTTCCAGCACCCATACCAATTACTATTTTTTTTCCATAAATATTTTTTTTAACAAATTTTGCCAATTGGAAATTATCTTCTATTAAATATAGTTTTACCTTAGAATTTTTTATAATTTCCTTTGCAAATTTCAAATAACTGAAGCCTAATTTAATCTTTTCCCCTGCTAAATAGACAGGACACAATATAACTATATCTGCATTTTGAAATGAAAATGAAAATTCTTTACGTAGGTCTCTTAATCTTGAAATTCGATGGGGTTGAAATACACAAACTTTTTCATAATCTTTATAAACTTTTTTGACTCCATCTAGTGTCATTTTAATCTCAGTTGGATGATGTGCATAATCATCATAAAAATCTACACCATTTAAAGTAAATATTTTATTAAATCTTCTTTGAACACCGTTAAATCTAAGTAAGCCATTTTTGATATCATTAGTTGTAATGCCGACTGTTAGAGCTACAGCAGCAGCTGCTACAGAGTTTCTTACATTGTGGATACCGATAAGTGGAATTTTTATATTCTTAATTGTTTGTTTTTTTTTATTTGGTAAATTTACTATTAAATCAAAACGAGACATATCTTTTTTTTGAATTATATTCTTTATTAAAAAATTTGAATTTTTATTTTTACCGTAAGTGTAAAAATTTTTACTTTCAATATCTTTGATTAGTTCTTTATTGATTTTATCATCGATGCAAATAAAAGATTTTCCAAACGATGGGACCTTTTTAATAAATTCACTAAAATATTTTTTTAAGTCTTCGATGGTTTTATAAAAATCCATATGTTCTCTGTCTATATTGGTTATAATTGAATATGTAGGAGGAATATGCACAAAGCTACCATCTGACTCGTCAGCTTCCAAAATTGACCAATCACTTTTACCTAATTTCGCAGAGCTTTTTAGTGAGTTAATAACACCGCCATTAATTATTGTTGGGTCTAACTTAGTTTTTTGAAAAATTGAAGCTACAAGTGAAGTGGTTGTAGTTTTACCATGAGATCCAGCCACTACTATATTTTTCGTTAAAGAAACAATATGTGCCAACATTCTTCCTCTTTTGATTATTGGTAAATTTTTTCTTTTTGCTTCAAGTAATTCTGGATTATTTTTTTTAATAGCTGAGGAGATAACAACGATTGTAGCGTCTTTTATGTGTTGTTTTTTATGACCTATAAAGATTTTTATTTTTTCTTTTTTTAATCTTTCTATATTTTTGTTTAAAATTATATCACTTCCTTGAACTTTAAATTCTTTCCCTTTCATAATAAGAGATAAACCACTCATACCTATTCCACCTATTCCAATGAAGTGAATGATTTCGTTTCTTGCAAGCTCAATTTTCATCTAAAACATTTAATATTTTTTGATTAACATTTATCCAAGTATTTTCAAAATTTAAATTACTTAAATTTTGTATCTTTTTATTAATATTTGATTTATTTGACAAAATTTCTTCCATCATTTGTTCTATTTTTTCCTCAAAGTGACCTTGCTCTAAAATCCAACAAGCATTATTTTTTAAATAAAAATTTGCATTTTCAAATTGATGATTGTCTTTAGAATTTGGTAATGGCACTGCTATAAAGGGCACATTAAGAATTGATAATTCAGCTAATGTTGTTGCTCCTGCTCTTGTTATACAAAGATCAATACCATTAACTTTATCTATAAAATTTTTATCATAATTAAAAATATCACTATCGACATTGTTTTTAGAATAAAATTCTTTAAGTGAAGAAATATTGTTTAGATGTGTTTGCTGAATAATTTTTATAGAAAATTTTTTTGATAAATTAAGAATTGATTTCTTTAAGTTTTTATCAAATATACTTGCTCCTTGACTCCCTCCGATAATTAATAAACAAAATTTATCGTTATTAATTTTACGAGTTTTTTTTTTATAAAATTCATGTCTTACAAGTGGATATATAATAACTTTTTTGTTTATGTATTTTTCAGGAAAATTTTTTATTTGTTTTGTATAACAGAAAATTTTTTCGCATGAGCTTAAAAAAAATTTATTAGCTCTTCCTAATACTAGGTTTGGCTCTAGCAAATAAATTTTCAAATTTAAAAATTTTCCTGCTAAAATTAATGGCAATGACATGTAACCACCTGTTGAAAATAACAGGTTTATTTTTTCTTTTTTGAGAAAAAGGATAGATTTTATAGTCAAAAATAAAATCTTAAAAAAATTTAGGGGTAATAATAATAAATTCAACTTTGGAGTATCAATTAAAAATATTTTATAAACATTTTTGTCTAAATATCTAAATCCTCTATTGTCTGTTGAAATTATAATATCATTTTCTCCATTAAGATGTTCATACAAAATAGATGCCGGTATTACATGACCACCTGAGCCCCCTGTAGAAATTAAAATTTTTTTTTTCATTTTAATCAATTTTTCTTTTTGTCAAATTAAGGATTATCCCTGAAATAATAGACATTCCTACTATAGAGGAACCACCATAACTTATAAAAGGAAGTGTCATTCCTGTGGTGGGAAATAATCTTATATTTACTCCAACATGTATCATCACTTGCATTAAAATTAAACTTACACACCCTACTAAAATTAGTTTTGATCTATCATTATTTTCTAAATTTACTTTTCTAAAAACTGTATGAATAAAAACTAAAAACAAAAATAGAATTAAAATTATTGCAACAATTCCAAATTCTTCTGAGATGACAGAAATAATATAATCTGTATGTGCTTCGGGCACTCTATTCTTTAGAGTTCCTTCTCCTATACCTTTACCAAAAAAACCTCCACTTATTATTGACTCGATTGCTTTGTCAGATTGAAAATTATGTGTTCCAGTATCTGAGTCAAAGAATGAAATTATTCTACTTTTAATATAACTAAATTTTGGAATAAATAATACTAAGTACGAAAAAGATAAAATTAATATAAAAAAAAGAGTGATTAAAAAGATAAAATTTATTCCTGAAATAAAAATTAATATTGACCATGCAAAAAGAATTAATAGAGTTTGACCAATATCTGGTTGTAAAACCAGAAAAAAAACAACTCCTAATGTTGCTAAAAAAGAAAGAGAGTATTTTAGATAGATATTAACGAACATTTGACTGCTTAAAAGCACACCTAAGAACACAATAAAAAAAGGTTTCACAATTTCAATTGGTTGAAATCTTGGTAGCAAGTATAGATCAATCCATCTTTTAGATCCTTTGACCTCAACTCCAATTAGAGGAACTAATATTAAAAGTACTACCGATAAGCCAAAACAAATTACAGAAATTTTAAAAAGATTTTCTTGATCTATGGATGAGAATATAAAAATAAAAAAAACTCCAATAAACAAAAAAAATAAATGTTTAAAAAAAAAGAGATAGTCGTTTGTATTTAATTTATCAGATGCAATTAAGGATGTGGATACTAAAGAAAAAAATAAACCCACTAAGAATAATAAAATTATTAGTGTGAGTATAAATTTATCAATATTTTTCCACCATCTATAATAAAGTTTTTGAAATGATATAATCTTAAACATTCAAATATTTTTTTATAAGTTTATTAAAATAACTCCCTCTATCCTCAAAATTTTTGAAGGTATCAAAAGAAGCTGCCGAAGGGCTAAAAATTATAGTTTTTTTTTGATAATTTTTTTTATTAATTTTTAAAAATATTCTTTTTAAAGCATAATTTAAATCATTAAAACTATTATACTTGATTTTGCCTTTTAGTTGATTGCTAAAAAACTTTTTATTTTTTCCATAAATGAATGCTTTAATATTATTACAATATTTTTTTTGTAGTTTAAATTTATCACCTTTTTTAGGTATTCCACCCAACAACCAGTAAATATTTAATTTATTTTTTAAAATGGGTATCGACGATGAAAAAGATGTGGATTTAGAGTCATTAATTATAGTCAGGAAAGGATTTTTATATATTATTTGCTGACGATATTTTAATCCCTTAAATCTTTTTAAAGTTTCAAAAACAATTTTTTTTTTCAATCTTAATTTATTCGAAATTGCTATTATGAATGATAAGTTTTCCAAATTTGCCTCATTTGAAAAATACTCATTTTTTATTTTTTCTTTCACATAATTTCTTAGATGTGTATTAACTCTTAAAATTTTTCTTTTTATTTTTCGTTTTTTTAACTCTTTAATTGTTAATAAATCTTTTTTGTTAATAAAACCAAAATAATTTTTTGAATTATTATTTAAGATTTTAAACTTAGCTTTTACATAATTATTAATAGTTTTGTGCCTCTCCAAATGATCTGGCGATATATTTAATATAACTGCATATTTAGATTGAAAAATTTGGCTGTATTCAAGCTGATAAGATGAAGCCTCTATAACAAAAATGGTTTTAGATTTAATGTTCTTTACAGATAATATTGGTCTTCCAATATTTCCGACTAATTTCACATCATATTTATGTTTTGACAATATCTCATATAAAAGTTGGCAAGTTGTGGATTTTCCATTCGTTCCTGTAACCGAAATACAATCATTTTTGTAAAAAGAGTAAAAAACATCCAAATCGGTGTAAATTTTTTCTAAATTTTTTTTTAAATAACTGGATAATTTACATTCATT
>CACBCU010000013.1 GCA_902537895.1 uncultured Pelagibacteraceae bacterium | reverse complement strand
ATGTTAGTGGAAAGTTTGGGTGAAATTGATAAAGCCAAAAAGAACATTGTAGAGAAAAAAAAATTACATGTTCATTATTGGATACATGGACTTCCTTTTAGAATGAGGTTTCCAAAATCAAAACTATATGAAAGTATTTTCACACCGATCATAATTGGATTAGTTGTTGGGTTTATAGCAGCTATAATGGGGATCGGCGGTGCATTTATCTTAGTGCCGGCAATGATTTATATTATTAAGATGCCGACAAAATTAGTTCCTGGAACTTCCTTATTCGTAACAATTTTTGTAAGTGTCATAGTTACATTTCTTCATTCAATTAATTATGGTTCAATAGATCTAATGTTAGTGTTAATGTTAGTTATAGGCTCAATAGTCGGGGTACAGGTAGGCCAAAAACTTGGTGAGCAAATTGATAGTTCTGGATTAAAAGCATTATTGGCAATTTTACTATTAATTGTGGGAATAGTAATTGCTTATGATACTTTTTTTGCAGAAGAAATACTGAATGGCACAACACCTATAAGCTCAAAAGACTTAAATTTCTTCTCAAAGTTTATTAAAGAGTTTTCAGAGGATATGCCATTCTTCTATGGATTATTTTCGATTTTATTTGCTGTTATTTTAGGAATTGCAGCTGCATTTATTAGAAGATCAATTTCAAAGTTCAGAGAAAAATATTTTAAAAAACCAGTTAAACAATCTAAATAAAAAATTTTATATAAGTTTCTATAGTTATAATACTCACAACTCCTACAGTTAACATTGCCGTAAATCCAACAACAAAAGGTTTATAACCCATATTTCTAATATCTTTTAAGTTTGTTGATAAGCCTATAGCAGCCATAGCCATAGTTAAGAAAACTTTAGAACTTGCTTTAATAAAATCTATAATTTCTATCCAATTATTATCAGTTGAGAAAACTTCATCACCAACATTTCTTAAAATTATCATCCCAATAAAACCTAAAATAAAATAAGGAAATATACTTAAAATGGAGTAACCCTTTTCTTTTACCTGACCTCTATTATAAAGAAAGGCAAAAAGAGGAATCATCACTATCAAAAAAGTATTTCTTAAAAGCTTTGTGACAGTTGCAATATTTAATGTTTCAGGACTATTGTACTGTTGATCATATATTAATCCTGCTGCAGCAACTTGTGATGTTTCGTGTATAGCTGTTCCTAAAAAAAGACCTGCAAATAATGAATTTCCTTCAAAATAGAAATTTGAGAAGTAAGGGTAAAACAACATGGACAATATTCCGAATAAAGTAATATTTGCGATTGCATAAGAAATTTCACTTTTATTTGCTTTAATCACAGGCGCGGTTGCCATGATAGCAGTGGTTCCACAAACGCTGCTTCCAATTGATATTAAGTAAGCCATCCGAGTTGGTATTTGAAGTTTTCTAATTAAAAGCTTTATTACAATTAAGACACTAACTATACAAATTAATATCAATGGAATTGCAATTTTTCCAAACTCTAAAAACTCAAAAGGCTTTAATTGTATACCTAAACAGATTATTCCAAGTTTTAGGATATAATCTCTACTAAAATCTAATCCTTTTTGAAAACTTTCTCTAATTTTAAAAAAATTTCCAAAGAAAATACCGATTAGGATTGCAATCATAGCTGTGGAGATCGGACTTTTGTTATAACCTAAAAGATCAATACCAATAATGTTATTAAAACCTTGGGATAGAGAATAAAGAACAAATGCAAGAACTATGCCTGGTATGAACACCAAGTAATTTTTAAAAAACATTCTTTAATTTAGTGATTATGCGCTTCTATAAAGTTTAGTCATGACAAATTCTTTATGACCTAAAGCTTCTGCACAGGTTAATCTTCCATTAGCTACTCTTAGTGTTGTCTCGATAAGCTTATCTCCCGCCTCAGATAAGTTCATTTCTCTTGAAAGAATCTTTGATACATCGCAATCAACATGCTCACTCATGCTTTTAGCTGTTAATGGGTTAGCAGTTAATTTTACAACAGGCTCTATAGGGTTTCCAACTATATTCCCTTGGCCTGTTGGAAATAAATGAATGTTAAATCCTCCTGCAGCTTGAAGTGTAATACATTCTGCTGCTGCTGAAGATGTATCCATGAAGTAAAGTCCTGGACCTTTTGCTGGCTCCTCAGCTGGCTCAAGTACATCTATAAATTTTAAGTTTCCTATTTTTTGAAAATTTCCAAATGCTTTTTCTTCAATTGTGGTTAAACCACCTGCAATATTTCCAGCAGTTGGTTGACTTTCTGAAAGATCATTAGTTGCTTCTTTTAATATAAAATCATTATATTCATTCCATGTCTTCATAAATTTTTCAGAAGCTTCCTTAGTTGCTCCTCTTGCAGCACAGACATTTTCTGCCCCAGTAAGTTCAGATGTCTCACCAAAACATAAATGAACACCTAATGGTTCTAATTTTTCCATTAAATTTCCAACAGTTGGATTTGATGCTAATCCTGATGTTGTATCTGACTCCCCACATTTTACTGAGATCCATAAATCACTCATTGGACACTCTTCTCTTTGTTTTTCAGATGCCCATTGTGAAAATTCTTGCGCTTTTTTTGAAGCTTTCATTACAGTTCCAATATCTCCTGTGCGCTCTATGTGAAAACCTTCAACTGGTTTTCCTGTTTTAGCGATTCCATCAACAATTTTTTTAGTCCATTTTGGCTCAATACCAATCACAATAACCGCGGCTACATTTGGATTACTTCCTGTTCCAATCATTGTTCTAAAATGTAAATCTAAATCCGCTCCAAATTGCAGTCTTCCGTAAGAATGTGGTAATGCAATCGTCCCCTTTATATTGTTAGCGACTGCTTCTGCACATGCGTTAGAAATGTCATCAACAGGCAATATAATTACATGATTTCTAGTTCCCGCTCTGCCGTTTTCTCTTTTATAACCTAAAAAACTTTTTGGGATTTCCATTATTTACCACTTTTTTGTTTTTACATTATGAACATGAACATGTTCACCTTTTTTGATTGCTTTAACTACTTTGCCAATATCATGACCATACTTTAAAATAGTATCACCTTCTTTTAAATCGACCATGGCAATTTTATGACCTAGAGGTATTTCATCTATTGATTGAATAGACGCCGAGCTATCATTTTCCATAATCCAGCATTTACAGTCTTGTTTTGGGGTTATTTTCTCTATCACTACTACACCTACATTATCTTTTTTGTCGTGAATTATGATATCTGTAGCCATATATATAGTGTCGAAATGTTTATTTGAATTTCCAAAAATCTTATATATTAATCGCGACTATTAAGAAATAGTTTTATAAAAAAACTATTACATATACTGGTTTAGAAAGGCTCTATTAATGACAAAAATGACAACAGAGGAAGCTTTTGTAAAAGTTTTACAAATGCACGGTATTGAACATGCTTTTGGTATAATTGGTTCAGCATTCATGCCTATCTCAGATATTTTTCCTGATGCAGGAATTACCTTTTGGGATGTTGCTCATGAAACAAACGGTGGACTAATAGCCGATGGTTACACAAGATCTACTGGAAAAATGTCAATGGTAATCGCACAAAACGGACCAGGTATTACTGGATTAGTAACCCCGATTAAAACAGCTTATTGGAATCACACACCATTACTATTGGTAACACCTCAGGCTGCAAACAAAACAATGGGTCAAGGGGGTTTCCAAGAAGTAGAGCAAATGAATTTGTTCAAAGATATGGTTTGTTACCAAGAGGAAGTTAGAGATCCATCTAGAATGGCAGAAGTTTTAAATAGAGTAATAGAAAAGGCAATCAGAGGTTCGGCACCTGCGCAAATTAATGTTCCAAGAGATTATTGGACTCAAGTGATTGATATTGAGTTACCGCCAATCGTCAGATTAGAAAGACAAGGTGGTGGGGCAGAAGCAATTGATAAAGCTGCAAAACTTTTATCAAATGCAAAATTTCCCGTGATTTTATCTGGTGCAGGAGTTGTTATCGGTGATGCAATTAATGAGACTAAAAAACTTGCAGAAAAATTAGACTCACCTGTTTGTTCAGGTTATCAGCACAATGACAGTTTTCCAGGAAGTCATCCTTTAGCAGTAGGTCCTTTAGGATATAATGGATCAAAAGCAGCTATGGAATTAATTTCTAAAGCTGATGTAGTTTTGGCACTAGGCACAAGATTAAATCCTTTCTCAACATTACCTGGATATGGAATTGATTACTGGCCAAAAAATGCAAGTATTATTCAAGTAGATATTAATCCTGACAGAATTGGTTTAACTAAAAAAGTAACAGTTGGGATAAGTGGTGATGCAAAATTAGTTGCTCAGCAAATAATTGATAAATTATCTTCAACTGCAGGAGATACTGATAGACAAAAAAGAAAAGATTTAATTCATCAGACAAAATCTGCGTGGTTACAAAAATTAGCAAGTTTAGATCATGAGGATGATGATGAGGGAACAGTTTGGAACAAAGAAGCGAGAGAAAGAGATAAAGACAGAATGTCACCAAGACAAGCTTGGCGAGCAATACAATCTGGGATGCCAGAGGATGTAATTATATCTAGTGATATAGGTAATAACTGTGCAATTGGAAATGCTTATCCAACTTTTGAAAAACCAAGAAAATATTTAGCTCCAGGTTTATTTGGACCTTGCGGTTATGGTTTCCCATCAATTTTGGGTGCAAAGATTGGATGCCCAGATACACCTGTAATTGGTTTTGCAGGGGATGGAGCATTTGGAATTAGTATGAATGAGATGAGCTCGTGTGCAAGAGAAGAGTGGCCGGCAATTACAATGGTCATCTTTAGAAATTATCAATGGGGTGCAGAAAAAAGAAATACTACTTTATGGTTTGATAATAACTTTGTTGGAACAGAACTAGATCCAGAATTAAGCTTTGCGAAAGTTGCTGACGCTTGTGGTTTAAAGGGAGTGACTGTTAGAACAATGAAAGAAACAACAGAGGCCATCAAAAAATCATGTGAAGATCAAAAAAAAGGTATTACCACATTTATAGAGGTAATATTGAATCAAGAATTGGGTGAGCCTTTTAGAAGAGATGCAATGAAAAAACCTGTGAGAGTGGCTGGAATAAATAAAAAAGATATGAGACCACAAAAATCTCTAAATGGATGAAATTAAGATAAGTTCTAATAGAAGCTTTGGTGTAGTATTTTTTATTGTTTTTTTATTAATAGCACTTTATCCACTCTTAAAAGATAATGATTTAAGAATTTGGTCATTAATTATCTCATTTATTTTTCTTATTCTTGGTTTGATAAATTCAAAGATACTTACACCCTTAAATAGATTATGGTTTAAATTTGGATTACTACTTGGAAAATTCATATCACCTTTAATAATGGGAATTATATTTTTCATAGTTGTAACACCTATTGGAATTATAATGCGGTTACTTAAGAAAGATTTATTAAATTTAAAATATAATAAAAAAGAAACTTATTGGATTGATAAAACAGGCCCTAAAAGTAAAATGAAAAATCAATTTTAGTATGAGTTTTATAAGGGAATTTTGGGAATTTCTAAAGGTAAGAAAAAAATATTGGCTTTTACCGATTATAATAGTGCTTGTTTTATTTGGCGGATTAATTGTTTTAACTCAAGGTTCTGCAGTAGCTCCATTCATTTATACAATTTTTTAAAGTGACTTCAATTTTAGGTATTTCTGCATTTTATCACGATAGTGCAGCCTGTTTATTAAAAAATGGCAAAATAATTGCAGCAGCACAAGAGGAAAGATTTTCAAGAAAAAAACATGATCCAAGATATCCACATCATGCCGTTGAATTTGTTCTAAAGTATTCAAAAATGAAATTGAGTGAGATAGATCAAATAGTTTTTTTTGAAAAACCTTTTTTAAAATTTGAGAGACTTTTAGAAACCTATGTTGCTTTTGCGCCAAGAGGTTTTATTTCATTTGCAAAAGCGATGCCATTATGGATAAAAGAGAAACTTTTTCAGAAAAATCTTTTATTTAACAAGTTAAAAGAACATGATGAAAAATTTAAATCTGATGAAAACATTTTTTTTTCAGACCATCATTTAAGTCATGCTGCAAGCGCTTTTTTTCCATCACCTTTTGAAGAAGCAGTCGTATTAACCGCTGATGGTGTTGGCGAATGGGCAACGACCACTGTTGCTGTTGGAAAAAAAAATGATTTAGAGATAAAAAAGGAAATACATTTTCCACATTCACTTGGACTTTTGTACTCTGCTTTTACTTATTATACAGGTTTTAAGGTAAATAGTGGAGAATACAAACTTATGGGTTTAGCACCTTATGGAAGTCCAATTTATGAGGACAAGGTAAAAGAATTAGTTGATATAAAAGATGATGGAACTTTCAGACTAGATCAAAAATATTTTAATTATGCAACTGGTCTTACTATGACCAACAAAAAGTTTCATAATTTATTTGGACAAAAACCCCGTGATCCAAAAAATGAAAAGATTACTCAATTTCATATGGATATTGCAGCTTCAATTCAGAAAGTAACAGAAGAAATAATGATCAAGTTAGCAAAAGCTATTCGTCGAGAATATAATATTAAAAATTTATGTTTAGCGGGTGGTGTAGCTTTAAATTGTGTTGCTAATGGAAAAATTCTTCAGGAAAAGATTTTTGATAATATTTGGATCCAACCTGCAGCAGGAGATGCTGGAGGATCTTTAGGCGCAGCTTTAGCTCTTTGGCATATTGAGCAAAATAAAGAAAGAGTTATTAATTCAAGTGATGACATGAAAGGTTCATATTTAGGAACTGAATTCAATCAAAAAGAAATTGAAAAAGAGCTAAAGTTAGTAGGGGCCAATTTTGAAAAATTACCATACGAGGATTTGATAAGTAAGACAGCAGAATTTTTATCAAATGAAAAAGCGGTAGGTTGGTTTCAAGGAAGAATGGAGTTTGGACCAAGAGCTCTAGGTGCTAGATCTATTTTAGGTGATCCAAGATCAGATAAAATGCAAAAAAACCTTAATTTAAAAGTTAAATATCGAGAAAGTTTTAGACCTTTTGCTCCATCAATCTTGAGAGAAGATTTATCTGACTGGTTTAATATAAATGTAGATAGTCCTTATATGTTGTTAGTAGCTGACGTAAACTCTAATAAAAAAATTGAAATGAAGGAAGAACAAACGAAACTTTTTGGTATAGATAAATTAAACATCAAAAGATCTGAAATACCAGCAGTAACTCATGTTGATTACTCTGCGAGAATACAAACTGTAACTAAAGAAACTAATAAACCTTATTACGATTTAATCTCAAAATTTAAAGAAAAAACTGGTTGCCCAGTAATAGTTAATACATCATTTAATGTCAGAGGAGAGCCTATAGTTAATTCTCCAACAGATGCTTTTAATTGTTTTATGGGAACAGAGTTGGACTATTTAGTTATAGGAAATTGTATTTTGGAAAAATCAAAACAAGATCCAAATCTCAAAAAAGATTATACTAAGGAATTTGAACTGGATTAATTAATTAAATTAGGTTTTATCCCAACCTTTTAATGATATAGTTTTAATAATGATAAAGTTTATAATCAAAAATTTAAAAAATTCTTTTACAAAATCTTTTGATTATAAAAGTAGGGCAACAAGATCAGAATTTTGGACTTTTCAAGGCTTTTATATCTGTTTGAGTGTAATACCCATTCTAATCGTTTTAATTTTAGAAATTATTTATGTTGATCAAGGTAAAAGTTTGTTTGTTGACTTGGAATCATTATCAACAAAAGCTGTTAAAGAGGGATGGTCCTTAAAGGAAATTGAAAATCACTATATATCAGAAATTGAGAGAGAAATGGAGTATTATGAAACAATTCTTTTTTTTATTCTTATTCCTATGATTATTCCGTGGATTTCACTTGTGGTTAGAAGACTCCATGATTTTGGAAAATCAGGTTATTACATTATTTTAATTTTTATTATTCCATTTTCTTTAATACTTTATAATGAATATTATCCCAATACTAATGAATTTACTTTCTTATATTTTTTGTACTTAATCTTATTTTATATTTATATCTCTCAAAAATCCCATAAAGGAAAGAATAAGTTTGGAGCTGTTCCAAAAAAATTATACTAAGGAATTTGAACTAGATTGATTAGTAGGGGCGTTCTGTTGCCAGGTGCCCCGAACTCTGTTTAGTTATAGCCAATTATTTTTCAAAATCATATAAATTTTACATATTAGGACGAGCAGAAGCCGAATAAAAATTGACTCGTCTAGATTAAATAAATTATCGAAAAATATAAAAAATTTTGATAAGATTTACCTATGAAAAAGATTCTTTCATTGTTGGCATCATGTATTTTATTGACGTCTTGTGCTTCAACTATGTCTGGAAGTTCGCAAAATATAACAGTCACTTCGAATGTACAAGGCGCAACATGCACACTTACAAATGACAAAGGATCTTGGACTTTAACAACTCCGGGAAGCGCAGTAATTACAAGTTCAAGAGTTAATCTTGCATTAACTTGTGTTAAAGAAGGTTATGTTAATGGAGTTGCAAGCTTACCATCAAAACATAAAGACTCTGCAACATGGGGAAATGTAATTTTAGGTGGTGGTATTGGTTATATAATTGATAGAAAATCAGGAGCTGCATTCATATATCCTCAGCAAGTGACTGTAGATTTAGCAAAAAAATAGAAAAACGTTTTTAAAGAATTTTAATGAGTTATGACGAGTACTGGCCGAGTCCTTCGGTTGAATTTTTTAAATAACGTTGATACTTCAAACTAATTTAACAAGTGTGCAGGGGCGTTCTGTTGCCAGGTGCTACTTACATCTATATCTAGCTCGCATCGCTGCTCTAGCCTCAGTATAACCCTTCTTAATATAATCTTTATATACTTTTTTATAACAATGATCTTTAGAAGAACTATAATTGTCATTAAATGAGACAAAGATAATTGTAGCAATAATAATTGACCCACCAATTATTAGTTCTTTCATATGTTTTTTAAAAAAGTCTTTATTCATTATTATTTTAAGGGGCGTTCTGTTCCCAGGTGCACCTATTAATGCATATCTGGCCAGTTTTTATCATTATATCTATCAAGCTCTTTTTTTGAAATAGGTCTAAACAAAACCCAAAATATTACTATAGCTAAAGATAAAAGTATAAATGTTTTCACTTTGCTAGTTTAGTACAGTCATTAGTCCTAGTCTAGTTTGAAATCGTAAGTTTTTTTATAGTGTATTTCTAATAAATGGTGTGGTTAAATATTTTTTTGAAGTTTTTAAATACTAACATCGAATTAATGAACATAGGAAACAAAAAAAATAATAGAAAAAAAATTGCAATTATATCGTATGGTAATTGCGCAAATTTAGGTGATCGTATAGGACAATCTATAATTTTGAGTATGATACCTTATGATTGCTATGTTGATTTTCTTAATTTGCCTCCATTTTGGAGTGATAAATACAATAATAATCACTACGATTTAGTAATAATTGGGACCGGTCATAGCATTTTTCATAAAACTTTAAACAACAATAAGTTTAATAAATTTTTAGAAAATCAAAAAAAAATAATAGGTGTGTTTGGTTTACAATACCATGATTTATTAGATAAAAAAAAATTTGATAATTTCACAGAAAAATTTACTCACATATTTGTTAGAAATAAAAAGGATTTAATTTTTTTTAAAAATAAAAAGATAATTTCACATTCTGGTGATATATTAACTTCTTATTTTCCACTCACTAATTGGACAATTGATGATAAGGTAATAATTCACCCTGGTATTCAAAAAAATAATCAAGATGGATTACAATTAATAAAAAAAATTCAAGCTCATAAAATTGTTGAAAGCAGTAGACTTCATCCTTTGTTAGCAGGACTTCAGTCTTGTGATGAGTTTGTTTTTCATGAACAAAAAGAAATGGGAAATGAGTCAAAATCCAATAAATTTAACAATATGCTTTATGATATTTTTAACGAAAATTTCGAACCTGGAATTCAATATAAAGTTGATAGAGATTTAGTATTAAGTTACAGAAAATTTGTCTTTAATAGTTTATCATTGATTGAAGAAAAGATTAAAAAAAGTATTCAAAGTTAAGATTTATTTACTAATAATCGACATAGGATCTAATCTTGTTTGAAACCAATTAACTCTAAAATCCAAATGTGGACCTGTCGATCTACCAGTTGATCCAACCGTTCCAATAATATCTCCTTGATTTATTTTATCACCTACTGAAACCATTACACTTTCAAGATGAGAATATATTGTGGAAATACCGTGTCCATGATCCATAATTACAGTCCCACCAGTATAATATAAATCATCCTCTGCCATCGTTACTATGCCAGAGCCTGATGATTTAATCTTAGTTCCTTTTTTAGCTGCAATATCAATTCCATAGTGTGGCCATTTAGGTTTACCATTTAAGATTCTTTGACTTCCATAAACTCCGCTTATAATTCCTTTAACTGGCATAATGAATTGACTTTTAAAAAAAGGTAAGTCGGAATTAATTGATCTTGCTTTTCCTATCTTATTGTTTTCTTCTTTAATTCTTTTGTAAACTGACTCTGGTGGAGTGACTTTACTTTCCTCTAGTCCATCTATTCTTTGAATATTATATTTTCTTTTTAAAACTTTCTTTACTATTTTCTCTTTTTTACCATCTTGAATTTTCGTTATGGTGAGGTCAAATTTTCTATCTCTATCTATGCCAAAAGCAAAAAAACCATCCTTAGATACTTTAACTTCTTTTTTATCAATTATAATTTTTGCTGAAGGGTTAGTAATACCAACAATAAAATGACCTTGTAAAAATTTTCCTTTAAATTCAATAGCGTTTGAGTGAGTAGGAATGAGAAAGATTATGAAAAAAAATAATCTAAATATTATTTTGCTGTCCATCCACCATCAACCAATAATGAAGTTCCTGTAATCATTGAAGCTGCATCAGAAGCTAAAAATACTACAGCTGAAGCTACTTCAGATAGTTCTGCAAATCTTCCTAGGGGAATATTATTAAGCATATCTCTTTTAAATTTTTTATCTTTTAAAAACTTTTTAGTCATGGGAGTTACAACAAAAGTTGGACAAACTGTGTTAACTCTAATGTTATATTTTGCTAAGTCTATAGACATCCCTTTGGTCAAACCCTCTAAACCAAATTTATTCATATTATAGACACTTCTTATTGGTCCACCTACATGCCCCATTTGCGACGACATATTGACAATAGCTCCACCTAATTTTTTTCTATTTTTTGATTTTATCATTTTTAAAGCACAAAGATGAGCTAAGTTAAAACTCGCTATTGTATTAATTTTAACCATATATTCCATATCTTCCTTTTTAACTTTGGTAAAATGGGCTGGTCTGTTGTTCCCAGCGTTATTAATTAATATATCTATCCTTGGCTGTTTATTGATAATTTTTTTAACTTCATCGTAATTTGTAATATCACAAACATAAGATTTACATTTTGATTTAAATTTTTTTATTTTCTTAGAAACTTCATTTAAATCTTTATTGGTTCTACTTATAATGATCAAATTTGCTCCAGCTTCAGCTAAAGCTATTGCACAAGCTCTTCCAATTCCTTTACCCGCACCGGTTACAACTGCAGTTTTATTTTTAAAATTATAATTTTTTAAGAACATTACAAAAATAATATTTTAATATCAGTGTAAATCAACTCAATAGCAACAATAAGTATCGCTATCAAGCCAGCCCAAGCTATCCATTTATACTTTTTTATCCAATTGGATATTAATGTTGCAGCTGTTGCCATTAAGACAATAGATAAAACCAGTCCAAAAACTAATAGATAGTAATGATCTCCAGCTGCTCCAGCAACCCCCAAAACATTATCTAAACTCATTGTAAAATCAGCCAACAAAATTGTCCAAATTGCTTTTAAGAAACTTGAATTATCTACTTTAATGTCACTATTGTGATCTGAACCTTTCACAACATCCACGTAAAGTTTATAAACAATGTAAAGTAAAAGTAACCCACCAATTAATCTTAAACCTGTTATCTGCAACAAATAAGCTGTCAGTAATGTTAAGATTATTCTTAGAACAACTGCACCACCGATACCCCAAAAAATAATTTTCTTTCTTTGCTCTAAAGGAAATTTTGAGGCAACCATTCCGATAATAATTGCATTATCTCCTGCCAGCACAAGGTCTATTAAGATTATTTGTGTTAAGATAGTAATTTGTTCTGGAGTAACAAAATCAGCAAACATTAACCCCTAAGTATCATATCAGCACCTTTTTCTGCAATCATTATTGTCGGTGCATTCGTATTACCAGAAGTTATATTGGGCATTATAGATGCATCAATAACTCTTAAATTATTTAAACCTTTAACTTTAAGTGTTTCATCAACCACTGCCATATCATCTTGTCCCATTTTACATGTACCAACAGGATGAAAAATAGTTTGAGCATAGTCTGCACCAGCTTTTACCAGCTCTTCATCATCATTAATATTTATTCCTGGTCTATATTCTTCAGGGTTATATTTTTTAAAAGTTTCAGACTCCATTACAATCTTTCTAGTAAGTTTTAATCCTTTTGCAGCAATCATTCGATCATGTTCAGTTGATAGATAATTAAGTTTTATTTTTGCATAAATTCTAGAGTCTTTATTGATTATATTTACGTGACCTCTACTAGTTGGTCTAATGTTTGATACAGTTGGAGTAAACGCATGGAAATCATGATTCTTTGTTGCACCTAAAGTATCCATACTCATTGGTTGAACATGCCATTGAAGATCTGGCAACTCTAAAGAAGGATCACTTTTAGCAAACATACACATTTGACTAGCACCCATTGTCATGGGTCCGCTTCTATTGAAAACATACTCAAGCCCAATCATTAACTTACCGAACAAACTATTAATTTTTTTATTTAACGACTTGAGCCCGTGAATTTTATAAATTGGTCTAAACATTAGGTGATCTTGGAGATTTTCTCCTACTCCTTTTAGATCATGAACCATCTCTATACCTAAATTTTTTAGCTTATCAGAATTACCTATTCCGGAGGTTTGTAAAATTTGTGGAGAACCAATAGATCCAGAAGATAAGATAACCTCTTTATTTACTATAACTTTTTTAAGCTCGTTTTCTTGCCAATATTCAACACTTTTTGTTGTTTTATTTTCAAAGTTAATTTTTTTCACATGAGCTTTGGTAACGATTTTTAAATTTGTTCTATGCTTTATTGGATTTAAATATCCAACTGCAGTACTACATCTAAAACCATCTTTTTCAGTAACTTGGAAATATCCGCAACCATGATTATTACCAGTATTAAAATCTTTAGTTTTAGGTATACCAAATTCTTCTGCAGCATTTTGAAATTCATTTAGTAATGGTAATTGTATTCTTTGGTCAGACACAGATAAAGGACCACCAACTCCATGAAAATCATCTTTTCCACGCTCTTGATTTTCTGCCTTGATAAAATATGGAAGAACATCATCCCAACCCCAACCAGTATTACCTAATTGACGCCAAATATCATAATCTCTACTTTGGCCTCTAATATATAACAAACCATTAATTGCTGAACTTCCACCTAAAGTCTTTCCTCTTGGATATCGAATGGAGCGATTATTCATTGTTTCATCTGGTTCCGTTTTGTAACACCAATCAACAGAAGGATTGTGCATAGTTTTAAAATATCCAACAGGAATGTGTATCCAAGGGTAATTATCTTTACCTCCTGCTTCAATTAATAAGACTTTATTTTGTGAATTTTCAGAAAGTCTATTTGCAAGGACACATCCAGCAGACCCTGCACCAATAATTATAAAATCAAAATTTTCCATCTCAAGTTGAATTAATTTTTTACTTAACTTAATTAATTATCTTTACACTCATATCAATCGATTGTCACTTGTATCAGGTTTGTTTTTCTGATTGTATTGAGTAAGTTAAATTTAACTACAGAGAGGAAATATAATGAAAAAAATCATTTCAATGTTATTTGCATCTGTTTTAGTACTTGGATTTGTATCCAATGCTAATGCTGCAAAAACACTAAAATGTCAGACAGTTCTAAACACTAAAGCTGATGAAGTGAAAATGTTAAAGGACTTTACTGATACAGTAACTGAATTAACAGCTGGTTCGTTAAAATTCGAAATTTTACCTGCGGGCGCAGTTGTTGGAGTTAAGGAAACTCTTGACGCTGTTGATAAAGGACTGATTGATTGTGGTTTCGCATGGACTCACTATTGGTCAGGAGATCATCCTGCTGCTATGTTATTTGGTTCGCCAGTAGCTGGTGGTGGAGTTGGTATCGACAATATCGCATTCTTATCATGGTTCCAATACGGTGGTGGTAAAGAATTATACGACCAACTATGGAAAGAAATGGGAAGAGACATAAAAGGATTTATGATTCAACCAGTGGGCCCAGAAGCTTTAGGTTGGTTTCCAAAACCAATTAAAGATATGGCTGACTTTAGAAAATATAAGTTCAGAACTCCTCCAGGAATTCCAGGACAAACTTACAAAGACATTGGTATAGCTTCTGTTGCAATGGGTGGTGGAGATATTTTACCAGCTCTTGAAGCAGGAACAATCGATGCTGCTGAATGGTGTTGTCCAAAACCAGACTTAACATTTGGTTTCCAAAAAGTATTAAAGCATTATTATTTACAAGGTTTACACCAAGTAGTCGTAAATGCTGACTTTTATATTACTGGAAAAACTTACAATGCTATGAGCGCTCATGAGAAAAAGTCTCTTGAAGTAGCTGCTAATGCTTCATTAGCAAAATCTTTAAGTTACAGAATCTATGAGAATGGTAAAGCTCTTAGAGAGTTAACTACTAAACATGGAGTAATTTTAGAAGACACACCTTCTGATTATTTCACAGAATATATGGCTGCTGCAAAAGCATCTTTAAATAAGAATGCTAAAGATAACAAATTCTTTAATGAAGTTTATACTTCAATGAAGAATTTTGCTGATGTAGCTGTTCCTTTCTGGAGTGGTGCTCAAATGTCAAATGCGAAGCTAGGAATGGCTCACGCAGCAACATTAAAGTAATCAGTAATTAATCTTAATTTAATTAGAGCGGACTTTAAGTCCGCTCTAGTTTTTTAATTCAAACTTATGGCAGACGAACCAGGTAAACTAGATATATCAGATGAAATGATTGCCGAAAGGCGAGGCGGTTCGGGAAAAATGCCTGATGACATGCCATTATGGATGGCAAAATCCATCACAGGAATTGATAAATTTAGCAAGTGGATAGGCAATATTGTTTGCTGGATATTGATGCCATTAATTTTTGCAATGACTTATGAAGTTCTTGCGAGAAAATTATTTTTAGCACCAACTATTTGGGCTTATGACATAAGTCGTTTTTTATATGGAGCACTTTTTATGTTGGGTGCTGGTTATGCTCTTTCAAGAGGAGTTCATATAAGAGCAGATTTTTTGTATAGAAATTTTAAAACTAAAAACCAAGGTCTAATAGATTTTTGGTTATATTTATTATTTTATTTTCCAGGCCTAATTGTCTTTCTTTATATGACAGTTGGGTTTGTTGGAGAGTCAATTCAAAGAGGAGAAAGAGGCATGGATACTACATGGATGCCTTATATGTGGCCAATTAAAACTTGTTTACTCATTGGTATAATATTTTTACTAATTCAAGGAGTTTCTGAGTTACTCAAAAGTTATTGGGCAGCTAAAAAAGGTGAGTGGCCAGGAGAAACTAAATGATTGCTGAGTTTATAGATCCAGCAATTTTAGGTTTTATTCTTGTTGGCGTAATGTTATTCGCAATATTTATTGGTTTTCCCATATCATTTACACTAATTTTTTTAGGTTTTGTTTTTGGTTATTTAGGATTTGGAAAATTAGTTTTTTATTTAATGACTCTCCAATTCTCGATGGTTATGACTGAACAGACACTCGCAGCCGTCCCACTCTTTGTCTTTATGGGAATTATGATGGAACAAGCTGGATTAATGGAAAGATTATTTTCAGCATTCCAAATGATGTTAGCAAAGGTTAAGGGATCTTTATATTACGCAGTTTTATTTGTTTCTGTAATTTTCGCAGCTGCAACAGGGATTGTAGGAGCATCAGTGACAATTCTTGGAATTATGGCTGCAAAATCTATGAATAGATCTGGTTATGATGTGAGACTTGCAGCTGGGACTATTACAGCTGGGGGGACATTGGGAATATTAATTCCACCAAGTATCATGTTAGTTGTTATGGGGCCTATAATGGAAATTCCAGTAATAGATTTATTCGCTGCTGCAATTCTACCAGGAATTCTTCTTGCAAGTTTATACGCAGGTTACACAACAATTAGATGCATGATTAATCCTAAATTAGGACCAGTCATACCTGATGACATGAGAGCTGCGAGTATGAAAGATGTTTGGATTGAATTTTTTTTAGGGTTAGTGCCACCAGCAGCTTTGGTATTTGCAGCATTAGGAAGTATTTTATTTGGTTTTGCCACTCCAACTGAAGCTGCAGGATGTGGAGCAATGGGGGCTTTACTTCTTTCATTAGCTTATAAAAAATTGACTCTTCCAAAATTACAAGAAGCATTAGTCAAAACATTAGAGATAACTGCACTGATTATGGTTTTAGTTGCAGCTTCAAATTTTTTTGGTGCTGTTTTTGCAAGATTAGGAACGCCAACTTTATTAACAGAGTTTTTGTTGGGTCTTGAAATGAATAAGTATCTTATTTTAGCGATGGTTATGGTAATGATATTTTTATTAGGATGGCCTTTGGAATGGGTACCTATAGTCATGATTATTGTTCCAATTATATTGCCATTGATTGAAGCATTAGGGTTTAATTTAACTTGGTTTGCAATATTAGTAGCTGTTAATTTACAAACCGCCTGGTTATCACCACCTGTTGCACTTTCAGCTTATTTTTTAAAAGGTGTTGTACCTGAGTGGGATTTGAAAGATATTTATTATGGTATGATGCAGTTTATGGTGCTGCAAGTATTTGGTTTAATTTTAATTATTATATTTCCTAAAATTGCATTATGGTTACCAACTCTCTTATATGGACAGTAGATTGTTAAAGTTCTATATTGTCTGAGTGAATCAGCAAAAATCAAATAAAACACTTGTTAATTGGGATTTAGTAACAGTAAATCCAAGCAATAAAAATTGGAACTGGAAAGATTTATTTTGTTTTTGGGGAGTTGGCATACAAAGTGTAATTGGATTTTCTTTGATCGCATCTCTCTATGTCGTATATGATTTAAATACTTTTGTAGTATTGTTTGGAACAATTTTTGCCTCTCTATTGGTTTATTTTTTTTCAAATTTAATTGGTAAGCCATCTCAAAAATTTGGATTACCATTTGTAGTTTTATTAAGGTCCTCAATGGGAGTAAGAGGAGCACAGTATATCGGATTTTTAAGAAGTATAGTTGGTATATTTATGTTTGGAATTCAAACATATTTTTTATCAAAAGCATTGGGATATTTATTAAGAATTTTAATTTTTTCTATTGATAAAACTCTTTTACAACAAGAGATTTTTCTTATTTTTTTTATTGGATTAAACATCATAGATTGGATTTCAATTGTAGTCTCTATGGCGTTGCAAGTTATTTTATTTAGTATCGGAATGAACTATAACAAAAAAATTATTAATTTTTCTGCAATCGTTGTCTATTCCGGGATGGCGTTATTCTTTTTTATAGTTTTATTAAGTGATGTTAAATTTACAGTTAATGCATTTCTAGGTGCTTTAAGTTTTGAAAATTTTGCTGATAAAAATAATATTATACCATTGATAACTGTATCAGGAACGCTTTTTGCTTACTTTTCTATTGTTATTTTAAGTTTTGGTGACTTTTCAAGGTATGTTGAAAATGAAAACCAACTCAAAAAGGGGAATTTAACTTTAATATTGAATTTAATAATTTTTTCTTTTTTTGCGCTTTTTATTGTCATAGGTGCAGATGCTTTTTTAAAACAAAGTCCTGAAAATATTGAAAATATACTTACAAATCCCACGGACATAATTGGTAAACTGAATAATTTATTATTAACTAATTTAGTTTTGATTTTTATAATTATTGCGTCAGCTTCAACAAATTTAATTGCAAATTTTATTCCATCACAATATTCACTTATTAATTTATTTCCCACATCATTATCATTCAAGAGCTCAGGATTAGTGATAGGTTTAATCGGACTTCTAATAGGAGTTTTTTGGCTTACTGTTTTAAGTCAAATAGGAATTTTATCAATAATAGATACAATCGGAGCTTTTTTTGGACCAATTTTTGGAATAATGATTTCTGATTATTATTTTATTAGAAAGGGTAATTTGATTAATAAAGATATTTATTCTCTAGAAAAAAATGGGTCGTATTATTTTTCAGGTGGTTGGCATATAAGAGGCACATATTCTTTATTCTTGGGATTTATTTTCTCGGCCTCAACAATTTGGAACCCTAATTTAATGTTTTTGCAATCTTATGCATGGATTATTGGCGCATTAATTTCCTCAATAACTTATTACTTTTTGGCAAAAAAATAATTTAATGAATAAGATTACATTTAGTTTTGAGAATAGGACTGCAGTTATAACAGGTGGAGCTCAAGGATTTGGATTTGATATAGCTAGGAGGTTTTTGAACTCAGGCGCCAAAGTAATAATTTGGGACAACGATCCAGACACACTAAAAAAGTCTGTTAAAGAACTTAACAGTGCAAATTTAACCTCAAATGTTATTGACGTATCAAAATTTGAAGAAGTTGAAAATTGCACCAATGAAATCGTGAAAAACTCCAACATTGATATATTAATTAATAACGCAGGGATAACTGGTCCTACTGCCCCATTATGGGAATATGATCCAAGGAAGTGGAAAAAAGTAGTAGATATTAATTTGATGGGGACCTTTAATTGTTGCAAAGCAATAGTGCCAAATATGATTAAGAATAACTACGGAAGAATTGTTAATGTAGCATCAGTTGCAGGAAAAGATGGCAACGCAAATGCAAGCGCGTATAGTGCAGGCAAAGCTGGTGCTATAGGACTAACAAAATCTTTAGGGAAAGAGCTTGCTGATAAAAATATAGCTGTAAATGCTGTCACTCCTGCAGGAGCCAAAACACGTATTTTAGATCAAATGACTAAAGAACATGTTCAAAGGATGCTTTCCAAGGTGCCAAGGGGTCGATTTCTTGAAGTCGAGGAATTTACATCTTTAGTTTGCTGGCTCTCATCAGAGGAAAATACATTTTCTACAGCGGCAGTTTTTGACATAAGTGGTGGTCGTTCGACTTATTAACTTTTTGGTTTTTCTTCAACTATTTTAGTTTGAATTGTCTTAGCTCGGCTCATTTTGACATCATTTGACATCACTGGTGCAAAAATCATAATTGACCAGTAAATTAACAGTATAAAAATTGAAATTGTCTTCATAATTTATACATATTAACTAAAGATGATTTTTGAATGTTTAAATTTTGTCAAAATCATGTATTAACAATTTCTTTAAAAAATTTTTAATGAATATTTTAACCAAAATCTTAATTTTAATTTTTGTGACTATTGGAACTGGATTTGCGAATGAAATTAAAGTTTTTAATTTTACCACAGATGAACTGTCAAACTTAGAGGTTCGAAAGGTGAGAGGGGCCGAAAATAAGACAATTTATACTATTGGATCAAATGAAAATGGAAATTTCTTAAAAGCTGTGGCTGATAATGCAGCTTCTGGATTAGGAAAAGAGGTCAAAATTGATCTAAACAAAACTCCATTCATAAATATAACTTGGAAAATAGAAAAAGATCTACCCGGAATAAAAGAAAATACCAAAAAAGGACATGATTTTGCTGCTAGAGTTTTTGCAGTTAAAAAAACTGGTGCAACACCTTTATCTAATAGAGCTATAAATTACGTTTTCTCAAGCAATAGTGAAATTGGTTTTAGCTCACCAAGCCCCTATACCAAAAAATCTATTGATAATGTTTTGGCAAGTACAAAAAAAAATTTAAATGAATGGGTTACCGTTAAAACAAATGTGAAGGAAGATTTTAAAAGATTTCACGATCTAGATGTTGATGAGTTAGATGGATTGGCGATTATGTCTGATACAGATAACTCTAAAATGAAAGCTATAGCTTATTACCAAAACATATATTTCTCTAAAAATTAATTATAATTTCAAATATTTTTTTAAAAAGATATTAAAAAAAGCTAAAATCACAGCTACTAAAACATCTTCATGAGGACTAGCACCAGGATAACCAAAGTTCCATGCAATAACCAATACTAACCAAACAACAAAGATATTCATTTTATTTTATTTCTTAGATTCTATAAAATTAATCAATTATTTGATATAGTTATTTAATGCACGAAAACTTCTTTCATAAATTAAAAGTATATTATGAGGATACAGATTCTGGTGGTGTAGTTTACTATGCAAATTATTTAAAATTCTTAGAAAGAGCTAGAACAGAAGCATTATTTTCAATTGGTTACAGTAATAATAAAATTCAAGAAGAATTTAAATCTTTAATAATAGTTAAATCCTGTAATATAGAATATAAAAAATCTGCTTATTTAGAGGATGAATTGACTATAAGATCTTTTGTTAAATCAATCACTAAAACTTCTTTTTTTATGAATCAAATAATTACTAAAAATAATGAACTAATTGTTGAGGCACAAATTCACTTAGTCTTTGTTAATAAAGATGGTAAACCTATAAAGATACCTGATCAGATTTACTCAAAATTTAAACCATACTTTTGTGATAGTATTAAGAAGTAGCTAATCTCTTTGCTTTTTTAAATAATTTTATCATCATTTTTTCAGAAATTAATTTTGTATTAACGTTTCTTGGACTTGGATGATAGCTTGATAAAATTATTAAACCATTAGGCAACTTATGTATTTTATTGTGTTTAAAAATAAATTTTTGTTTTATGTTAAATTTTTGTTTATATAATTTCATACAATTATCAAAAGCAACTTTTCCTAACGTAACTATAACTTTCAAATTTTTTAAAAACAATATTTCCTTATCAAAAAAATTAGAGCAGTTAGAAATTTCAATTCTTAGTGGTTTATCTTCTGGAGGCACGCACTTAAGAATATTTGTAATATAAGTTGAATTGAGTTTTAAATTATCTCCTAAACTTTTTGATAAAGGAGAATTTGAAATTCCTACGTTATGTAAACATTTAAATAAAAAATCTCCTGATTTATCTCCAGTAAATGCTCTGCCGGTTCTAGTACCACCATGAGCAGCAGGTGCTAGTCCGATGATAGCTATTTTAGAGCTTAAGTCTCCAAATCCAGGTACCGGTTTTCCCCAGTACACTTCATCTCTATTTTGTTTTCTTTTTATTAAGCTTACTTTGCGGATAAACTTAACTAATCTTGGACACTTTTTACAATTAACTATTGTTTTATTCAAATCGTTTAATCTAATATCCATAAATGAAATTTTTTAACTTCCTAATAATAATATTTATATCTTTAACATCATCTATTAAAGCAGATTTAAATGAAAATTTAATAAATCAATTAGAGGAGGGTGGAAAATTAATATTTATAAGACATGCATATGCTCCTGGAAGTGGAGATCCAAATAATTTCAATTTAAACGATTGTTCGACACAAAGAAATCTAAGTGAGGAGGGAAAAAAACAGGCTAAATCTATCGGTAAATTTTTTATTAAAAATGAAATTAAAATTGATGAAGTTTTATCAAGTGAATGGTGTAGATGCAAAGAAACAGCAAAAATTGCATTTAAAGACTTTACAACAAAGAGTTTTTTAAATTCTTTCTACAGCTCTAAATTTGCAAAAAATAGGGAGAAACAGGTGAAAGCATTGAAAGAATATATTAAAAATTACAAAAACAATAATAATGAGAATTTAGTTTTAGTTACTCATTACGTTTTAATATCGGAAATTTTAAACTATGGATCATCATCGGGTGAAATAGTTGTATCTGATAAAAACTTTAATATTATAGATACTCAAGAAATATCTTATTAAATTATGTCATCAAAAAGAGCAATGAAACAAGCACAAAAACAGGCTTATGCTAGACACAGAAGCAACATAACAAACAGTAGGTTTGGATTAAGAAAGAAAAATTTTATTAAAAAAAATAAAAAAAACTAACTTTCTTTCTCAAATTTTTCTATTTTTTTACATGTTGATATTTTTGAAAGGCCTTCTTCATCGTTAAGGACCGTTCTCATGAAAATTTCTTTTTTATCTTTTTCAAATAAAATTTGGGTATAAAATTGTGGATATCCATGCTTGTGAGTTAAAATTTTTCCATCCTCTTCGTAGATATTTTGGATGTAAGAATTAGATTTTTTTACACTTAAATCCGTTAATCTGTATTTTTGGAATGTTTTTTCTTTATAAACATAATTTCTAGTCATTATTCGTTCATTTAAATTAAGAATATACTCATTTTTTAGAAACTCATCTTGTTTATCATCACATTTACTCATGACAATAATTTCTGATTTTAAAATGTTAATTGGCAAAATTACAAAAAAGAAGATAATAAAAGTCTTAATTATTTTCATTTTTTTCAGCGAAAAATAAACCTATCAGCGCTAAAGCTGTCCATCCTAAACCAAGAAGACCTTTATAAACACTTGTTTCTGCGCTCCAAATTCCTAGAACTAACGCTCCAAAAATTAAACCCAAAATATATATAATTAGAACTATTGATGTTTTGCTCATTTTTTTTAAGTTTTTTTAAAAAAATACCATTTTCATTTTTATATGTATAGGTATCTTTCAAAATTTTATAATTCATTGTAAATGTCGTTGGACAAATAGATCCAATAATATATAAAACCTTGAAATTGTGGGGCGATGGCGGAATTGGTAGACGCGTCGGTCTTAGGAACCGATAGAGCAATCTGTGAAGGTTCGAGTCCTTTTCGCCCTACCACATTTAAATTATGAAAGTTACTGTTGAAAATAAAAAAGGTTTAAACAAGGATGTAAAAGTTTTTGTCGATAAAAAGACAATGAATTTATACATGGATGAAAAATATGAGGAGATCAAGGGAACTGTTAATCTAAAGGGATTTAGACCTGGTAAGGTACCAAGAGAAATTTTAAAGAGACAGTTTGGAAAGGCTGTTTTTAGTGAAGTCTTAGACAAAGTCTTGAAGGAAACATCAACAAAAGCTTTGCAAGAAAATAAAATTAAACCAGCAGGTCAACCGAAACTAGATCTTAAAACTTATGGTGAAGACAAAGATTTAGAATATATTTTATCTGTCACAGAGCTTCCAAAAGTTGAACTGAAATCAATAGAGAATATTAAGTTCGATGAGTATACGGTTAAAATTGATCAAAAGGAAACTGACAAAAGAATAAATGATATTGCAAAAAATCAACCAAACTTTAAAGAAGCCTCAGAGACAACAAAAGCAAAAAAAGGTGACTTAGTTGTTTTTGACTATAATGCAACAGTTGATGAAAAAACGTTTAAAGGTGGAGAAGGTAAAAATACTCAATTAACCTTAGGAAAAGATCTTTTCTTAAAAGGATTTGATGAGCAATTAATTGGTGTCAAAAAGGGAGATGAAAAAATTGTAGATGCAACGCTTCCTGAAAATTTTCCAGAAAAAGAATTTATCAACAAAAAAGCAAAATTTAAATGTAAGATATCAGCAGTTAAAATTCCTGAAGATGTAAAAATTGATGATCAGTTTGCTAAAAATTTAGGTGCAAAAGATCTTGATGATCTCAAATCATTAATAACAAAACAAATAAATGATGAATATAAAAACTCTTTAGATCGTTTAACAAAAAATCAAATATTAAAAGAAATTGAAAAATTTAAAGTAAGCGAAATTCCAGAAAATTTACTTGAGGATGAAATAAAAATACTTTCTCAAGGAATGTCTGAGGATGATGCAAAAAAAAGTAGAAAAAATTTTGAAGAGGTTGCAAAAAAAAGAATTAAAGTTGGACTAATTCTAAATGAATTTGGTGAACAAAATCAAATAAAAGTTACCGAACAAGAATTACAATCTGAAGTTCAAAAACAAATTAGAATGATGCCAGGTCAGGAAAAAATGGTCATGGAATTTTATAAAAAAAACCCTAATGCGCTAGCAAGTTTAAGAGGGACTGTGTATGAAGAAAAAATTTTAAATATGATTAAAGAGAAGGCTAAGCCAAATAAAAAAGAAATTTCTAAAGATGAAGCTGAAAAAATCTTAAAAGAATCTCAAAAACAACAACTCGATCAAGAACTCAAAGATCAGAGAAAACCTGAAAAAAAAGCTGATGTAAAAAAATCAGTGGACAATAAATCAAATCCAAAAGTCAAAAAAACTCAAACAGTAGCTAAAAAAACAAAAAAAGTTAGCAAAAAGTAATCTCAAGTTGTATAAGTAAAACGAATCAACTTATGACAAATAAAATATTTGAACATATGAGCAACTTAGTGCCTATGGTTGTTGAACAGTCTAATAGAGGCGAGCGTGCTTATGATATCTATTCAAGATTATTAAAAGAAAGAATAATTTTCTTAACGGGTCAAATAAATGATACTGTTGCATCATTAGTAACTGCGCAATTATTATTTTTAGAGGCTGAGGATCCAAAAAAAGAAATATATTTATATATAAATAGTCCAGGTGGTCTCGTTACAGCTGGTTTAGGTATTTATGATACCATGCAGTATGTTAAACCTGATATTTCAACTCTATGTATAGGACAAGCAGCATCAATGGGTTCTTTTTTATTATCCGCTGGAAAAAAAGGTAAAAGATTTTCTTTGCCAAATTCTAGAATAATGGTTCATCAACCCTCAGCTGGCTTTCAAGGTCAAGCTACAGATATAGAAATACATGCTAATGAGGTTTTATCATTAAAAAAAAGATTAAATGAAATTTATTCAAAACATACCGGTAAAACTGTCGATGAAATTAAAACTGCTTTAGAGAGAGATAATTTTATGACAGCTGACTCAGCAAAATCTTTTGGTTTAATAGACGAAGTAGTAGAAAAAAGATCTTAAAACACAAGATATTGAAATTGTGGCATTCCTAACTTGATTACTATGACTCATTTATAATAAAGTAAAATAATTGATTCGTTTAAAATTTTATGAACACAAATAATAAAAATATTCTTTACTGCTCTTTTTGTGGAAAAAGCCAGCACGAAGTTAGAAAATTAATTGCCGGACCTACTGTCTTTATCTGTGATGAGTGCGTTGAATTATGTATGGATATTATTAAAGAGGAGAGCAAGGACACTTTTGTAAAACATCAAGATGGACTGCCCTCGCCAAAAGAAATCTGTTCAGTTTTAGATGATTATGTTATCGGTCAAGCACATGCTAAGAAAGTTTTATCTGTAGCAGTTCATAATCATTACAAAAGGTTAAATTATGAGAGCAAAACGAGTAAAAATGTCGAGCTCGCAAAATCGAATATACTTTTAGTTGGTCCAACTGGTTGTGGTAAAACTCTATTAGCACAAACACTTGCCAGAATTCTTGATGTTCCTTTTACAATGGCAGATGCAACTACATTGACTGAAGCAGGATATGTTGGTGAGGATGTAGAAAATATAATTTTAAAATTATTACAAGCTGCAGATTACAATGTAGAAAAAGCTCAAAGAGGAATAGTTTATATTGATGAAGTTGATAAAATAAGTAGGAAATCTGAGAATCCTTCAATAACAAGAGATGTATCAGGTGAAGGTGTTCAGCAAGCTTTATTAAAAATTATGGAGGGGACTATTGCTAGTGTTCCACCACAAGGAGGAAGAAAACATCCTCAACAAGAATTTTTGCAGGTTGATACTACAAATATTTTATTTATTTGTGGTGGGGCTTTTGCAGGCTTAGATAAAATTATATCCCAAAGAGATAAAGGCACATCAATAGGTTTTGGAGCGGATGTAAAAAATACATTAGATAAAAAAACAGGTGAATGGATGAAAGGTTTAGAACCAGAGGATCTTCTTAAATATGGTTTAATCCCAGAATTTATTGGAAGGTTACCAATGATAGCAACATTGGAAGATTTGGATGAAAAATCTTTAATAAAAATATTACAAGAACCAAAAAATTCATTGGTAAAGCAATATCAAGAACTCTTTAAGCTTGATGGTGCTAAATTAACATTTAAAGATAATGCTTTAAAAGAGATTGCTCTAAAAGCAATTAGGAAAAAAACTGGTGCAAGAGGTTTGAGGTCTATTTTAGAAAATGTACTATTAAAAACAATGTATGACTTACCTAGTCAAGAGAATATTGAAGAGGTGATAATTGATTCTACAACCGTTAAAGGCCAGTCTCAACCAATTATAGTTCACTCAAAAACAGACAATAAATCCAAAACAAATAAGACAACAGCGGCGTAATATCCTTAATAAATAAGAAAAAGGTATTGCAAAATAAATTATAATATCCATATTTGCATAATGGATATTAAAATATCATTACCGTTACTACCATTAAGAGATATTGTAGTTTTTCCATCAATGGTGATTCCCTTGTTTGTAGGAAGAGATAAATCCATTTCTGCTTTGAACGAGGTTATGAAAAAAGAAAAAAAAATTATTTTAGTGACACAAAAAAATTCAGAAATTGATGATCCAAAAAAAACTGACATATTTATGTACGGCTGTGAAGGAAGTATTCTACAATTACTAAAATTACCAGATGGGACTGTTAAAGTTTTAGTTGAGGGTGTAAAAAGAGTAAAAATTCTTGACTTTAAAGATAATGAGAAATTTATTACCTGTGATTATACACCATATAACGATGTTTTGAATGAGGGCGAGGATTTATTCCCTCTTGCAGCAACAGCTGTAAGAAGGTTAGAAAAATTAACTTCTATTAACAAAAAAATTTCAGGAGAAACCATTAGCAACATTAAACAATTGAAAGACCCATCTCAAATAGCAGATAACATTGCCTCACATTTGACTGCAACAATTTCAGAAAAACAACAAATCTTCGAAACAATTGATGTTAAAAAAAGACTAAACGCAATTATCAAATTGATGGAGAATGAGACCAGTATTATTGGAGTTGAAAAAAGAATTAGAGGAAGAGTTAAGACTCAAATGGAAAAAACTCAAAGGGAATATTACTTAAATGAGCAATTAAAGGCTATACAAAAAGAGCTTGGTGAGATCGAGGATGGCAAAGATGAGAGTACAAATTTAAATAAGGCTATTTTAAAATCTAAAATGCCTAAGGATGTTGAAAAAAAATGCATGCAAGAATTAAAAAAATTAAAAAATATGAGTCCAATGTCTGCCGAGGCTACAGTTGTTAGAAACTATTTAGATTGGATGATAGATTTACCATGGCATAAAAAAAGTGAAGTGGATATAGATTTAAAAAAAGCTTTAAATATTCTTGATAAAGATCATTTTGGATTAGAGAAAATTAAAGAGAGAATAATAGAATTTTTAGCAGTTCAAAAAAGAATGGAAAAAATTAAAGGCCCAATTTTGTGTTTAGTTGGTCCTCCAGGTGTAGGTAAAACTTCACTGGGTAAATCAATTGCAAAAGCTACCAATAGAGAGTTTGTCAGAATGTCAGTTGGTGGAATGAGAGATGAGGCTGAAATAAGAGGGCATAGAAGAACTTACATTGGATCATTACCAGGGAAAATTATCCAGATGATGAAAAAAGCTGGAACTAAAAATCCTTTAATTTTATTAGATGAAATAGATAAGATTGGAAATGATTATAGAGGAGACCCATCCTCGGCTTTATTGGAGGCTTTAGATCCTGAACAAAATACAACATTTAATGATCATTATCTTGAAGTCGATTATGATTTGTCAGATGTAATGTTTGTGACGACAGCAAATACGTTAAATATTCTACCACCACTCTTAGATAGAATGGAAGTAATAAGATTGGCTGGTTATACAGAGGATGAAAAAATTAATATTGCCAATAAATTTCTTCTTCCTAAACAAATTAAAGATAATGGCGTTAAAGAAAATGAAATGAAAATGGATGATGATATTATAAAAGAAATCATAAGAAGATACACTCGTGAGTCAGGGGTAAGAAACCTAGAAAGAGAAATTTCTAAAGTTGCAAGAAAAGTTGTTAAAAAAGTTGTTTCTGGAGAAGAAAAAGAGGTCAATGTTAATAATAAAAATTTGTCTGATTTTCTTGGAGTTCCAAAACATAAATTTGGTGAATTGGAAGATGACAATAAAGTTGGGATTGTTACAGGTTTAGCTTGGACTGAATATGGTGGAGAAATATTAAAAATTGAAACAGTAACAATGCCTGGAAAAGGTAGAATGCAAATCACTGGTAAGTTAGGTGATGTAATGCAAGAGTCAGTTAAAGCAGCAAAGTCATTTGTAAGATCAAAATGTTTAGAGTATGGTATAATTCCGCCACTGTTTGAAAAGAAGGATTTTCATATCCACGTTCCTGAAGGAGCAACACCTAAAGATGGACCATCTGCGGGAATTGCGATGGTAACATCAATTGTTTCATCTATTACAACAATACCTGTGAGAAAAGATGTTGCGATGACCGGTGAAGTAACTTTGACAGGACAAGTTTTACAAATTGGCGGTTTAAAAGAAAAATTATTAGCTGCGCATAGAGCTGGAATTAAACAAGTTTTAATCCCAAAAGAAAATGAAAAAGATTTAGTTGATATGCCAAAAAAAATAATCGATGATATAAAAATTACTCCAGTAGAAAATGCTGACGAAGTTTTAAGGATCGCGTTGACAAAAGAACTTAAAAAAACTGAATGGGTTGAGGTTGATATGTCTAAAAAAGACGATAAATCTCAAGCAAGTATTCAATAATATTTATAAAAATATATGGAACTAATATTATTTCTTTTAATCTCTATATTCGTTATTTATTACCTATTTAGACCAACTTCTAAACAAGAGGAAAAAAATTTTAACTCCAAAAATAATTGGAGAGGTGGTTTTTAGATACATTATAGGTTTTTTAAATTTAAAGAAACTTCATCAATAACACTTTTCCAATCATTAAATCTGTCCTGTTTAAAATACTTGGCTGTTGGATATCTTAATGACTTTTTTTTATTAAAAGGAAATAAAAATGCAGGATTTTTCCTTAATAGTATCCAAGTTTCTATACCTGTAGCACACGATATATGAGCAATGCTTGTATCGATCGTAATTGTCAAATCTAAATTATAACATAAAGCATTAGTATTAGAAAAGTTCATTTCGTTACCAAGATAATAAAATACATTATTGTATTTGTTTAATTTTTTTTTTTCTTGTTTGTCATATTCGTTGTGTAAACAATAAAAATTTAAATTTTGATTTTGATCAAATATTTGAGAAATTTTTTCCAGGTCTATTGATCTTGTTTTTTTTGTATTATCAATTCCACCTTTCCATGAAATTCCAATATTCTTTTTTTTTTTAGATACAATTTTGCTCCAATGAGTTATCAGGCTTTTATTTGGAGGCAATTCATATCTTAATTTTTGAATATTGTTTTCATCAATGTCTAAATAATAGGGTAAACTTAGAAGAGAAATAGAAAAATCAAATTTTGG
>CACBCU010000012.1 GCA_902537895.1 uncultured Pelagibacteraceae bacterium | reverse complement strand
AAAGATGGATACATTTTAGCTAAAACTAAAGGAGGACTGAAAGGTTGTCTGATAAAGTTTCCCAAAATAAGTGTTGGAGCAACAGAAAATGCAATTATAGCAGCATGTTTAGCAAAAGGTAAAACAGTCTTAAAAAATTGTGCTATAGAACCTGAAATAAAAGATCTCACAAATTTTTTAAATTCAGCAGGAGCAAATATTAGATGGTTTGGGAGAACGTGTAAAATTTTAGGTACTGAGGCATTAAATCAAACTGAATATAGAGTTATGGCCGACAGAATAGAGGCAGGTACTTTTTGTGTGGCTGCTACTCTCACCAAAGGAAATCTTGAAATTAAAAATTTTAACTATGGTATAATTAGAGCTGAGCTTGAGCTATTAAAGAAAGCTGGGGCAAAAATAAAAATTGATAATAACAAGATTAAGATAATTGGACCTAAAAAGATAAAACCTATAAAAAATATTAAAACAAGAGAATGGCCAGGTGTAGCAACTGACATGCAATCACAATTAATGGTCTTAATGTGTAAAGCAGATGGCTCAAGTTCAATTACTGAAAATATTTTTGAAAACAGATTTCTTCACGTTGGAGAGCTTCAAAGACTTGGTGCAAATATCCAAATTAAAAAGAATAAAGCGTTAATTAAAGGTAATACAACATTTATTGGTGCTGAATTAATGTCTAGTGATTTAAGGGCGTCAGTTGCACTTGTTTTAGCAGGAATTATCTCAAATGGTAAATCTTCTATTAATAGAATTTATCATTTAGATAGAGGATATGAAAATTTAGAGAGAAAATTAAAAAAAATTGGTGTTAGAATAAGAAGACTCAGAAAGTGAATAAATATTTAGCAAAAATAATTGCAAATGATCAGGAAGGTCTACAAATGATTTCTGCTTGTAGCTCGGGGGCAAAAGTAAAAATTTCTGATATTAAGTATCTTTCTTCTAACAAGGTTTTTTTACTGTCAATAGAGAGAAGTCTTATTGAAACAGGACAAGATCAAAAAAAAATCAATAGTATTTGCAGGTTTGATTTTGTCGACAAAGTAAAATCAAAAAATATCAATCAATCAAAGAAAGATTTAGTTTTAGAATTGATTGGAATTGATTATTTGAAAAATAAGGATGATTATGAAATAAATCTTATTTTTAATAATAATTCTCATATTGTTTTAACTACTGAAACAATTGAAGCACGACTTGAGGATCAAAATTAAATTAAATAATTATGAAAGTACTTATTAGTAAAAGTAAAAAATTTGATAGAACTCTAGATAGCTTACTTTTTAAAAGAAGGAAAAAAATAATATCTGACAAAGTGTCAGTAACTAAAATAATTAATGATGTGAAAATTAATGGTGATAAAGCTTTAATTAAATATGAAAAAAAATTTAATAAGAATAATAGAATTATTCCAACTACTAAGCAAATTAATAGATTAATAAAGTCTTTAGATCCTGAAGTTAAAAAAGCTATTGATATAGCCTTCAACCGAATTTATAAATTTCATTCTCTACAAAGTTTCAAAAATATTTCATATACAGATAAATTTAAAAACAAACTTGAATATAAGTATTTACCAATAGAGTCAGTTGCAATTTATGTTCCTGGTTCAACTGCATCTTATCCTTCAAGTGTTTTGATGAATGCTATTCCAGCTATGGTTGCAGGTGTTAAAAGACTTGTTATGATTAACCCTAGTTATAAAGGTACTCAGAATCCTGCCGTGTTATATGCAGCAAAAAAATGTAGAATAAAAGAGATTTATTCTATCGGGGGTCCATCAGCAATAGCAGCAGTTTCTTACGGTACGAAAAAAATTAAAAAAGTTGATAAAATTGTTGGACCGGGAAATTCATATGTTGCAGCTGCAAAGAAAGAGGTTTTTGGAGATGTTGGAATTGAGGGAATGACTGCTGGACCATCTGAAATAACGATAGTTTGCGATAAATATTCCAATTCTGAATGGGTAGCTAGCGATTTGATCGGTCAAGCAGAACATGATCCTTTAGCGCAATGTATTTTAATTTCAAAAGACAAAAATTTAATAAACAAAGTTAAGATAGAAGTTGAAAAACAATTAAAAAATATTCCAAGAGAGTCTATTGCAAGAAAAAGTTTAAAAAGTAATGGAATTTTAATGCATGTATCAAAAGATGATAAAATAATTAATGTTGTAAATAAAATTGCACCTGAACATTTAGAGCTTAATATTAAGAATTACAAATCATTGGTTTCTAAAGTAAAAAATTCAGGATCAATATGTTTAGGAAAATATGCTGTTATGGCAATGACAGATTATAATGTTGGTTCAAATCATATACTACCAACTAATGGTTCAGCAAAATATTCAAGTGGAATAAGTGTAAATGAATTTTACAAAAGAATTTCTTATATAAACTTATCAAAAAAGGGTATTGAAAGTCTTGGGCCATCAGTTATAACTCTTGCAAATTATGAGGGGTTGATAGGTCACGCTCAATCCATCAAAAAAAGAATTAAAAAAGGGAGTAAATAAATTTGTCAAAACAGGATCTACTTGAATTCAAAGGCAAGGTTACAGATTTGTTACCTAATGCAATGTTTAGAGTGCAATTAGAAAATGGTCATACGGTTACAGCTCACACTGCTGGAAAATTGAGAAAAAACAGAATTAGAGTTTTGCAGGGTGATAATGTAACAGTTGAAATGACACCTTATGATCTTACTAAAGGTAGAATAATCTTTAGAGGATAATTTAAGGCTGAGTAGCTCAGGAGTAGAGCAGAGCCCTGAAAAGGCTTGTGTCGGAGGTGCGAATCCTTCCTCAGCCACCACCACAAGATTTCATCTTGAAATTACCTTAAAACCATTTAACTTCTTGCTATAATAATTAACAAAAGGACTAAGAAATAAGATGAGTACATTAAAAGGAACCGTTAAGTGGTTTAACAGTAAGAAAGGCTTTGGATTTATTGAAAGAGAGGATAAAGAAAAAGATGCGTTTGTTCATGCAAGTGCAGTGAAAGCAGCTGGAATGCGATTTTTGAATGAAGGTGATAAAATAGAATTTACTCTAGAGGATGGACCAAAAGGTCCCTCAGCAGTAAATCTTAAGAAATTAGATTAATCCCCAAATTTACATAAAGGACGTATTTTCTTTAGGAGAATTTACGTCCTTTTTCTTTTTAAGGTTGCATAATAAAATTATTTGTTTAAAAAACTGATAATGAAAAAATATGAGTCAATTAAATGGACTAACTACGGTACTTTAAGAATATCTCTTAAAGGAAACGAAATACTTGTGCATACTCATATCCATGCTGGCTAAAGCTAGCATTTTCTACTTTATTATAATTTTAAATCCACACAAAATAAGATAAAAACAAAGAGGATAGGCCCGGGTGGTGTAATGGTTAGCACGGAAGTTTGTGGAACTTTAAGTTTGAGTTCGACTCTCAGCCCGGGTACCAAAAAATGAGCAAAGATAATAAATTAATTCCTGGTTTACCATCAGGATTTGAAGATAGATGGAATAAAAAATTATTTCTCAAAAAAAAACTTTTAAAAGTTATTGAGAAAAATTTTATAAAATATGGATTTGATCCACTAGAGACTCCGTCATTTGAAATTTCAGAAAATATTGGATCCTTTCTTGCAGAGGATGATACTAATCCTATGTCTGATGTTTTCTCATTTAATGATGGTGAAAAAAATATTACTCTGAGATATGATCTCTCTAGTCCATTAGCCAGATTTGTTGCACAAAACAATCAAGAACTTCCCTCTATATTTAAAAGATATGCTATTCAAAATGTGTTTAGAAATGAAAAGTCTGGCAATGCTCGTTTTAGAGAATTTACACAGGCAGATTGTGATATAGTAGGTAACGTCAATTCAGCACAAGCAAATGCTGAATTATGCAATCTTGTTGCAAGCACATTGATTGAATGCGGTTTAAACAAAAATCAGTTTACTATTAATGTCAGTAATAGAAAAATTGTTAAAGGTTTAATTGAGGACCTTAAAATTCCAGAAAATAAAAAAATTAAAGTAATGAGAGCGATCGATAAACTAGATAAACCTGACTTTGGACTTAAGGGAGTAGAGGAATTGTTAAAAAAAGAGAGAAAAGACAAAAGTGGAGCCATAACCAAAGGAGCAAATTTAACTAATGATCAAGCTTCCAAAATTTTGGATTTTTTAAAGATTAAGGATTTGAAGGAATTAAAACAAAATTTTAAAAATCCTCTTACACAAGAAGGAATTAAAGAATTAGAAAAATTTTTTGAAATTTTAAGTTTTGGATCCTACTTTGATCAAGTTAAAACTAATTTTACAATTGTTAGAGGTCTAGATTATTATGACGGTTTTTGTGTTGAAACCAATTTAAAATTTAAAGCAAAAAATAATAAAGGTAAAGAAGTTGATATAGGAAGTATTTGTTCAGGTGGACAATACGATAAATTGATTTCTAGATTCAAAGGTGTGGATATTCCTGGTACTGGCATAAGTATTGGTGTTGATAGATTGTTATTTGCAATGATGCAATTAGATCAGGTAGAAACTGATGAACAAAAACCAGTAATTGTGTGTGTGATGGATGAAAAATATTTAAAAAATTATTATGAAATTTTAGATAATTTAAGAAAAAATAATATTAATTCTGAAATATTTCTAGATAGTAAAAAAAATCTTGGTAAGCAGCTGACTTATGCAAATAAAAGAGGGTGCCCAGTTGCAGTAATTTGTGGAGAAAATGAGTTTAAAGAAAACAAAGTAACATTAAAAAACTTACTCGGTGTTAAAGGTGAAAATAATCAAAAATCGTTTCCAAAAGAAAATTTAATAAATGAGATCAAAAAATTTATCTAACAAAATCCTTAAAACTATTAAGTCCAGAGGATTTAAGTTTATTGAATTGCCTCCTGTAATAGAGACCAGTCATATTCTTCGAAGATCAGGTGAAAATTTTAGAAAATATTTGTTTTCTTTTAATAATTCTAAAGGTAAAGAATTTGCACTAAATCCCGATCTAAGTCTTTCGGCTATTTTGCATTATGCAAAAAAAGATGTCGATAAAAGAGAAAAAATTTTTTACTCAGGCAACGCTTTTAGAAAATCATATAATAATAAAAAGACAGTTATTGATCAAATAGGAATAGAGATTTTTTCATCTAAAGATGAAAACAAAGATGACAAGGAAATTATTGATACATCAATAAAAATGTTAAAAACCTCGGGATTTAAAAAGGCAAAAATAAAAATTGGAAATTTTAAATTATTTGAACTTTTAATTAGAAAACTTCCAGTCGTACCTCGATGGCAAAATCGTCTTATCAAATTTTACTGGAATGAGAAATATTTTTCAGAACTTTTAAAAAGATTAGAAAGCAATCTAGATATCGATCCTTTTGTAGTTTCTGCTGATCATAAAATTTATCTGAAAATGAAAAAGGATAGGCAAAGTAGGATGATTGCAGGAAGATCGTATAAAGAAATACTTTCCAGATATGAAAATAAAGTAATTAATCCAAGAACAACAAAAACAGGAAAGTACAGTGCAAGAATAATTAAAGAGTTTCTTAAAATTAAAACATCTTTAAAAGATGCACCAGATCAACTAAATAGATTTTTCAAAAAATATAATTTAAGTATATTTGTTGGTAAAGATTTTTTCCCAATTACTAATTTTAGTCAAAAAAATTTTAAGTATGAGTTTTCAGCCAGCAATGGTCGAGGTAAAGAAGTTGAGTATTATGACTCATTCAATTTTTCAATAGATATAAAACTAAGAAATAAAACAAAGACTTATATTGCAGGAGGTCGTTATAATAATATGGCACAAAAAAATCTTGGTTTAAAAAATATACCTGCTGTAGGTGCTGCAATCAATCTTGGGGTTTATGAATAAAGAAAAAATTAAGATAGGAATTGTATCTAAGGGAAGACTTAAAGAGGACTCAGAAAAAGTATTAAAGAAAAAGAAGCTTAAAATTTTTTTTGAAAGAGGCAAAAGAGAATTAATAGGTAAAATCAAAGGAAGGCCTAATATTTCAGTTTCATTTATGCATGCAAGAGAAATTTTAGATCAATTATCTATTGGTAATTTAGATATTGGGATTAGTGGATTAGATCTCTTGAAAGAGTCTGAGATCAATATTCAAAAAAATATAAAATTGGAAAAAAAGCTTAAATTTGGTTTTGCAACGTTAGTTCTTGCTTGTCCAAATGAATTTATCGACTTATTTACCACTTTAGATCTTGATGAGGTTGCAGAGGATTACAAAAAAAGTAATAAGTCATTGTTAAAAATAGGAACTAAGTACGCAAATCTCACCCGAAAGTTTCTTTATTCAAGAGGTGTTACCAACTTTACCATTGTTAAGTCACTTGGCAGTACTGAATTGATGTGTGCAATGAATACTGCGCAACTTATATCTGATATCACAAGCTCAGGAGCTACACTTAAACAAAACAATCTTAGAATCTTAAATGATGGAGAAATATTAAAGTCTCAAGCTTGTATATTTAGCTCAAAGAAAAGTAAGAGGAAAAAGGGATTAAAAAGTTTAATAAGATTACTTACCAAGTAATTTGTCTTTAAAATAAATTAGAATAATCTTTATGATGTCTAAATTTCTAATAATTGAGTATAAAAAAATTATAAGAGATACGGTCAAAAGAACTTTAAAAAAAATAATTGTCTCAATAGACATAGTTATCAATTTGAGCAACTAACAATATAATTATGGGCTTTTTCATCAATTTTACAAATTCCACCTTGGAAATATAAACCATACTTTTCCTTATTCTTGATGAAGTCAAGGTTTTCAATATGATCTCTAATGTGAATTGATTTGTTAAAAAATGTTAATAGTTTTAGTTCTATGATTTTATTTTCATGTAAAAATTTATGTATTTTTATCTTCATGGGAAAAATTATATTTAATTTAACTTATCTTTTTCCTCTTCAGGGTCTGCTACATCAGCTATATTTGATTGTTCTGGTGGAATTTCAGGTATCTGTTTACCAGGCATCACCCCATGCTCATCCTCAAGTTTTTTAATTTGTTTTTCTAGTCCTTGAGACCCCCAAGATTTTGTAACAATATTTTGTAGTTGGTTTGCATGAGTTTTATATGATTGTAGTGCTCCTTTGATAGCAGTTTTAACATCAGAATATTTATCAAAGATTTTACTGGCTGAAGTTATAATTTTACTAATATTTTCAATTTGTTTCTTCTCACTTTTAATCTGTTCAAAAACTTTAATCATGTTGAGTAGATCAGTAGGGGATGACAAGATAAAGTTTGCTTTTAAAGCTTCAGTTTGAAGTGTTTTATCTGCATCAAGCGTTATGGAATATAAGTTTGTTGCTGGAAAAAAAACAATAACAGATTGTAAAGATTTTATTCCATATAGTTTATTATAATTTTTCTTAACCAAACCTTTTGGTCCAAATAAGTGATTTCTGACTGAAGCTAGATGATCTTTTAGATACTGTTTTTTTTTATTCTCATCTTTTTCATTAATATATTTTGTCCAGTGAGTTAATGAAACTTTGGCATCTACTATGTAATTTCTTTCTGGAAATTTTAAAAGCATATCTGGAATCACATCTTTATCTTTATTGTCATCAATGTCATAAGTTGTCTGTTTTTTTTGAGGAAAAAAATCTCTATCCTTTACAAGATTTGCACTTGATAAAAGATTTTCTAAAATTTCTTGATTAAATTTCCCTTGATAAGTGATGTTGGTTGTTAGTTTTTCCCACCAATTCGTATGACGTGCTATCGCTTCATCATGTTTGTTAATTGCTTTTTCTGATATGGATTTATATTCAGTCACTCCTTTAGTGATTTCATCAACTTTTTCATACAGATCTTTTACTTCGCTTTTTTTTTCGTCAAGTTGATTAGTTAAGTTTTGCTTAGCCTCTACTGCAGCTTTTATTTCTTCTTCCCTTCTAGCTAAATCAATTTGAGATTTTTTTAATTCTTCCTCTTTAATTTTTAATTCATCCGTTGGTAATTCATCTTTTTTTGGTTTTAATAGAAAAAACCAAACAATACCGAAAGCTACAAAACCTACTATTACTCCTAAAATTGCTTCCATAACTTATAGATAATTATTAAACTTAATAGTACAAGGTATTACTAGATTCACTATGAAATGGAATAAAAAATATGATTATCCTACATCTTCAAGAGCAACTGTAGATGGAATTAGAAGATATTTGTTAGGAGAAAAGAAATTACCTAGTGTTACTTCAATTCTTGATGCTACAAAATCAGAAGAAGATAAAGCAGCTCTTGCTAATTGGCGTGAAAGAACAGGTCAAAAAGAAGCTGAAGCAATAACTAAAGCAGCAAGTAGCAGGGGTTCTCAAATGCACAACTATCTGGAGTCTTATCTTTTAGGCAGAGAAAATTTAAGTTTTTTTGAGGATAATGAGCAATACAAGAAGATGGCTAAAGAGATAATTGATAAGGGTTTAACAAATAGATTAGAAGAAATTTGGGGAACTGAATGTACTCTTTATTATCCAGAAAAATATGCTGGTACGGCAGATTGTGTAGGAGTTTATGAAGGTAAAGAGACAATAATTGATTTTAAACAAAGCAATAAACCTAAAAAATTTGAATATATAGACTCTTGGTTATTGCAGACCGCAGCTTATTCTCTTGCACATAATATTGTGTATAACTCGCATATCGATGCTTGTGTGATTTTAGTTTGCACTGTAGATAATTTATTTCAAGAATTTAAGATTAAAGGCCCTGAATTGATTACATATCAAAATTTATTTTTAGGAAGATTAAAAAAATTTCATGAGCTTTCAAATTTAAATTAAGTACTTATAAGAATGACTATGGATAAAATAGTAATATACGATTATGAAACAACAAATAGCACTAATTGGGGATCAATAATTGAAGTTGGGGCAGTTGTAGTTGATAAAAATCTAAAAGAAATAGGAAAATTGAATATTAGAGGTAGAATGCCAGAGGGAGAAGTCCCAAGTGCGAAAGCATTACTTGTTAACTCAACAAGCATTGATCTACTAACAAAGGGTAATTATTCTCATTATGATTTTTTAGGAGCGCTAGAAAATTTCTTTATAAAAGCTGGACCATGCATGTTTATAGGTTGGAATAATACAAATTTTGATAGATTCATGACTCAGCACAATTTTTTTAAAGGAAATCGTTATCCCTACATTACTCATTCTGCACCCAATAGTGAACATGACGGTATACACATAGCTAGAGCCGCCCAACTCTTAAAACCTGATACTTTAAAAACAGGATTAACAGAAAAGGGTAACCCTTCATTTGCTTTAGAGTCACTTGCAACAGCCCAAGGATTTGATACCACACAACAACATACTGGTTTTCATGATGCGTATACAAGTTGTAAAATCCTTAGAATTGTAAAAAGCAAACATAATGAAAATTGGGAAAAATTTTTAATAACAGCAACGAAAGCTGGTTGTGAAACTCATCTGAAAAAAGACGAAATATTTACAATAAATGAAATTATTCAAGGAAAAGATTTTCCTTATCTTGTAGGTAACATGCACCCAGATCATAATTCTCATCTTTTTCATAAAAAATCAAACGACAGGTTTGTCTATGACTTAAGAAATGATCCTGAGCCTCTATTAAATCTGAAAATTAATGAATTAAGATCTGTTTTAAGTAAAACTTCTCCAAAAATAATTCGTGTATGTAAAATCAATAAAGCTCCTGTATTTTTAGATAAACAGTGTGCATTGAAATATAAATATCCCAAAGGAAATCCTTACACAAAACTTGGTCTAGAAGTAATTCAAAAAAGAGCAAAAATGGTAAGAGAAAGTGAAAAGTTTTGTCAAAATATTCAGACAATCTATAGAGAGATAGAGGAAGAAAAAGAACAAACTAAAACTCAAGAAGACTTATTACCTGAAGATACTTTGTATGAGAAATTTATTCCAAATAAAGATACAGCTCTATTTAAAACATGGCATAGCTCATCATGGGAAGATAAATTAAGAATGTTGGATAAATTTGAAGACAAAAGATGTAGTTGGTTTGGACAAAAAATTATTTATCAAGAAGCTCCACAAATTTTACCACTAGATTTATATAAAAATATTAAAAGTGAAATAGCTAGAAGAATATTAAGCAAAAATAAAGAGAAATGGCAGACAATAGGAATGGCATATACAGAAATAGATACACTTAGAAATCAAGCAGACAACAGAGATGATGAAGTTGAGTTAAAAAAATTAGATGAAATCAACGAATTTATTATGTCAATTGAAAAGAAGTATGAATTTACATAGTTGACTTTATTATTATTATTAATAAACCCCTACTATGCTTATAGATTTTAAAGATGAAGATTTTGAAAGTAAAATTAAAAGTGAAGATGTATCTGTAATTCAATTTTCAGCTGCTTGGTGTGGTCCTTGTAAGACATTGAAACCAATAATGGATAAGTTAGCAGGTGAGTATAAGGATAAAGCTGGTTTTTATTATGCTGATATTGAAGATGGAGGCATAAATACAGGAAGTGCCGCAGGAATAAGAGGTGTCCCAACTGTTATAATCTATAAAAAAGGTATAGAAGTTGATAGAAAAGTTGGTGGGGTTCCAGAAAGCAATATGAAAGAATTTTTGGAAAAAAATATTTAATTAATATTTAAAAATTCACCACTTAAATACAATGAACCAGTGATTAAAAGCAAATCGTTCTCTTTTAATTTTATCGATTGAACAGCTTTTTGAATACTCTCTTTATAAGTAACATTAGGTATATTCTTAAACTTTTCTTTTAATTCTTTTCCACTTATCGCATTAGGTTGATTTGGTATATCAACTGTTGTTAAAGATGAAATATTTTTAAAATAACTAATATATTCTTCGTGATTTTTATTAGCCATCATTCCTATAATAACATGTTTGTTACAATCTAAAGTCTGAAGATATTCATTAAGAACTTTTGCTCCACCAGGATTATGTGAAGAGTCAAGAATCAGTCTATTATTTTTTACTAAGCTCTTAAGTTTACCAGATTTAATTTCCTCAAGTCTAGCAATATTGGATGCTTTTTGAACTCCATCTATTATGTTTTGGTCCTTAATTTTTATATCCTCTAAAATTCTTAATGTTGCAATTGCTGTAGCAGCATTTTCAAGTTGAAATTGTCCATTTAAGTTGGGTTTTGGAATTTTCAAACCACCATATTTATCCTCATAATAAAAGAAATTATTTTCTTTTAAAACAAAATTGTAATGTTCACTAAAAAAATATTTATTAGCGCTATTATCAGATATATTTTTTTTAATACATTCTACAATTTCATGAGAATTTTGTTTAGCGACTATTATATTTGAGTTAAGTAAAGATGAAGTTTTTTCAAAAATTATTCTTTCAATAGTTCTCTCATTTTTTGGTAGCCAGTCTAAGTGATCCTCACTACATGAGGTAACTATATTACAAAGATTTTTTTTTAAAATATTTACAGCATCTCCTCTTCCAAATAGGCCAAATTCTGCAATCACAAGATTTTCTTTATACTTTTTGCATCCATAAAAAAATGCAGCTGTAAGGGCTTCAAAATATGTCAAAGGTTGATTATTGTTTACTTCCTCAATTTTAGATAATAAATTTGATAGATCATTATCACTGATCATTTCATCATTATAAACAAATCTCTCATTAATACTCTTTACATGAGGAGAGGTGTATACATTACATTTGATATTTGCTTCTCTCAGTATAGATCTTAAAAAAGAAATTGTACTACCTTTTCCATTAGTTCCACATACTTGTATACAATTTATTTCATCCTGTGGATTTCCTAATTTTTTACAAAGATTTTTTATTCGATCTAAGCTAAGATCGATTTCTTTAGGATGCAGCTTTTGTAAGCGATTGAGAATCTTCTGAAGTTTCATTTTCTTCAGAATTTATAGCAGAATTTTTCTTTAACAATATTGATAATAAAGTTCCAATTTTTTCAGATAGATCTTTTCTATCAACAATTAAGTCTACGAATCCAGTTTTTTCAACATATTCACTTTTTTGAAAACCTTCAGGTAGTTCTTCTTTAACCGTTCCCTGAATTACCCTTGCGCCAGCAAATGCAATTAAAGCACCTGGTTCTGCTATATGAATATCGCCCAGCATAGCATAGGATGCAGTTATGCCTCCTGCTGTTGGATCAGTAATACAAACAATGTATGGAAGATTGTTTTTTTTTAATTCATTGATCGCTAAAGTTGTTCTTGTCATTTGGGATAGAGAAATTAAACTTTCCATCATCCTCATTCCTCCGCCAGCACTAACACATAAAAAAGGAGTTTTATTTTCAATTGCATATTGAATACCATATAAAAAGGCCTCACCTTCAGCAGCTGCCATTGATGCTCCTAAAAAATCAAAGTCAGATGCAACAGCAGTAACTTTAATATCATTAATTGTTCCACAGACAACCATCATTCCACAATCCATACCTGTTTTTTTTCTAGCACTCTTTAATCTGTCTTTATAAGACTTTGAGTCAGTCCAGTTGAGTGGATCATCTTTAGGAATTGGTGTTTTAAAAATTTCATAATTCTTTTCACCAAAAAGAATATCAAATCTTTGTTTTGGTTTAATTCTATGGTGTTTATTACACTCAGGCTCAGGACACACCCACAAGTTTTTTTCAAGATCTTTTTTTAAGATTGGGCCTTTACAACATGATGTCCAGTCACTATTGGCTATATCTTCTTTCGTGGCTCTTTTGTGAAGAGCTGACTTAATCTTTTCACCTGCCTTAATTATTTTGGTAATCCAATTCATAAAATTTTATATTTAAGCTTTTTCACTAAATTAGCAACATTTGTGACAGGATTTTGTCTTTTTTGAATTGAAACAGAAATTTTCTTACAAATTGCACTTCCAACTACTAATCCATCGGCTTTTTTTAAGGATTTTATTGATTTTTCTGTAATCCCAAAACCTATTACAACATTTTTTTTTGGATTTACTTTTTTAATTTTAAAGTAATTTGACATAATCTTTTTAGCTGATACTTTTAATTTACCACCCGTAGTAGACAGCATTGATATGAAATAGTTCATAGCATGAGAGTCTCTAATTATTTTATTAAGTCTTTCCTTTGAAGTTGTAGGCGATAAAAGTTGAATTAAATAGATTGATTTTTTTTTACATTTTTTAATAAAAGATTTATTTTCTGGCCAAGGCAAATCAACGACTATTAAGCCATTAACGCCAACTTTTTTGCATTTGTCTAAAAATTTTTTTTCTCCGTATTGAAATATCATATTATAGTAACCCATTAAAATAATGGGTTTTGAATTTTTATTTTTCTTATATTTTTTTACTATCCAAAAAATATCTTCTATCTTAATTCCATTTTTTATGGCTCTATATGCACTAGTTTGTATTTGGCTTCCATCCGCAACTGGTGTGTTATGTGGGACTCCTAATTCTAAAATATCTGCATATTTTGATATTGCATTAAGTATTACTAAAGATTGTTTTTTGGTACTATCACCTGCTACAGTATAAGTTAAAAGGGCTGGTCTATTTTCATTTTTAGCTTTTTTAAAAGCAAGGTCTATTGGGTTAAGCATATTTTTTTCCAAGTCTATTTATTAAAATTTTTTTATCTTTATAAGCATCCCCGCAACTATTAACTACAACAATTGTACTCTTGCTCATTTTTTTTGCTTCTCTTATTGCAACAGAAAATGCATGGCTTGGTTCCAAAGATGGCCTTAATTTTTCATATTTAGTTACAAGCTTATAAGCCTCTAATGCTTCCTCATCACTGGCAGCTGTATATCTTGCTCTTTTAGTATCTTTAAGAAAACAATGAAGAGGAGAAATTCCTGGATAGTCAAGTCCAGCAGAAATAGACTCTGTCTCTTCTATTTGTCCATCTGAATTCTGATTAACATATTGTGCTGCCCCATGTAGAATTCCAATTTTTGAACCGTAAGTAAGAGGTGCAGCATGCCTCTTACTTTTTGCAGGCCCACCAGCCTCAACTCCGATAAATTCGCATTGTTTTTTTTCATAATCCATAAATTCATTCCAAAAACCAAAACTTGAACTACCACCCCCAACACAATTATAAAGTTTGAGTTTTTTTGGAATAGAACCAAATTCGTCGATTAATTGGACTTTTAATTCCCTGGATATTTGACTTGTACTCCATCCACAGATACGAACAAAAACAGCTGGACCTACAGTACTTCCAACACACATAGCCGTAGTGTCGCAATTAGCAACCCAAAAACGCATACACTCAGAAACAGCATCAACTAGGGTTTGACTTCCTGAATAAACAGGCATGACTTCAGCACCATTTTTTTTCATAGCTTTTACATTTGGTTGTTGTCTCTCAATATCTTTTGCTCCCATAAAAATTTTACATTTTAGGCCAAATTTTTTTGCTGCCATACTTAACATTTTACCCGCATATCCAGCCCCTGTGTCTCCACATATAATTTTTTTTCCAGAACGTTTAGCCAGCAAACAGTGAACTGTTGCGTTGTAGATTTTGTGTGCACCACCGTTTGCATCTGATACGACCTTGGACCAAATTTGGGCTCCTCCCACATGCTTTGTTAAATTTTCTAATTTTATAAAACGAGTAGGAGCTCCAATCCAATTTTTAAAATATTTATCTCTTTCAGCAATAAATTTTTTATCTTTTTTTAGTTTGTTAAATAGAATTTCCAGATCTTCTATTGGTTTTTTTAAAGTCTCGGGAACAAAATTACCACCAAATTTACCCCCCCAAAAACCGAGACTATTTCCCTGATCAATTAATGGTATTCCTTTTTTTAATTTCATATTTTTGAAAATAAATTTAACAATTTATTAATTTTATTAATATCTTTTTTTCCACTCTCATCCTCCAATGTTCCACTAAGATCTATTATAAAATCTTCATTTTTGAAACTAGGAATATCATCTATTTGAATATTTCCTGCAATCATTTTATTTAATTCTTTAGATACTCCATTTAATAGATTGTGATCAAAACTTTCTGACTTATGATAACCCTTTGAGTCAAATAGAATTATATCCGAAATATCTGTGTAATTTTTATATTTATTTACATCATTTTTATTTGAGACAGTAATTGCTGTAATTATCTTAATCTTATATTTAAGTTTGATTTCTTTAGTTCTTTCAGGACTCACGTCATAAAGTTGGTAATAATTAAAATTTAAATTTTTTATTTTTTCTAAAATTTCATCAGTAGGTTTTACAAGAACAGAGGTGAAGTTCACTTTTTTTCTCTTAACATTGATTAAATCTTTTAATTTTTCATATTCAATAAATCTTTTGCTTTTTTCATAGTTAGTAATGAAGCCTATAAATTTTGGAGGGTTGGGATGATTTAAAATAAAATCTAATGTTTTGGGATCTGAAACCCCACAAATTTTTAAACCTTTGATCATTTACTTAAGTGATCAATTAATATTTGTGTATTTTTTTTAATATTGCCTTTAGTTAAGTCTCTACCTATTACTAGCCAATCTGCTCCATTAGAATAAGCTTCATTAGGTGTTAAAACTCTTTTTTGGTCATTTCTTTTAGATGTAAATCTTATTCCAGGAGTTATTATTTCTTTTTTAAAAAATTTTTTTACTAATTTTACTTCTTGAGCACTACAGACTATAGCATCTAATTTAGCTTCATTTGCTAACTTTACTTGATGTAGGACTAGTTTTTTTACATCTTTATTAAATCCAATTTCTCTCAATGCTTTATTATCTAAAGAGGTAAGAACTGTTACACCTGTAAGTTTTATTTTACCAGATGTTTTTTTTGCTGCTTGAAGCGCATCTAATCCCGAACTAATATGTATAGTTAAGTAATCAATTCTTAAATCTTTAACTGCTTTTATTGTTGATACACAAGTATTTGGAATATCATTTAGTTTTAAATCTGCAAAAATAATTTTATTTCTTAATTTAGATAAAAAAATTCTACCATTTTTTGAGTTTAAGAACTCTAAACCAAATTTATATCCAATTTTTAATCCACTGTTTTGAGTATTTCTTATAATTTTTTTAATTTTTGATATTTTTGTAGTATCACAAGCAACAAATATTTTACTCTTTTTCATTGTTAATCTTTTTAAACATTTCTTTACTCATTTTCCAATAAATTACTTTTTTTGCTGGCACTGCAACTTTATCACCAGTTTTAGGATTCCTTCTTATAGATGATTTTTGATTTCGGACGCTTAAAGACCCCCAGCCTCTAATTTCAACCCTTTCTCCTCTACGAAGAGCCTTTTTTAACTCGATTAATATTATATCTGTTATTTTTGCTAAGTCTTTTTTTTGAAAATTTGGGAAGCTATTAGAAATTTGTTTTAAAAGTTTTGACTTTACAACAACCAATTTACACTTCTTTTTTAATTAAGATATTTATTTTTCCTTGTCTTTTTTCTTTAAGTCATCAGATAGAGAGGAGAAAGGAAGATTTTTTCCAGATCCCTCTGCTCCATACTTTTCCAGAGCTTCTTTTTTTTCAATTTCCTCTAATAATTTCATGCTTAAAGAAATCTTACGTTTATCTAAATCAATCTCAGAAATCGCACAATCTATTTTTTCACCACCTGTGAATCTTGATGGTCGAGCATCTGCTGGATTTATTGCTATTTGTGATTTTTTAATAATGAAATCCATGTCACATCCTTCTGGTCTTACAACTAATCCCTTATTATCTGTCGAAATTATTTTTACAGTAATAGTTTGATTTTTTTTCTTATCACTAAACCAATCCAAAGGATCATTCTGTGTTTGTTTGTAACCCACTCTAATTTTTTGATCTTCTACTTTAATTTCTAAGACTTTAACTTTTATTTTGTCACCTTTTTTATATTTCGTAAGTTCTTCTTCCCCATTATTAAGATAAGTCAAATCATTACAATGTAAGAAAGCATCAACATCGATATCTTCAACTTTTACAAACAAAGAGTACTCATTTTTGTTAACTATTTCACCGTTTACAACAGATCCAACGGGATATTTTTTATTGAAAGTTTCAAATGGATTTTCTAGCGTTAATCTATGAGAAATTGCTACTCTTCTTTTTTCTTTATCTATTTCAGTTATTACACAATCAATTTCGTCACCAACTTTGAACATTTTCTTTGCCGACACATTTTTTTTTGTCCAACTAAGTTCGCTTGAATGTAAAAGGGTAGTTAAGCCTGGCTCTAATTCACAGAAAGCACCAAAGTCCATAATTTTTGCAACTTTGGCTTTATAAACTTTTTTAAGTTCATAATTTTCAATATGCTCAAAAGGATCAGGTGACATTTGTTTGACTGAGCATCCGACTTGTAGCTTTTCTTTATCAACAGATATTACTTTTAGATCATGTTTTTCACCAATGTTAAAAACTTCATCTGGATGATTTACTCTCGAGTAAGAGATCTCTTGCAAATGAACTAAAACATCTAGTTCTCCATTAACATTAAAAAAACAACCAAAAGTACTATAACCTTTTACCTCTGCTCCTTTTATAATGTCACCAACTTTGTACTTATCAATTATTTTGGCCTTATCTTCTTTCTTAAAAGAGGTAATAATTTCTCTTCTTGATACGCAAGCGTTGCCTCTTACTTTATCAAGTTTTATAAGAGCAAATTTTTGCGGTTCATTCATCAAATGGCTAATATCTTTTAGTGGCTTATCACTAATCTGTGAACCTGGTAAAAACATTAGAGAGCCGGTCTCTATGTGCTCAACGATACAACCTCCTTTACACTTAGAGGTAATTTTTCCCATAATAGGTATTTTTTTTTCATATGCTTCAACTAATTTATCCCATCCCTTGATTTTTTGAGCTTTACTAGCAGATACTACAACTTCTCCCATTTTATCTTCTAGTCTCTCTAATAAAACAGAAATTTTTTCTCCAACTTTAATTTTTTCACTTAATCCCATAGTCTTTAGTTCATTTATATCTAAAACTGGCTCAGATTTAAGTCCATCAACGTGTAGAAAAACATATTTTTCAGTTATCTTGTTAACTTTGCCTTCAATTATTTTACCCTCTTCAATATTGATTTTTGATAGTTGACTATTTAAAAGTTGTTCAAATTTCTGATTATCTGGATTTGTTAGATCTTTGTATATTTCCATCAATTATTAATTCTTTTATCTATAATTTTTTTTATTTTTAAAAAACACGCTCTTTTAGATAAATTTGTTGTGTTAATCAATACTGAATCTTTTGTTTTCTTTAGAGGTGAAATTTTACGAGAATAGTCATTTTTATCACGTTTTTTAATGCTTTTTAGCACATCATTATAACTTATTTTTTTGTTTAAAGGTTTTAATTCTTTATATCTTCTAAGTGCTCTTGTTTTGAGATTAGCTGTTATAAAAAATTTTAACTCTGCGTCTGGTATTATCTTATAAGTAATATCTCTACCATCCAGACATGACCCATTGTATTTTAGCGGGGGATTATAGGCGCAGTTCAATTGGAATGCGTGAACCAGTTTTCTTATTTTTCTATCTTTTGCTATAATTGAGGCGACAGTAGCAACTTTGTCGGTCAAGAGTTTCTTATTTTGTAAATCTTTAATTTTTAATTTTTTAATTTTTTTTTTTACATATTGAAAATTATACTTCGAGGGATTAGAAATCTTTATATTTGCAACATATCTGTAACAGCGTCCAGTATCAAGATGTAAAAGATTATAGTGTTTAGAAATGAGTTTCGCTTGCGTGCCTGCACCTGCCGCAGCAGGTGAGTCGATCGCTATTTTGATTATTTTTTTCCTTTTTTTCATTATCTTTTTAACTGATTTATTATATTCAAAAAGTTGGGAAAAGAAGTTTTTATAGCTTTACTATCGTGTATTTTCCATGATCCTCCAAATGATAAAGCTGCTATTACACTTGTCATAAATACTCTGTGGTCTTTGAGATAATTATTTATGATTATTTTTTTATCAATTTTTAGATTTGGATTACCAAAAATTTTAATTGAATTCTTTGTTGTAATATTTTTTATACCCATTTTGTTCAAGATTTTAGACCCCCATTTTAGTCTTGGACTTTCTTTTTTATCTAATTCAGCCAACCCTTTAAAATAGGAATTTCCGTTAGCTTTAGCTGCTACCAAGAAAATTACTAAAAATTCATCTATAGCACTAGCATTTAATGAAGTGGGGCAATTAATTGGTTTAATAGTTTTTGAACTTTTAATTTTTATATCTGCAATCTCTTCCCCTCTATAAATTTTTTTATTTTGTAAAATAATGTTCACTCCCATTTTTTTTAGAATAGTAATAATACCAATTCTTGAATGATTTATATTTACATTTTTTATTAAAAGCTCAGAATTTTTTGAAAGTGCAGTAAGTACAATGAAAAATGCACTAGAACTTATGTCAGAAGGAATGTTGTAGTTTATTTTTTTGACTTTTTTTACTTTTTTAATCTGTATAAAGTCATGATTTTTTCTTTTAACAACTTTAATAGGTAAACTTAAATCTTTCATCATTTTTTCTGTATGATCTCTGCTTTTTTTAGCTTTTATATAAGTTGTTCCATTAGCTCTCATAGCAGCAAGCATAACTGCACTCTTACATTGTGCTGAGCCTCGTGTTTCATGGTATTTGATAGATTTTATATTTTTTGACCCCTGAATTGTAAGTGGAAGACTAAAATTTTTTTTCAATTTGAATTTTGCTCCAAATTTGGACAAAGGAGAAGTTACTCTTTTAAAATCTCTTCTGGACAAACTTTTGTCACCAACTAACTTAATAGTTTTAGAAGAATTGATTATTAAACCGAGAATTAATCTACCCAAAGTTGCTGAGTTTCTCGCATCTATAATTGTGTTTTTTCTAAAGTTATATCCGTCAATCCCTTTTCCAAAAATTATAAAAACATCTTTCTTTTGGACAACTTTAATTCCAAACTTTTTGACAATATTAATCGCCGCCAATACATCCTCAGAGATTAATAAATTTTTTGCTTTTGAGATACCTGAGGCTATTGATGCAAATAAAACCCATCTTATACTTAAACTTTTATCTCCGCTAACAAAAATTTTTTTTTTAAAATTGTTAATTTTTTTTTTGATTATTATATGACTAGGCATATTGATTAGTTTATTTGAAAACTATCACCAAAGTATGCATTTTGAGCATTAATATTTTTTACTAAATTGGAGGGAGTGTCTTGTGCAATAATCTTACAATTACTCAAAATCATAGCTACATCTACGCATGCAAGCAGATCCCTGGCTTGATGATCACAAATACAGATCGTAATACGGCTTTCTTGTTGTAAATTTACAATAATTTCTTGAAGCATTTTTATCGTTAAAACATCTAAAGCAGCAAATGGTTCGTCCAAGAGTAAAACTTTTGGTTCGCTTAAAAGAGCTAACGCTAAAACTAATTTCCGCTTTTGTCCACCTGACAAATGTTTAGCTTTTATTTCTTTTAAGTTATCTAGCTCAAATTTCGAAATAACATAATTTATTCTTTGAGATCTAAGATTTGCATCTGTAATTATTATTTCACTAATTGCTTTTAGATTATCATATAAGGATAAATCATCAAAATATCCCCCATATTGAGGAACGTAACCAACTTTAAATTTTCTTGTTCTTAAATAAATTGGAAAATTTGTAGCATCATGACCATTGATTAATATTTTACCATATTTTGGGGTGATTAATCCGGTAATAAGATTAAAAATTGTGGATTTACCTACACCATTTGGACCTAACATTCCAAAAATTTGTCCCTCATTAATTTTAAAATTAATATTGTCAAGTATAAGTCTGTTTCCATAAGATAACGAGATATTCTTAAACTCAAGAATCGTATTGGTATTTTTAAATGACTTAATTCTAAATTTTTTAATTACGCCCATGATTTTAATTCGATTTTATTTTAACTTTTTTTTCTTCATCATACATAAAAATTTTTGTATCTTTGGTTGAGATATTAATTTCAACAACGTCAGCTCTCAATAAATTTTCTTGATTTAAATAAACAACATTTTTTGAAATTATCAATGAATTTCTATTCAAAGAAAAATCTACATAATTTCCTTTAATTTTGTTATCTTCGTATTCAATTAATACATTTTCAGAAAAAATAGTATCATAGTTGTTAATGTTATACTTCCCAAAGTTTGATTGAATATTTATAATTTCACCAGATGCCAAAACTATAGTAGCTTTAACATCGTTTAAAAAAATTACCTTATCATTATTTAAATCTATTTGTCCTTCATTTGCATTTAAAACATACTCATTACCTTTAGCATCATTTGAACTGTAGCTTACATCTTTAATTATGTTGGTCGTTGTATCCATTTCTTCAACTACAGCCTCTTTTTCTATTGAAGTTCTTTTCTCTTTATTAAAAAGCTTAAGACTAAAAAAAAAAATTACAATTATAGTAGATAGTCCAAATATAATTTTTATTATAAAACTATTCGTCATTAAGATATATTTGATTGAAGAATAGTGTGTACGTGAAGAACTCCAATTGTTTTACTTTTACTCTTTTTGTCAAAGACACATAAGGAGGTGATTTTCTTGTTATTCATAATTGATAAAGCTTTAGCTGCTAAATCGTTTTTTTCAACACTTATAGGATTTTTGGTCATTACTTTGCTAACTTTAGTAGCAAGTAAGTTTGGATTTTTTTGATTAAACCTTCTGATTTGGCCATCTGTTATAATGCCAGTGGTTTGCTTCCTATTATTTTGAACAATTAATACTCCAAGTTTTTTATCACTTAATATTTTTAATGCTTTTTTCATTTTTGAATCTTCTTTTACAAATGGAATCTTTTTTCCAGTCAACATTATATCTTCAACAGTTTTTAGTTTTGCACCTAATGCTCCTGCTGGGTGAAGTTTTTTAAAATCACTTTTGTTAAATTTTTTTTGTTTCATCACAGATATAGCTAAAGCATCTCCTAGTGCTAGTTGAACTGAAGTGCTTGAAGTTGGTACAATATCACCCGACTCTTTGACTCTAGGAGTTAATAGCCTAATATCGGAAGCCTTATGTAGTGTTGACTCTTTTTTGGACACTATTCCAATCAATAAAATTTTATTTCTATTGGCATACTGAATAATATTTTTTAATTCATTTGTTTCACCGGAATAACTTATTAAAATTAATATATCTTTTCTTGTAATGCTTCCAAGATCTCCATGGGATGAATTACTTGCTGATAAAAAAAAGGCTGGGGTTCCAACTGAGGAAAAAGTTGCTGCTATTTTACTTGCAATCAATCCACTTTTTCCAACACCACAAAGAATTACTTTAGATTGGCACTTTGCAATTTCATTAACAGCTTTATTAAATGAATTGTTCAAAGTTTTTTTTAATTTAGTTAATCCAGATATTTCTAGATTGATTACATCTTTTGCAGTTTTGATAAAATTTTTTTTCATTATTAATGTTCAAAAGTTGATAATTTGTATCCCGCAATTTCCATTTCAACCAAAACAGGTATTACCTCCATAGATTTTTTAAATAAATCAATTCTTTTCTCTCTCTCTAACATTTTAATCAATTTATTTCTTATCTCAAATAGATGTTCTGTATCGGATGCTGCATATTTAATTTGTTTTTCTGAAAGATTTGGATCTCCCCAATCACTTTGTTGTTCTTTTTTTGAAATATCTTTTCCACACAATTCTTTGACAAGATCTTTATAGCCGTGGTATGAACTAGCAGTTCTTGCTATTTTTGAAGCAACTTTTGTACAAAAAATATTTTTTGGTTTTACGTTAAGGTGATATTTAAGCCACAAAAGATCCTGCCTTGCATAATGCATGATATATTGAGTATTGTTATTAGATAAAGCTCTTATCAAATTTGGCGCATGGTAAGTCTCTCTATTGAGTTTTATTAAATAAAAATTTTTTGACTCGACTCCTAATTGAACTAAAGTGAGGGGATCTCTTCCAAGTACTAGTCCTAATGCTTCGTTGTCTAAACCGATGAATTTTTCATTTGATAAATCTAAATCTTCAGGTAAATCATTTTCAAAAACTTTGATATTACTCATATATATTTATATATATATAAGACTAAATAATAATGTCTATTTTTTGATTACTAAAATGAAAAAAATTTTGATATGGGGAGGTACGGGTCAAATAGGAACTCACCTTATAAGAAAGTTAACTCAAAAAAACTACACAGTTACAGTAGTTACAAGAAATATTCATCAAAAAGGTCATATAATTAAAACCCAAGGAAATGCAGGTTATATTCAAATAAAAGAGTGTAGTATATTTGATGAAAATAAAGTTAGAGAACTTTTCAAGTCAGCCGAAATTTGTATCAATTTAATTGGTATTTTATTTGAAAAAAAAAATGGAAACACATTTAAGAATATTCATTCTTTATTTCCATCGCTTTTAGCTAAATTGTGTAAGGAATATAAATTAAAACAATTTATTCATATTTCTGCTCTGGGAATAAATGAAGCATTAGATTCTAAATATGCTCAGAGTAAATTAAATGGTGAACAAGATATTTTGAAAATTTTTCCTAACACAACAATTTTACGACCGTCAATAGTTTACTCCTCTTCGGATAATTTTAGTTGTAATTTAATGACATTATTAAGCCGATTACCAATATTCCCATTATACTATAATGGTAAAACAAAATTTACTCCTATTCATTGTTCAGATTTGACTGATATAATTAATTTTATAATTTCGGAAAAAATCAATTCGAATGTTATTGAGTGCATTGGACCCGAAGTATTATCCTTTAAAGAAATTTTAGTTATTTTACTTAACGCAATAAATAAAAAAAGACTTTTAATACCATTTCCACTTCCTTTGGCAATGATGACAGCAAAACTTTTTCAGTTATTGCCAACTCCCCTATTAACTGTTGACCAACTAAAGTTACTAAAATATGATAATGTCGTCTCCGGAAAGTATAAGACTAATTTTGACATCGGTTTACCTGCGAAAAAAGTTTTTAGTAACGAAGTCGAAAAATACTCATACATGTGGAGAGAAGGTGGCGAATATTCAAAAAAAAAAGATAATATAAATTAGATTTTACTAAGCAGATTTTATTTTTTTTCCAATAAATTCTGGAACCTCATCCTTTTCAACTACCTCATCTTTTTTGCCTTTTGGTTGATATGCATAAAGCAAATGAAGCTTACAATAAGAAAAGTCTTTTAATGATGTTCTTCCACAAAAATAAAATGATTTCTCATTTGGATGACCAATTGGCCACTTACAAGAATTTTCATCAAGTTCCTCAAGCTGTTTTGGATTTTCAGGTTCAAAATCTTTTTCAATAATTAAAGATTTGAATTTATTTCTTCGTCCTCTTTTAACTTTATTGTTTTTTTGTTCAGTCGTATTATTATAGTTTTCATTTGAGGGTACTGTCCTTGTTTTAATTTTTGCTGAAAGATTAAGTCTATGTGCTTTTCCGATCACAGCATTTCGAGTAATACCACCGATTATTTCAGCTATTTGGCTCGCAGTGTTTCCTTTTCCCCAAAGCTCTTTCAATTTATTGACTTTTTCTTCATTCCAGCTCATAATTTACTATATAATGTATTTAGAAAACATATAAACACAATATACTGATTAAAAATACTAATAAATAATATATTATTTGCACTTATCAACATTATTAAAAATTGAATTATTAAGAATGTTATTCAATCCCAACTTGTATTTAATTTTTTTGTTTATACAAACAATATTGAAATGAGCAATTTAGCAAAAAATTATAATAGAAAAAAAATTTCTTTTACAAAAGGTAGAGGAAGCTATCTTTTCACTTCTAAAGGCGTGAAATATTTAGATTTTGTTCAAGGAATAGCTGTAAATTGTTTAGGTCACGCACATCCTAAACTAGTTAAAACAATACAAAATCAATCTAAAAAACTTTGGCATATTTCAAATGCTTTTAAAATTCCTGAAGGGGAAAAGTTAGCAAAAAAATTATGTCAAAAAACTTTTGCTGATTATGTAATATTCCAAAATAGTGGCGCAGAAGCCACTGAGGCATCCATTAAAGTTGCCAGAAGATACTTTTATTCAATTGGAAAACCTCATAAAAACAGAATTTTATGTGTAAAAAATTCTTTTCATGGAAGGACTATTGCAGCAATTTTTGCAAGTGGATCAAAAAAAATGGTAGAAGGTTTTGGACCTAAAGTTCCAGGTTTCGATCATTTTACTTTTGGAAATCACAAATCCTTGAAAAAAAAAATCACTAAAAATACTGCTGCTATAATGATTGAACCAATTATGGGAGAAGGGGGAATTAAAGTGATTCCTGATTGGTGCCTCAAAGGATTAAGAAAATTATGCAATAAAAAAAAGATTTTATTAATAGCTGATGAAGTTCAAACAGGAATTTCAAGATCAGCAGATTTTCTGGCTTTTGAAAGCTCAAAAATAAAACCAGACATCGTTCCTATCGCTAAAGGAATAGGTGGTGGATTTCCTATTGGTGCAGTTTTAATGAATAAAAAAGTAGCTTCTGGAATGACACCAGGTACACATGGTTCAACTTTTGGTGGGAACCCTTTAGCAATGGCAGTTGGTAATTCAGTAATAGATATAGTCTCAAGTAGAAAATTCTTAAATAATGTAAAGAGATTATCGAAATATTTTTTTATAAATTTAAATCTTTTAAAAAAAAAATATCCAAAAATTATTAAAGAAATAAGAGGAAAAGGTTTATTAATTGGAGTTCAGCTTTATAAAGATCAGTCAAAATTTATAAAGAAATTGATGGATAAGAGATTACTAACTATACGTGCAGGCGAAAATGTTATTCGTATTCTACCTCCACTAAATGTTAAAAAAACAGAAATTAATCAAGCGTTAAAAATCATTGATGATGTATGTTCAAAAATGAGCTAAAATGAAACATTTTATAAATTTAATAGATATTTCATCTAAAAATCTTAGAAAAATTATTGGTGATGCAAAAAAAAGAAAAAATTTAAGAAAAAAACTTAGTCATCTTGATGTGGATAAAGATGCTCCTCTTAAAGGAAAGTTATTAATTCAAATGTTTGAGAAATCAAGTTTAAGGACAAGACTAAGTTTTTATCTTGCTATTAGACAACTTGGGGGAAGCGCTTTGACATTAAGACCAGATGAGCTTCATTTGTCTAAAGGTGGTGAAAGTATAGAGGATACAGCTAAAATATTATCTAATTTTGGCAATGCTTTCATGTTAAGAACAGATAGTGATAAAAAACTAGAGGAATTTAAAAAACATTTATCAATTCCAGTTATTAACGGTTTGAGCCCCTCTTCACACCCAAGTCAGATTTTGTCAGATATCTTTACGGTTGAAGAAATAAAGAAGAAGCCTATACACAAATTAAATATTGCGTGGATAGGGGACTGCAACAATGTTTTAAATTCTTTGATTGCAGCCTCAATTAAGTTTTCATTTAAATTAAAAATTGGCTGTCCTAAAAGATATAAACCAGATAAAAATATTATGGACTACATACAAAAAAACAATAATAAAATAGATATTTATTCAAGTCCTAAAGAAGCTGCTTTTAACGCAGATGTTCTTTTTTCTGATAAAGTTATATCTATCAATGACAAAGTAAATAAAAAAAAAAAATTAAAAAGTTTTAAAAAATTTAAGATTGATAAAAAAATGATGGGTTATGCAAAGAAAGATTGTATTTTTCTTCACTGTTTGCCAAGGGGCAATGAAGTCGATGAAAAAGTATTTTCTAGTAAACAATCAAAAGTTTGGACACAAGCACTTAATAGAGTGCATGTGCAAAAATCCATATTACTTTATTGTTTTGGAAAATTAAGGTAGTGGCAATGGGTTGTCTGAATATTTGTTCAAGTACTTGATTACTGAAGCCCTATCTTTCTCTTTTCTCAATCCTGCAAATGCCATTTTAGTTCCTTTAATCCATTTGGCAGGTTTGATCAAATACCCATTTAATTCCTCAAATGTCCATTCCTTTCCATAACTAGCTAATGCTTTAGAATATTTATAATCATTTACAACACCTATTTTTCTTCCAACAACATTGTATAGTGCGGGCCCGATATTATTTTTTCCACCTTTTACGATTGAATGACAAGCCGCACATTTTTTAAAAACTTTTTCTCCGGTTGCAATGTCTCCCATTGCCATCAAAGCGGCGATATCTATTTTTTGCTCTACGGTTTCACCTTCAGTTTTTAGTTGTGCAGTCACTGGCTGTTCAATATCAACCGCGTATCCTGGTGTTTTAGGTTTTTCAACATGGAAAATTACGCTAGATAGTTTGTTAATACCTATTAAAAGGAGAGCCACAAGTAAAATTGCAGCTACTATTTTGTTTATTTCAAAAGAATCCATTTGTATGTTTTATTTGAACATATAACATTATAAATTAAAAATTGCTTACATATTTAATGTATATTATTGCCTCTGCTTGTGGTGTACTAATTAATAACAATGACGCATGAAAACACTAATTATAATCCCATCAAGACTAGCTGCCACTAGGTTGCCAGGAAAACCACTTTTAAAAATTAAAGGTTTATCTATCATTTCTCACGTATTTAAGAAAGCTGTATCAGCAAAAATTGGAGATGTGTTAGTCGCAACTGAAAATCAAGAAATCGTCGATGATGTTAAAAAAAATGGCGGTCAAGCAGTTTTGACTAGCGATAAACATAATACAGGAACAGATAGAATTTATGAAGCATTACAAAAAATCAAAATGTCAAATATTGATTTTGTAATGAATCTTCAAGGAGATGAGCCTTTAATTGATGTTGATGATATAAGAAATCTTAATCAACTTATGATAAATACAAATTCTAAAATCGGTACTCTTGCTTCAAAAATTTTAGATAAAAAACTTTATAACAATCAAAGTGTGGTTAAAGTAAAAACAAAAGAAGAACTAAATCACAAAAATTTTCCAGAGGCAATTTATTTCAAAAGAAAAACATTAAAAAAGGATTTTAACACATATCATCATGTGGGTATTTATTGTTATGAAATGGGAACACTTAAAGATTTTGTTTCATACAAACAGTCTTCTAATGAGGCTAAATATAAGTTAGAACAATTAAGAGCTTTAGAAAATAAAATTAAAATAAATGTTGCTCTTGCCAAATCACATTCAATTGGAATTGACACAAAAGAGGATTTTGTGGCTATTAAAAAGATTATGGAATATAAGACGTGATGGAAAAAATTTATTTTCAAGGAACATTTGGTGCATATTCGCATCTAGCTGCTTTATCCGTTGCCCCAAAAGCAAAAATAATACCATGTAAGACTTTTGACGAATGTTTTTTAAGAGCTTCTGAAGACCCATACTCTAGAATAATTATACCAGAGTCTAACAGAATTACTGGAAATATAGGAATCGAATATTTGGTATTTAAATATCGATTAAATATTTATTCAGAATATTTTCAAAAAATTGAACACAATTTGTTAGCAATCCCTGGTACAAAAATTTCTAACATAAAAAATGTTTACTCTCACTCGCAAGCGCTCTCTCAATGTTCAAGTTTTATAAAATCAAATAATCTAATTGAACACGTTCGAGCAGATACTGCTGGGTCAGCAGAAATGATATCTAAAATTAAAGATAATAAAAATGCTGCAATAGCCTCTACCTTAAGTGCAGAAACTTATGGATTAGAGATAATAAAAAGAAATATTGAAAATGAAAAAGGAAATCTTACTAGGTTTTTAATTATGGGTAAAAATATCTTTCAACCAGAATATGGTGATAAAAAATATATTACATCTTTTTTATTTAAATTGAAAAGTAAACCAGCAGCATTATATCAATCACTGGGAGGCTTTGCTATCAATGGTGTAAACTTAACCAAACTACAAAGTTACCCTGAAAAAAATTCTTTCGATTCTTATTTTTTCTTATGTGATCTTGATGGTCATATAGAAGATGTAAAAGTCAAAAAATCATTAGAGGAATTAGGTTTACATTGTCAAGATTTTCACGTTTTAGGTGTTTTTGAAGCCGACAAAATTAGAGAAAAGTAACTTTTATTCTTTTGTTGTAGATTAGAAAATATTACTGCTATAATACCTCTGGAGGCTAGAGGTGAACACTCCTTGAATCCTAGGAGGATCGAAAGGTAGCACTAGTAAAGAGAGCTTTTCAGGTTCTAGTCTCCTAAGGATTTAAAATGAGTGAAAAATCTAAAGTGTTAGCACTAAAATATAGACCAAAAATTTTTGAGGAATTAATCGGTCAAAAAATTGTATCTGATACAATTATTAACTCAATTAAAGCTGATAAAATTCCAAATGCATATCTTTTTACAGGAATTCGTGGTGTTGGCAAAACAACGATAGCAAGAATTGTTGCAAAATCTCTAAATTGTTTGAATGGAATTGAAAAACTATGTGAAAAAAATTTATGCATAAATTGCGAGGGCATTTCAAAATCAAGTCACATGGATGTTTTAGAACTAAATGGAGCAGACAAAACATCAATTAATGATATTAGGGACCTAATAGAGTTTTCTAGATACGGACCGACTTCTTCAAAATATAAAATTTTTATTATTGATGAAGTGCATCAAATATCTTCTAGTGCATTTAACGCTCTTTTAAAAATTCTTGAAGAGCCACCAAATTATCTTAAATTCATCCTCGCGACAACTGAGATAAAAAAGGTTCCGGTGACTATTGTATCAAGATGTCAAAGATTTGACCTATCAAGAGTCAAATCTGACGATTTATTTCAATTTATTAAAAAAGTAAAAGATAAAGAGAATGGAAATGTCTCCGATGAAGCTTTGAAATTAATTGTTAAAATCTCAGAGGGTTCTGTCAGAGATGCATTGTCGTTATTAGATAGAGGCTTGTTATCACTAAATAAAAAAAAAGAATTAAATTTATCTGAAGCTCAAAAAATTTTTGGATATTTTGATAAATCTCAACTTATTGAAATGTTTGATTTAGTTTTGCAGGGAAATGAAAAAAAAGTTTTGGAAATTTACAGAAAAATTTTTGATCAAGGTATAAATCCCAAAGTTTTCATAGATGATTTTTTGGAACTAATATATTATTTTAAGAATATAAATTCACTAACACTTGAAAGTACAAACTTTTCTTTAAATGATGAGGAATTCTCTAAAATTAAAAAAATTTCTAATTCTATAGATAATAAAGTACTTATTTTATTTTGGCAATTTACAATTAAAACTATCAAAGAATTAGAAGTAGTTTCTAACCAAAACTTAGCGATTGAAATGTATTTAATACGATTAATATATCTTAGTCCTTTTAAGCAAAGAATAGATATAGAAAATAATAAGACAAAATTATTAGTAGAAAATGATTTTTATAACTCTAAAAATGATGCCGTTGATCAAATCAAGAACATTACCCAAGAGAAAAAAATTAAATCTGAAAGCGATACAAATATTAAAGCTGAAAATGTAGTAATTGACTCATTTAAAAATCTTTTAGATCTTTGTTATGAAAAAAAAGAAATTAAGTTAAAATATGAACTTGAAAAAAATGTCAATTTAGTAAATTTTGAGAGAAATAGAATAGAAATATCTTTTAATGAAAACTTAGATAAATTTTTTGTTAAGGAGCTATCTTCAAAGCTTTATGAGTGGACTGGAGAGAGATGGATAATTTCTTTTAGCAAAGAAATAGGACAAATGTCTGTAAAACAGCGAGTGGATGATAATAAAAAAAAATTAATTAATGATATAAAAAAAACTCAATTGTATAATGATTTTATAAAAAAGTTTCCAGATGCATATTTAAATGATGTGGTTTTAAATAAAAAAGATGAGGACAGATGACAGATTTTTCTAAAATTTTGGATAAGGCAAAAGAACTTGAGGCAAAAATGAAAGAGAGCCAAGAAAACATCAAAAAAATTAGGGTAGAGGGGATTTCAGGATCTAATTCAGTTAAGATAATTTTAGATGG
>CACBCU010000011.1 GCA_902537895.1 uncultured Pelagibacteraceae bacterium | reverse complement strand
CATTTAAAATTTTATCTCATTCATATCAAGGAGAGATGCAAGTAATAAAAATAAAATATAAAAGATCAATTAGAATTGTAAAACTTAATTTAATTGGAAAGATTCAACTAAAGAATATTTTGATGGCAATCACTGCAGCACAAAAAAGTAATTTAAGTCTAGACAGAATTTTTAAAGTTCTACCACAAATAAAACCGGTTGAGGGAAGATCCGAAAAAATTGGTAGAATTAAAAATAATTCAAAAGTAATCCTTGATTATGCTCATACTCCAGAGGCTTTGAGGACATGTTTGTTAAATTTAAGAGAGCAATTTAAGAATAAAAAAATTTCTTTACTTTTTGGATGTGGTGGAAATAGAGATAAAAATAAAAGATCTAAAATGGGTAAGATCGCATCAAACTATTCTGATAAAATTTATCTTACAGATGATAATCCAAGATATGAAGATCCAAAAAAAATTCGAAGAGATATAAAAAAAGGAATAGATAGAAAAAAAATTACTGAAATATCTGATAGATCTAAAGCAATATTTAAAGCGATTGAAAATTTAAATTCAGGTGAAATATTACTTATTGCAGGAAAAGGTCATGAAAAAACACAAGACTTAGGTGATAAAAAAATTTATTTTTCAGACAAACAAGTTATTTTAGATTCAATCAAAAAAAAAATCTAAGTTTATCCGATAACCTAAAATTAAATATCTTAAAAGAATTATCACACAACAAAAAGTTGCCTAAAAAGTTGCCTTTGAATCTTGCTAGAATAAATTCAAAGGAGGTAAGACAAAATGATTTTTTTTTTGCAATTAAAGGAAAGAAAAATGATGGAAATAGATTTGTAGATCATGCGTTTAAAAATAAAGCCTCAATTGCAGTAGTGAATCGAATTCAAAAAAAATTGCGAGTTAATAGGCAAATAAAAGTAGGGAATACATTAAAATTTTTAACTAATGTCTCAAAAATTTTTAGGACAAACATAAGTACAAATTTAATAGCTATTACCGGAAGTTGTGGAAAAACAACACTTAAAGAATTATTAGGGGAAACTTTAAAAAAAATCTCCAAAGTAAGTATTTCTCCAAGATCTTATAATAATAAATTTGGAGTTCCTTTAAGTTTATTAAACTTAAAAGAGAATGATGATTTTGGAGTTTTAGAAGTTGGAATGGATAAAAAAGGTGAAATAGATTATTTAAGTAGTGTCATACAACCAGATGTAAGTGTAATTACAAATGTTAATTTTGCTCATGCTAAAAATTTTAAAAATATCAAGCAGATTGCAATTGCTAAGTCTGAAATTATTCAAAACACCAAACAAGGTGGTTTTGTAGTATTAAACGCTGATGATAATTTTTTTAATTTTATTAAACTCTGGTAATTTATCATCTGTTATAATATGACCAGATTTTTTGATGAGATTCTCAAATAAGTAAAGTTTTGCTTTAAGATAATTTCTTAAATTTTTATGATAATCTAGATGGTCTTGGGAAAAATTTGTAAATATTCCCAAATTAAATAACAAACCATCAAGTCTGTTTTGTTTAAGACCGTGACTTGAAGCCTCCATAATAACATATTGAACTCCTCTTTTTTTGAGTTTATCCAATATTTTTCCTAAACTAATTGGATCAATTGTGGTATTAGATAAATTTAAGTTGATACCATTAGACTTAACCCCTAACGTTCCAATAGAAGCAACTTTTTTATTGTTCAATTTTAATATTTGATAGTAAAAGTCGGAAACAGATGATTTCCCATTTGTTCCGGTAACCGCAATTAAATTTTTTGGTCGATTTTTATAAATTTTAAAAGAAACTTCTGCCAATAATTTTCTAATATTTTCAGAGTAAATGAATAAGATTCCCTTAAATTTCTTTTTGATTTTTTTTTCAGTTACAATAATTTTGCAACCTCTTTTTATTGCAACTGATATAAAATCATTACCATCAAAATTATTTCCTTTAATTGCAAAAAAAATATTATTTCTCTTAATCTTAGAACTTTCAAAAGTAATACCAGAGAAAAAAAATTTAGAATATTCTGCCTTAATTTTTGGAATATAATCTTTGAGCTGCATAAATTAATTAATTTCACCATACTTTGTGGCTAAAATAGGCCCAATTTTTTCTACGATATGACCTGCTGCTTCCACACTGTTCCAACCAGCAGTGTTTCTTGGGCTTCCTTTCAATTTAAAATTTGATCCATCTCTATAATTATAAATATAATCATTATTTATTTTGGGTGCATCTAACATAACTGCTAAAATAAACTTCGGTTTTTTTGTAGGAAAAACTGAAACAAAAGTATTAACTTTTTCATTTGAGTAAACGCCTTTTAGGCTTTTATTTGCAGTCCCTGTTTTACCACCAATATCGTACCCATAAATGTCAGCTAATTTAGCTGTCCCCTCATCAGTAGAAACAATTTTTCTCAAAATTGGTAAAATTTTTTTTGAAATATTTTCATCTAAAACTTTTTCAGCCTTTATTTTTTTATCAATTTTAACGAGAGTTGGGTTTATATAATAGCCTCCATTCACAATAATTGAGTATGCCTTAACAACTTGAAGTAATGTGGTTGTAATACCATGACCAAAAGATGCTGTAGCTAACGGGCATTTTCCCCACTTAAAATCGATTGGTTTGCCAACTTCTTCAATATCAAATTCAATTTTTTTTAATACACCAAGTTTAGATAAAAATAATTTAAATTTTTCTTCTCCAACTTTTTGGCCAATCCTAACAGATCCTATGTTTCCAGATCTTATTAAAATTTGTTCAGCTGTAAGATCTGAGGGGATTTTTTTATCATACTCTCTGATTGAAAATCCAGCGCATCTCAAAGATTTTGGTAAATTTGAAAATTTAGTATCTGGCTCTATGGTTCTCTCATTAAAAGCTGCAGCTAGAGTAAATGTTTTAAAAACTGAACCAAATTCATAAACTCCTTTTGTTGCTCTATTAATATAATTTATATCAGTAATTCTCTCTCTTTTATTTGGGTTAAAGTCTGGTAAAGAAATTAAAGATAAGATTTCGCCACTATTGACATTCATTAAAATTGCAGCACTCCCTTTGGTGTCAAAAATTTTATTGAACTTGATTAATTCATTTCTTATTAGGTATTGAATATCTTTATCTAAAGTTAACACGATTGGCTCAGTTGAAATTTTGAGTTTATCATCAAAAGATTTTTCTAAACCAGAAATACCTGTATTGTTATCATCAATTTGACCTATAATGTGACTGAATAGATTTTTTTCAGGGTATATTCTTATTAGTCTATCCTCTGGTTGAATAGATTTATCACCCAGTTTCATTATTTTTTCATAATTTTCTTGTGATACTTTTTTTTCAAAATAGAAAAAATTCTTTTTTTCCATTTTTTTTCTGATTAGTTCATAATCTTTATTTGGAAAAATATATTTTAAATTTAAAATTAGTTTATCTTTGTTAATAATCTTTTTTGAACTAATGCCGATATCAATAGAATTTACAGTTTTAACTAAATATTTACCATTTCTATCAACTATATCTGCTCTATAAAGTTTGTGATTTGGATTTAGTAAATTTAAATTAGTTATTCCATTATCCTTTCTTGAACCTAGATGAGTTAGTTGAATAGAATAAATGATCGAAATAATAAAAAAAATAAAAAAAATGAAACTTATTCTATTAAATGAAACATTTAAATTTGATTTACTTTTTTCATACCAAAAGTCATTTTTTTGATCCTCTAAGATAATATTTAAATTATTTTTTTTCATTTATTTCGAAAGTATTTAAGTCACCAATAAATAAATCATTAGGTTTTTTAATTAATATTTTTATTGAATTTATATCCTTCTGAATTAGATCTTTTTCAAAATACTTTGATTGATAATCAAGTAATTTTTCTATTGAACTTAAATATTCAAATTCTAATCTAGTATTACCTAGTTCATTTTCAAAAGTTCTTAAACTTTCTTCTACTACAAAAATTTTATCTTCAATTTTTTTTGTAGAGTTTTTTATTATTGCAGTAGAAAATATTAATAAAAATATAAAAATAATTACTACAATTTTTCTCATAATTTATTACTTATATTTTCTACTTCAATTAAAGATTTAAATTTCTCAAATATATCAGTGTCAAAATTATAAAAATTTTTTTTTTTTATAATGAATCTTAATTTTGCAGATCTAGATGATATATTTTCACTTAATTCTTTTTTATTTGGAACGATAGGCTTTCTCTGTTTTGTGAGAAATAAAGGTTCTGACTGAATCATTTTGGGTTGGTACCGTGAGATACTTTTATTTTGTGATAAACTCCTAAAAAAATATTTTACAATCTTATCTTCTAATGAGTGAAAACTAACTACTGCTAATATTCCATCTTTTTTTAGAATCTTTGCAGCATTTATTAATCCATGAATTAATTCACTAATTTCTTTATTTACGAATATTCTAATTGCCTGAAAAACTTTCGTTGAGTTATGAATTTTAGAATTATCTCTTCTTTTTATAGAGTCGATAATATTTACTAAATTTTGTGTATCAAGATCGTGCTTTACTCTTTCGTTCACTATTCTCTTTGCAATCTTTCTTGCATCTTTCTCTTCACCAAAATATTTAAAAATTTTTTGTAAGTCATCTGACTCTAGTTTGTTGACCACATCTTTTGCTGAAAAATCATTTAAACCTAATTTCATGTTTAGTTGGCCTTTAGAACTAAATGATAATCCTTTCTCATCATCTCTGATTTGATTTAAAGAATAACCCAAATCAAAAATTACTCCTTTAATATTTTCATTTTTTAGCTTTAAATTATTTAATTGACTAAACTTAATATTTTTAAAAAAAAACCTATCTTCAAAATTTCTGCTGATTTGGTCTGCTATTCTTTTACACTTAACATCTCTATCTATACCAATTACTTTAGTATTTGAAAATTTAAGTATCTCTTTTGAATATCCACCTTGGCCAAAAGTACAATCAATAAATGTGCCACCATCTTGAGGGGAGATAATGCTAATGATTTCTTTTAGCAATACTGGATAGTGATTTAATCTATCCGGTATTATGGTGGCTTCCATTTATTTTCTCGAAGATCATTAATTTTTTTGTCTTCTTAAAAATGCAGGAATTTCTAGATCATCATCTTCTTTGTCATCTTTTGATGAATTCAGAAGATCGTTTGGCTCTGAATTATCATTTTCAGAACTAAATAAATCTGGTTCATTTGTATCAACTCCAAATTCTCTAAGATCATTTTGATTATCTTGTTCCTTTTCTAAAGAAACTGAAGTTTCATTAGAAAAATATGTTTCATTACTTTCTGGAACAGTGTCCTTCAATTTCTCAATTTCCTGGTTTTTTAAAAATTCTTCGTGATATTGGTTATTAACTTCATCAACGGATTGTGAATTGATCAGCTCACTCGTATTTTCAGTAACAACTTCATTCTCAAGTTTTAAAGCATTAGCTCCATGGGAAACTGGTTCTGAATTGTTACTGGAAAAATGGAATGATTGAGTTGCATTAACGTTTGAAAAATCTGAATAACCAGTATTTCTATTTTGAATCCGGTGAACCATATTGATAACAGATTTTGATTCGGGTTGCTTTCCATCTAAAGCAGTGGCAACAATTGAAACTCGGATTTTACCATCCAAAGATGGATCAATAATTGATCCATTTATTATTTCAGCCTCTACATCAACTTCAGATCTTATTTTATTTACGATTTCATCTACCTCAAAAAGTTTTAAATCTTCACCGCCAGTAATATTTATTAGTAAACCTTTTGCACCTTTCAAAGAATACTCATCAATTAGTGGATTATTCAAAGCTAATTCAGTAGCTTTATCTGCTCTACCTTCACCTTCAGCTTCCCCTGTTCCCATCATAGCTTTACCCATTGAGCTCATAACAGTTTCAACATCGGCAAAATCTAAATTAACTAAACCATCTTTTACCATCAAATCTGTTACACTTTGAACTCCATGTCTTAAGATGCTATTTGATAATTGAAAAGACTCTTTATAAGTAGTTTGCTCATTTGCAACTTTGAATAAGTTTTGATTAGGAATTACTATAATAGTATCTACATGTTTTCTTAGTTCCTCAAGGCCCTCCTGTGCTCTTCTCATTCGTGAAGGTGCTTCATATAAGAATGGTAGTGTTACTACACCTACTGTAAGAATATTTAATTCTTTAGCTGCTCTAGCAATTACATGTGCTGCTCCAGTGCCAGTTCCACCACCCATTCCAGCCGTAATAAAAACCATATTTGCACCTTTAAGAATATCAATTATATCATTTAGAGATTCATTGGCTGCTGCTAAACCTATCTCGTGCTTTGCTCCAGCACCTAGACCTTTTGTCAAATTAATTCCAAGTTGAATCCTTGTTTTTGATTTGCTTGTTTTCAAATCTTGAGCATCAGTGTTTACTGCAACAAATTCAACCCCTTCCACACCCGCATCAATCATTTCATTTATCGCATTGCCTCCAGCTCCTCCAACTCCAAGAACTAATATTCTAGGTTTTAATTCTTTAATCTCTGGTACTTTAAAGTTAATTGTCATTTATCCCCCTCTTTTTTCTATTTATTAAATTGACTCTCCCATTTAAGACTTGAACGATTTAAATTTGCTTTTTTTCTAGCGTTTGCCCTAAATTTTTCAAAAATTGTTGGTTCCCAAATTTGAAAAGTTTTTCCTTGACCAACAAAAATCATATTATTTTTTATTTTCGCATGTTTTAGTAATTTTGAAGTTAGTGAAACCCTGCCTTCACTATCAAACTGTAAATTTGTACTCTCAGATAAAATTGACGTTGCAAAAAAATCCCTTTTTTCTTCAAATGGACTTAAAGCATCTATTGTATTAGAAATTTTTTCTATTCTGTCTTGAGGCCATGCCTCTATTGATTGATTGTTGAAAGAAGGATAACAAATTATCCCGTTATAACCAAGATTAGATAAATACGATCTAAAACTTGCAGGCACAGACACCCTTCCTTTTTTGTCTAGTTTGTTTTCGTACATCGATAAAAACATAAGCCATAAAATTTATTTTCCCATAATTTGGGAATTTATGGGATATTATGGGTTTTTAATGGATGAGTCAATACTTAGGTTAATATAGAAATAGATAAAAAGTTTGATCAAAAATGAATCAAAACGTGAACATTTATGTTGATTAAATTATTATGTAGCCAGATGAACTGTAAGCCGGGTTCTGTCATTTAAATTTATCATTTATCTAGGCTCAAAATCACTTTTGAGCTCAAGCAACTAACCCTGATGACTAGCCAAGAATTGCTTTTAGTTTTTTAACATTGTCATCTCTACTTAGTTTTGCTCCCAGTGGGGTTTTCCAGCGTTCATTGTTACCAATAGAACCGGTGTGCTCTTACCACACCTTTTCACCCTTGCCATGTTATGGCGGTTTATTTTCTGTGGCACTATCCCTAGGGTTGCCCCCGCCAGGAATTACCTGGCACTGTATTCTTGTAGAGTCCGGACTTTCCTCTTTAAAAAATTTAAAGCGATAAATCGTTCATCTGGCAATAATAATCTATAATTTAATCAAAGAATTTCAAGTTTAATTTTTTAATGAGAGACAAGATTTTTACTTATTATCAAACACTCTTGGTCTATTTTACCATCAACTAAATCTTGTCTGAATCTCCTTTGGAAAGCCTTTGTGAGATATTCTATATTTTTTTCCGATTTTAGACCTTCTATCTTTTTATATCCAATCTTATAAAGATTTTTAAGAAAAATGTTCTCCTCAAATTTAGATGAAAGTTTAATTTTTCTAAGTTTTTTAATTTTTTTTAAGTCTAAATTATGACACCAAACTAAACCGTTTTTAGCCAGCTTTACCCAAGGGAATTTTTCACCTGGGTCTTTTTTTCGATCAGGAGATACATCTGAATGACCAAGTATATACTTTTTTTTAATTTTAAATTTTTTAATTAAAGATATTAGAAGTTTTTTTAATGAAAAAATCTGTTTCCTTGAAAAATTTTTGTAACCATGCCGGTGACCTGGATTGGTAATTTCGATACCAATTGAGTTCTTATTCAAATATTTATGATTTTTCCAATTTGATAAACCAGCATGCCAAGCTTCATAAAGATCAGGAACTAGAGTTAATATTACACCATTTTTTTTTATTAAGTAATGTGAACTAACTTTAGACCTAGAACTCTGCAGTCTCTTAATTGAATCTGATTCTTTTCTCATACCTGTGTAATGAATGATTATAAATTTAATTCTTTTTTTCGGTCTTTTTGGCAAGCTAAAATTTGGTGAATAATCATAAATTTTATCCATTATTAATATTAATACAATTTTGGGCTATTTATAAACATTTTATGGACATTTTTTATTATTAAATGTTAATTTACATGACTATCAATAATATATAAAATAGGCCTATATGTTAAAAAAATTACCAATAATTTTAATTTCAATTTTTTTATTAACATTGGATGCAAATGCTGGTTCTGATGGTGAATTAAAGATAGAAAAAGATCCGAAAAAAGTTAAGGATTGTTTTAAAAATTTAAACAGAGCAACTTTTGCATTTAATCAAAGTCTTGACAAAGCTGTAATAAAACCTCTTGCTGAAAGTTATAGAAGTTTACCGGATCCTATCCAAAAAGGTACTCATAATTTTGTTACAAATTTATCAAGTTTGGTTACAATACCTAATAATATTTTACAGGGTGATATCAAGCTAGCAATAATTAATACGGCAAGGCTTGCGGTCAACTCAACTGTTGGAATATTAGGTACTATCGATGTTGCAAATCAAATGGGTTTTCCAAAATACGAAAAAGAGGATTATGGTCAAACTTTAGGCGCTTGGGGAGTCGGACCAGGCTGTTACGTTGTTTTACCAGTTTTGGGACCATCGACATTAAGAGATACAACTGGTTCTTTCATGAATGTATTAGGAGGTGATCCTTACTATAACGCCTCTGTGCACGGAAATAACGAATATTTAAGTGAAGGTTTTTATATGGCAACAAAGGCTGTAGAGGGTATTGATTTTAGATCAAATAATATTGAGTCATTTGATAACCTAGAAATAAATTCCATTGACTTTTATGCTTCAGTAAAAAGTTTGTATTTGCAAGACAGAGAAAATAAAATTAGCAATGTTAGAAAAGGAAATATCGAGATTTTATACAAAAATGAGGAAGATTGGGAAGAAATAGATAATAACTAAAAGTTTATCTAAATTAAATTGAGATGAAAAAATTTTTTTTAATTTTAATATTTTTAAATTTTAATTTCATTCATGTTTTTTCTGTTGAACCAGATGTATTTGTTCAATCCACAGTCAACAGAGCATCAGAAATATTAGCTAAAGATATCTCACAAGAGGATAAAATCAATAAGTTGAAGGTGATAGCTAAAGAAACTGTTGATATTCAGGGTGTAGGTTTTTATTCTCTTGGATCAGCAAGAAAAAACTTAAGTGAGGAGGAAAAAATTCGGTATTTACAGTTATTTGAAGATTATTTTTTAAAAAGTTTTTCTAGTAGATTATCAGAATATACGAATCCAGAAATTGATGTGATATCAAAAAAAGTTTTGAGTGAAAACTATACTATTGTGAATAGTATCCTAAAAGAAACCTCTGAAAGACCTGAAGTGAAAATTGATTGGAGAATTTATACAAAAAATCAGGATAACCCACTTATAAGAGACCTAATAATAGAGGGCTTAAGTTTAGCAAGAACGCAAAAGGAGGAGTTTGCATCAATATTAAACTCCAATAATGGTAATATCGAATCCTTATTTAAAACATTAAAAGAATTTTCTTCAAAGTAATTCAATTTTACATATGTTGGTGGGCCCGCCAGGACTCGAACCTGGGACCAATACATTATGAGTGTACTGCTCTAACCAACTGAGCTACAGGCCCTTTTATAGAATAATTTATTCTAATAAATCAATACATTAAACAAGAATAGATCTTTTTACTATTGAAATTTTTATGGTGGGCCGTGTTGGTTACGCTCCAACTACCCCTGCAATGTCAATGCAGTACTCTACTATTGAGCTAACGGCCCAAAAATAATTCTTAACTTTCTAAGAAACTTTTTAGCTGTTTTGATCTACTTGGATGTTTTAATTTTCTCAAAGCTTTAGCTTCAATTTGCCTAATTCTCTCTCTTGTTACTGAAAATTGTAGACCAACTTCCTCCAAAGTGTGATCTGTATTCATTCCAACTCCAAATCTCATTCTTAAAACTCTTTCTTCTCTTGGTGTAAGAGTTGATAATATTTTTGTTGTAGCTTCTCCTAAGTTAGATTTAATCGCTTGTTCTAGAGGAGCAAGAGCTTTGGTATCTTCTATAAAATCTCCTAGACTACTATCTTCTTCATCGCCAACTGGTTTTTCTAAAGATACTGGTTCTTTTGAAATCTTTAAAACCTTTCTCACTTTATCTAGTGGCATTCTTAATTTTTTTGCTAATTCCTCTGGAGTTGCTTCTCTTCCAAATTCACTAAGTATTAATCTTTGAGTTCTCACAATCTTATTTATAGTCTCAATCATATGAACTGGGATCCTAATTGTTCTTGCTTGATCGGCAATGGATCTCGTTATTGCTTGTCTTATCCACCATGTAGCATAAGTAGAAAATTTATAACCCCTTCTATATTCAAATTTATCAACTGCTTTCATCAATCCTATATTACCCTCTTGTATTAAATCCAAAAATTGCAAACCTCTGTTTGTATATTTCTTGGCAATCGAGATAACTAGTCTCAAATTTGCTTCAACCATTTCTTTTTTGGCAATTCTAGACTCTTTCTCTCCTTTTTGTACTCTGCTAACTAACTTTTTATAGTCAGTTACTGACATTCCTAATTTATGACTTATTTCAACTAATCTATCTCTAATATTTTTAAATTCACTTTTATTTTTTGAAAAAAATTGCTTCCATAAAGAATTTGTATCTAAAAACTTTTTTAAATTAGGGTTAATTTCATTACCTATATAAAACTTTATAAATTCATTTCGAGAAATGTTTTGATTTATAGCTAATCTGAGTAAATTTCCTTCTAATGAAACAATTTTCTTATTCTCTACGTAATGTTTTTGAACCAACTCCTCTAAAACAGATGGCGACAATTGAAGAGATTTAATATTTTCTAGAATATCGTTAACAATTTTATCATGGCCTTTTTCTTTTGCAGGCGAAAAAGTCTTAGAATTTAACACACAATCTAATTTTTCTTTTTGATACTTGATAAGCTTATTATATTCTTTAGTTAATAAATTAACTGTTTTTAATACTTTAGGTTTTATCTCACTTTCCATTGCAGCGAGTGTGGGATTGAAATCTTCTTCTTCCTCGACAGCGCTTTCTTCTTTTTCTAATTCTCCTGAATTTTTTTGCTTTGCACTGGGTCCTGTTGATTCATCTTCCATATAATTTGTATCAATATCAATAATCTCTCGAACTAAAATTTCATCTTTCTGAAGTTTTTCATTCCATTCAAAAAATTGTTGAGCTGTTATAGGGCTTTGAGATAACGCTATTAACATTACATCTTTTCCAGCTTCAATTCTTTTAGCGATAGCTATTTCACCTTCTCTTGATAATAACTCAACACCGCCCATTTCTCTTAGATACATTCTTATAGGATCATCGCTTTTCTCGATTGTTTTACCCTCTTCTTTGGATGAACTGTCTTTTTTTCTTAGAACTTTAAAATCTGATTTTTTTTCTACCAGAGTTACTTTTTCATCAAGAATATGAATAAATGCTTGAGCAAGATTTTCATCAGACAAATTTCTCTTTCCTAGAGATTTGCTTAATTCTTCGTAAGTGATGAAACCTCTATGGGTTCCACGACCCATTAGTCTAGCAAATGATTTTGTAATAATTCTTTCCACAGCAATTATTTTGAAGAGTCTTATATAGTGTTAAATTTATAAAAATCCATTAATAAATAATGTAAATTAATTGATATTTTGCTTTTTTTTGAGCTCTTTTAGCTCATTAAACGTCGTCTCACTAAGGTCTTTAGAAAACTTTGATTCTAACTCTTGAATTCTTAGTTCTAGATTGTAGCTATTAAGATCTCTATTAATGTCATCTAGTAGTCCAATTATCTCATGTTCATTTTTATTCTTTTTACCTAAAATATATTTAATTGGAGCAAACTTATCAATTTTTTCAATTAATTGTTTATCAATTTCTAAATCTTTAAGTGTAAATCTTTTATCAAGTTTAAGTTTTGATAAAATTTTTAAAAAAATTTGCTTATTAACTTCAGTAAATAAATTCACATTCTCAATTAGATGGAAGTTTTCTCTCATTAATTCTAGATTGTTCATTAACAGATAGAGTAGTGAAAACTCTTTAAGCTCTATTGCTGATAAAGATTTACTTTCATTAAAGTATTTTTTTGTTGTTTCAAGAGATTTAACTTTTCTTACGTAATTGAATTTTTTACTTAAATTAGTATGTGGTGCTAACTCTGAAATTTTTTCCAAGAAATACTCTAAAACATATCTTTTAATATATTCATCCTTAATAGTGTTTGCTATAGACCTAAGCTTTTTATCAAAAATTGCCATAGATGATGGATTATTTTGAGTTTGTTTTTTGTAGTGTGCAAAAATAAACTGATGTATCGAAATTTTACTCTTTTTTGCAAAATCTAAAAAATAATCTTTACCATTTTTGTTAACAAAGCTATCAGGATCCTCTTTGTCAGGTAAAAATAGAAATGAAATTTGTTTTTCTGGTTTTAAATAAATAATAGAATTTTCTGCTGCTCTTAAAGCTGCCTTATAACCACTCTCATCCCCGTCAAAACAAATTATAATATCATCGAAAAATTGATTTAATGTTAAGATTTGTCTATCAGTAAGTGAAGTCCCCAAGTTAGCAACTACGTTTTCTATACTATTTTTTGCTAATCCAACAACATCCATATATCCCTCAACAAGAAAAATATGATCTATCTTATTGGATAATTTTCTAGCCTGATCTAAATTATATAAATTTGAACCTTTTTTGAAAAAGGGAGTTTCAGGAGAATTAATATATTTGGCAAGGTAATCACTTTTTTCAATTATTCTTCCGCCAAGTGCAATTGGTTGGCCAGAAATATTATTAATAGGAAAAACTAAACGTCCTTTAAATCTCTCTACATAAATTTTTTTTTTTTCATCAAAATAAAATAACCCAGTACTTATTAAAATTTCTTCACTGAAATCATTTTTTAATTTTTCAAAAAAATTTGGATTTTTTTTTATATATCCTATTTTAAATTTTTTAACTTGATCTTTGTTAATATTTCTTTCTTTTAAATAATTTCTTGCGTTATCATGAGTTTCATTTTTAATTAATTCATCATGGTAAAATTCAACATATTGACTATAAATCAAACAATACTCTTTCCATTTTTTTTCTCTTTCTTCATCTTGTTTTGTAAACGTATAAGGTTGCATACCAGCCAAATTTGCAAGATACTTTACAGCTTCGCCAAATCTAAGATTTTGTGTTTTCATTACAAAATCAAAAATGTTGCCATGTTCAGATGTTGCAAAACAATGGTAAAATTCTTTTTCATCGTTAACTGTGAAAGATGGTGTTTTCTCATTTTTAAAAGGTGAAAGACCTACGAATTCTTTTCCTCTTTTTTTTAGACTTACAAATTTAGATACAACTGTAGAAACCTTTAATCTAGTTTTGATTTCATCAAGATATTCTTTTGGATATTTCATTATTGTTTATTTAACAGTTCTTTGATAAGAGATCCCGCTTTAGCGAAATCAATTTTATCAGAATGTTCTTTTTTTAGTTCACCCATAACTTTACCCATATCCTTGAGTGAAGAAGCGCCTAATTTTGTTATAATTTCCTCACATATTTTTTTTGTTTCTTCATCACCTAAAACCTTCGGTAAAAAACTTGATATAATGTCATATTCATTTTGCTCAACTTCAAGTAAATCAGTTCGATTATTTTTTTTGTAGATTTCAATTGATTCGGTTCTTTGCTTAACCATTTTTTTAAATAATTTTTTAATATCCTCATCGTCTGTCTCTTTCTTGTTAGGACCAGATCTATTTTGAATATCTAAATCTTTGATGGATGATAAAATTAACCTATAAGTTGATATTTTTGTTTTATCTTTAGATTTTAGTGCGTTTTTATATTCAGTTTCAATTGTTTCTTTTAAAGACATAATTTTTAATCTACTTTAAAGCAAAAAATTCTCAAAAGAAAAATTGTTTTTTTTCAATTTTATAATACATCTCTGTTGCGATAATAATCCAATTATTGTATTAACCTTTAACTTATGAGTTGTAATTGATCAAAAAAGCAAAAAAAACTAACTCAAAAAAAATCTCAAATAAACAAACAGGTATTTTAGTTCTTGAAAATAGAAAAATTTTTAAAGGCATTGGTATTGGCTACCAAGGAACTGCCACTGGAGAAGTTTGCTTCAACACTTCTCTCACAGGTTATCAAGAAATAATTTCTGATCCATCTTATGCTGGACAAATAATCAATTTTACCTTTCCTCATATTGGTAATGTGGGTACCAATAATGAAGATCATGAGTCTGATAAAATTTGGACAAAAGGTGTTATATTTAATTCGGAAATAACATCACCCTCAAATTATAGATCTTTTTTACACCTAGATGCTTGGCTCAAAAAAAACAAAATAGTTGGAATCACTGGATTAGATACAAGAAATTTAACTAATTTTATTAGAGATAAAGGGGCACCTAAAGGCACAATATCAGTCTCAAAAACCGGAAAATTTAATATAAATAAGATTATCAATTTAACTACGAAATGGAGTGGATTAAATAATTTAGATCTTGCAAAAGAGGTAACAACAAAAAAAAATTATCTTTGGAAAGGTTTTAAAACTTGGAAAAAACAAACTGGCTACCAAAAGAATAAACAAAAATCTTTTCATATCGTTGCCATAGACTATGGAATTAAAAAAAATATTTTAAGATATTTTTCTGACTTTAAATGTAAAGTTACAGTTGTACCATGTAACGCTAGTTATGAAAAAATTTCATCACTAAAACCTGATGGAATATTTCTATCAAATGGTCCTGGTGATCCTGCTGCAACAGGTAAATATGCTATTGGAATAATAAAAAATCTTATTAAAAAAAATTTTCCAATATTTGGGATTTGTCTTGGTCACCAATTGCTTGGCTTGGCCTTAGGAGCAAAAACTAAAAAAATGAAACTTGGACATCGTGGAGCTAATCATCCTGTAAAAAACTTTATTAATGATAGTGTTGAAATTACCAGTCAAAACCATGGTTTTGAAATTGTTAAAGAAGGTTTACCAAGAAATTTGGAAATTACTCATAAGTCTTTATTTGATGGAGGCATAGAGGGAATTCGCTTAAAAAATAAACCAGTTTTTTCTGTTCAATATCATCCAGAGTCAAATCCGGGACCTCAGGATAGTGTTTACCTTTTTCAAGAATTTATAAACAACATTAAAAAAAATGCCAAAAAGAAAAGATATTAAAAAAATTTTAGTTGTTGGAGCTGGTCCGATAATAATTGGTCAAGCTTGTGAATTTGATTACTCAGGCACTCAAGCATGTAAGGCATTAAAGGATGAGGGTTATAAAGTAATTTTAGTCAATTCGAATCCAGCAACAATAATGACTGACCCAGATGTTGCAGATAAAACTTACATAGAACCAATTACTTTAGAAATACTTGAAAAAATTTTAAAAAAAGAAAAACCTGATGCAATTTTACCAACCATGGGTGGTCAAACAGCATTGAATTTAGCAATGGAAGCAGAAAAAAAGGGAGTTCTTAAAAAATACAAAATAGAACTAATTGGAGCCAATTCAAAAGCAATCTCTAATGCTGAAGATAGAAAAAAATTTAGAAAGAACATGATGGATATTGGTATAGATTTACCAAAATCAAAAGTTGTTAATAAATTCAATCAAGCATCAAAAGTTTTAAAACAAATTGGTCTACCTGCAATTATTAGACCTGCATTTACGCTTGGTGGTCTTGGAGGTGGAATAGCTAAAACAAAAAAAGAGTTTTATAAAATAATAAGAAATGGATTACATGAGTCTCCTGTAAGCCAAGTTCTAGTTGAAGAATGTTTAGAGGGTTGGAAGGAATTTGAAATGGAGGTTGTGAGAGATAAGAAAGATAATTGTATTATTATTTGTTCAATAGAAAATATTGACCCAATGGGAATTCACACAGGTGACTCTGTTACAATTGCACCGGCGTTAACACTTACCGATAAAGAATACCAAGTAATGAGAAACGCATCTATTGCATGTCTAAGAAAAATTGGAGTTGAAACAGGAGGATCTAACGTTCAGTTTGCCATAAATCCGAAAAATGGACGAATGGTTATTATTGAAATGAACCCAAGAGTATCAAGATCATCCGCATTAGCATCAAAGGCAACAGGATTTCCGATTGCTAAGATTGCTGCAAAACTTGCTGTCGGTTACACTTTAGATGAATTAAAAAATGAAATAACAAAAGTCACTCCTGCATCTTTTGAACCAACCATTGATTATGTGGTCACAAAAATTCCAAGATTTACTTTTGAAAAATTTTCAACCTCGCCTGCAATTTTAGGCACGTCAATGAAATCTGTTGGTGAAGCTATGGCAATAGGTCGAAATTTTAAAGAGTCTTTACAAAAAGCATTAGTTTCTCTTGAGACGGGATACTCAGGTTTAGACAGAGTTTTTAATATTAATAAAAAAGAAATAGAAAAAAAACTTAGAGAAAATATCCCTAATAAACTTTTACTTGTGGCAGAGGCTTTTAGGAAAAAAATCAATATAAAAAGAATTCAAAATTTATCAAAGATCGATCCCTGGTTTTTAGAACAAATTAAAGAGATCGTTGATAACGAAAATAAACTTAAAAACAAAGGTGTTCCGAGAGACTTTATTGAATTCAATCGTATTAAGTCTATTGGTTTTTCAGATAAAAAAATATCCGAATTAACCAAAATTTCTGAGAATGTCGTAAGAAAAAGAAGAATGGCTTTAAAAGTATTACCTGTTTATAAAAAAGTGGATACTTGTGCTGCAGAATTTAAATCTTTTACACCTTATATGTACTCAAGTTATCAAAGAAATTTTTCACTCAACTCCGAGTGTGAAGCGGAACCAACTCAAAAAAAAAAGATAATTATTTTGGGTGGCGGCCCCAACAGAATTGGTCAGGGAATTGAGTTTGATTATTGTTGTTGCCAAGCAAGTTTCGCTTTAAAAGACGCAGGTTTTGAAACGATCATGGTCAATTGTAATCCAGAAACTGTATCAACAGATTATGACACAAGTGATCGATTATATTTTGAACCGCTTAAAGAAGAGTATGTTTTCAACATCATTAAGAAAGAACAAGAGAAAGGAAACTTAATTGGAGTAATAGCACAATTTGGTGGCCAAACTCCTATAAAGTTGGCTGAATTTTTATATCAAAACAATCTTCCAATTTTAGGAACGCAATACACTTCAATTGATCTTGCTGAAGATAGAGATCGATTTAGAAATCTTTTAAATAAATTAAAATTAAAACAGGCTGAAAGTGGAATTGCTAAAACTTATAAACAAGCAATAAAAATTGCTGACAAAATTGGTTTACCCCTAATTGTAAGACCCTCTTATGTTTTAGGTGGAAGAGCTATGGAAATTGTATATGAAAAAAATGATTTAAAAAAGTTTGTTGAAGAAGCCTTCAAAGCTGCAGAGGATAATCCAATTTTAATTGATAAATTTATTAATCAAGCAATGGAAGTTGATGTGGATGCATTATCTGATGGTAAAGATGTATTTGTTGCAGGTATCATGCAACATATTGAAGAAGCTGGAATTCACTCTGGAGACTCGGCATGTAGCCTGCCCCCTGTTTCAATCAAACCATATTTAATTAAAGAAATAGAAAATCAAACAAAAAAGTTAGCTTTAGCTCTTAAGGTTAAAGGATTTATGAATATCCAATTTGCAATTAAAAAAGACCAAATTTATGTAATTGAAGTAAATCCAAGAGCAAGTAGAACTGTGCCTTTTGTATCAAAAGCAAAAGGTCTACCTCTTGCAAAAATTGCCTCAAGAATTATGGCAGGAGAAAAATTATCTAGATTTAATTTAAAAGATAAATCAAATGGAATGTATGCTGTTAAAGAAGCTGTCTTTCCATTTAATAAATTTCCAAACAGTGACTTACTTTTAGGTCCTGAAATGAAGTCAACCGGTGAAGTTATGGGTTTTGATAAAAATTTTGGAATGGCATTTGCTAAGAGCCAAATTGCATCTGCTAATTCTTTACCAAAAGATGGTTTGGCTTTTATATCATTAAAAGATGCACATAAAGATGAAGGAATCGATTTAGCAAAACAATTGATCAAACTTAAATTTAAATTATGTGCAACAAAAGGAACTGCTGAATATATTAGAAAATTTGGTATGAAGTGTAAGAAAATTAATAAAGTTAGCTCAGGCACTCCTCACATTGTGGATGTTTTAGACGCTAAAAAAATTGCTCTAGTGATTAATACTGGTGGTGGTAACAGTGAACATCGAGTTAGTGATGCCATAGCTTTAAGAAGAGCTACTTTAAAAAATAAAGTTCCTTATTGCACAAATATGTCAACTGCATATGCCTGTTTAGAGGCAATAAAATCTCTAAAAACCAAAAAATTAGAGGTGACTGCTTTACAAAATATTTAAAAAGAAAGTTTAAGATTATTTCTTTTTTATAAGCTCAGTATTATTTATATTTATAGCCATACAAGTAATATCATCTCTTAATTTCTCAGCACCCCAGTTTAATTCTTTCTCAATAGACTCGACAATAGTTTTTGGTGTCACTTCTGACATGCCATCTATGATTTTTTGTACTCCTTCTGCTCCCAACTCCTCACCATTTTTCAGATAACCTTCTGTTACACCATCAGTATAAACAACAAATGTTTTATCCTTAAGGTTCATAGTATTGGATTTAACCATAGACTCTGTAAAATATTTAACAATTCCAATGGGTGGCATTTCTGACTTGATATACTCATAATTTTTATTTTGATCAAAGGTCAAAATACTTTCATGACCTGCATTGATGAAAACCAGTTCTCCAGTTTTAATGTTTAATTTTCCAAAAACAGCAGTAACAAACATTCCTTTAAATTTAGCCTCAACAAGCTCATTGTTCACTCCAAAGACAACTTTTTCTAAAGGGAATTTTAAATTAGTAAGTGTTCTAAATATGGACGATGCTTTTGCCATATACATACCAGCTTTAACCCCTTTTCCAGATACATCGGCTAATGTAAAAAAATATTCTTCAGGAGTGGATCTCACAACGTCAAAATAGTCTCCTGATACATCTCTTGCAGGAACGTTTCTTGCAAAAATAAAATTTTCAAATTTAGATATATCTGGGAATAAGCTTTTTTGAACCCCTGCTGCAAGCTCTCGTTCTTTTAATAATTTTGCTTCTTTTTGTAAATTATCTAAAGCTATTTTGTTTTCCTCAATAAATCTAAAATAAAGACCCGTTAAAAAAGTAACAGTTACAATAAATATAGGATAACTCATATCTACTAACTCAGATCTGAATTTATAAATAGAAAATCCAATGATTATAATTGCTAAAATGTTTCCAAAGAAAATGGATAAACTCAATTTTGGTTTTACTTTTTGAGATAAAATAAATGTGATTAAGGCAACAATAATAGAGAACAATAACTCGAATATATATGTGTTTGGATTTCTGACCAAATACGATTGATCTAAAATATTTTCGATAACATTTGCATGAACCTCAACTCCTGGAATAGTCACTCCAAGAGGAGTTTTAACTAAATCGAATAAACCTTGAGCTGAGGCACCAATCAAAACATATTTATCTTTAAAAAAGTCTGTTTGAAATTTACCATCATAAACATCTCCCGCAGAAATATATTGGTTTTTATCTGACTTTTTATATTTAATCCAAATGATCCCATTAGGATCAGAGTCGATTTTGTGAGGTCTTGCACTTATTCTTTGAATTCCAACTTCATTTAATTCTACATAAATATTTTTTTGTTTAGAACCAACTCTAACCATTTCTAAACCCATGGTTGGATACATTTTTTTATTGAATTGCACAATTAAAGGTAGAGATCTAATGATACCATCTAATTGATCTAAAAAAGAAATAGATCCTAAACCTTTGACATTTTTCTCTAATACTTCTAGCGAACCTATGGAATAGGGATAAGAATATGTAAATTGCTTTGGTTCACCACCTTTAGATAAAAATCTAGCTTTTGCTTTTCGATCATAATTTGAATGAGATGGAACGTTGCTACCTAAAACAGCAATTATTGATTTAGACTCTTTCAGTTTTTCAGAAAATATATCGTCCGGACTTTTTAAATTCTGAAGTTCTGCTATATCAGATGGAATTAAACCATATGATTTAATTACAGCATCAGGCGATTGTTTATCTTTTTCAGTAAAAAAAATATCAAAACCTATTGCCTTTGGATTTGATTCATTAAGCTTATCCAGGATTTCGGCAAAGACAATTCTATTCCATGGAAACTGACCAAATTTTCCTAAACTCTTTTCGTCAATATCAATAATTACAACATCTGAATTTTTTTTCTCTGCAAATACTTTTTGGTAAAGATCAAAACTTAAAAATGATATTGATTTTATAAAACTCGGGTTAAGAATTTTTAAAAAAATTAAGATAATAAGTAGGGCTAAGAAAACTACGTAATTTAGATTTTTGTGTAAAATTTCTTTCACAAATCAAATTTATAGGTAATTGGATTAAAGTAAATAAATCTTATTTACGAAAGATCTGTTTATTTTTTTCTTCTTCTTTTCTTTTTAGCTTTTTTCTTCTTAGCAGCTCTCTTCTTCTTCACCACTCTTTTCTTTTTCACTACTTTTTTCTTCGGTTTTTTCTTAACTATCTTTTTCTTCTTTTTAGGTTTTTTCTTAACCACTTTTTTCTTTTTTGCTTTTTTCTTAACTACTTTTTTCTTTTTAGCTGGTTTTTTCTTTACTGCTTTTTTCTTAGTAGCTTTTTTCTTAGTAGCTTTTTTCTTAGTAGCTTTTTTCTTAGTGCCTTTTTTCTTTTCAGCTTTAGCTTTTTTCTTTTTGCCTTTTTTATTTTTTGCTTTAGCTTTTTTCTTCTTACCTTTTTTCTTACCTTCGTCTAATTTAGCTTTTTTCTTTTGCTTTTTAGCTTTAGCTTTTGCTTTCTGAGCTTTTTTCTTTTCTGCTCTTTCAGCTTTAATTGCTACTTTTTTCTCTTTATCTTTTTTAATGTTTTCTTTGATTATCGTTTTAATTTCTTCTTTTTCAAAACCAAGAGCTTTTAATTCTTTTTTAAGAGCTTTTCGTAATTGTTTTCTCTCAGCTTTAGTTTCATTTGGTGAAAGTTTCGCAACTCTCAACGCTTTCATCTTTTTGTTAAATTTCTTTAATTGATTTTTAGTAATTTTTTTCGCTTGACCTGGCGCTTTTCCTTTGGTCATCGAAGTCATACTATATGGGTTATCTAATAAAGTTTGACCAAGATTATTTCCAACTAAAACCGCTCCTGGTCTCATACCTAGGGTATTATTTTTTCCAGGACCGATTAATAATGTATCTGTTTTTCCTTTTGAAACTATAGTTTGAAATTCTGTTCCTCGCGAACCTAAAGTTCCCTCAGGAACTTCAACCGTAAGGCTGTCAGGATTTTTTTTACTAATTAACCCTGAGATAACTTTTAGACTTCCTTGTTTTACGCTTGCAACGATTTTTCCATCATTTGTTTCTGGATCAAAAATAAAAGTATCCATCACAACTTCAGAGTCTTCACCAACTGTAAAAGTTGACTGATCTAATAGTAAAATTTGCGTACCCGAACCTGGTGCAGCATAAATTGTTTCATTTAAGTAAATTTTGTCTCCAGCTTTTAATTCTCTTGTTTCAGTTTTTACTGTTCCAGAAATAGCTCCAACTATTCCAACAAGTTGTTTTTCAATGCTAAGCTTCTCAGCAGAATTCACTTGAGAAGAAAGAATTAAAAATAGCCCAATGGCTGCACTAAATATTTTTTTCATCTCCAAGAAACTAGCAAATTTAGATGAAAATAGGAATAATTAATGTTCATTATGGGTTAAAAAAAACGCAGTAAAACTAAGGTTAATCTAACCAAAAAATTAAATATTGATTAAAAAAATTAATTTAACCTAAAAGATTTTGAAAAACTCAAAGAAAAGGAATCTGCGATATAATCATAATTAATAATATTCGCTTCAGAAAAAAGTTTTTCGTAAGATAAATTTATAAAAAGGCTTCTGTTAGGATCTATTCCTGGAAAAATGTCTCCAATAGCTTTTGTTAACATTATGTCAAATGTATTTGTGAAGTCTGATCTTATTGTGTCATTAACCGATGTATCAGCTTTTTTATAATCATTAAAACTCATACTATTACTTACTGCGATATAAGCCCAAGGAAATGCAAAGTTAATTCCAAAACCTACATCGTAGTTTTCATAATCATTTCCATCATCAACTCTTGAATCTGTATCACTGTAACCTAAACTAATATTAGTTGTGATCAGTTGATTTACTATAAAGTCATGGCCTAAATTCATACTATGACCACTTGCGTTTGTTTCATTAGCAGTAGTGTCCGATTCATTATTATTTCCCTTTGAGTTTGAATATGAAAATCCATAACTAAAAGAATTTCTTTCACCAACTGAAAAGAAGCCTCCTAAACCATACATCTTTGAAAAACTATCAGCATCGTGTTGATAGTCTGATTTACTTAAGATGTAGTATGGACTGATACTTTGTCCCAAAAAAACTGAATCTAAACCAATTGTTAAACCATAGCTTTGATAATCATCATCACTTTCAAAATATTGTTCAGATGTAGTTTGAGATAAATTAATAAGTAATGAAGACTCCTCGCCTACAGGTCTAGATGCAGATAATCCCATACTGCCACTTAAAGTTCTATCAAATTTTGGGGAATCGAAAGCTTCACGAACTCCAGATGACTCTTTAAATCTTGTACTTGAAACACTATTAACATTATCAGAGGCGATTACCCCAGCAGAAAAATCTGCAGCAAAAGTCCAAAGACTTGGTTCTCGATCCTTTAACTCTTCCTCGATTTCTTGTAATGTTTCTAAGTCTTCAGAAGATAGATCCCTTCTTAATTTCATTTCTTCAATAATGGTTGATGCTTTTTCTGGTGAGTCAACTTGGACCAAAACTGATAACAAATATAATTTGATTTCGGTATTATCAGGATAAAGCATATTCAATCTTTCAAGTGTAGAAATTGTCTGCTTAAAGTTTCCCATTTTACCTTGTTGCTGGGCATATTTTAAATTTAAATCCAAATCATTTGGTTTTTGTAAAATTTGCATGTACGTAATATTTTTTTCTGAAGAGACAGCAAAGGTTGTCATCAGCAACAAAGTTGAGATTAAAACAAATATTAGCTTGTTACTATTTAAATTCATAAAAGTGAAAGATATTAAGTCTATTTTTTTTTTCAATTAATATTTTTTTGTGAATTATTACTATTTTCCGATACTTATTACTGTTAAATCATCAGTCAGTTTTTGATTTTTGCTCGTGTTTACTACCATTCTAGTTATGTCACTTAATTGTTGTTTTGTATCTTTGTTGTAATTGGTCTCAATTATATCTATTGATCCGTCGATACCTATTTCTTGTCCATTATCATTTAAGCTTTCAGATAATCCATCAGTAAAAGCATAAAATCTTGAGCCATTTAGTTTCATCTTATTAATATTATAAATACTTTTGTCTTTCTGTTTAATAACACCTAAGGGAGGTGCTGAACTTTGAAACTGTTCGTATTTTCCATTATCATTTCGAACTATTGCAGGCTGATGACCTGCATTTACCCATCTAATTTCATCAGTAATCAAATTATATTCACCAATTATTGAGGTTACAAACATTCCACCAGTTTTAGTATTATTTAAATCATTATTCATATGTAAAACCATTTCATCTGGATCTACTTTTGATTGGGATAGAACTTCAAATAATGTAGATGCTTTTGCCATAACCATTCCAGCATGAATACCTTTGCCAGCAACATCAGCAATTATAAAATAAATGCTATCATTGTGAGGATAGAAGCTAAAGAAATCACCTGAGACCTCTCTCGCTGATAGGTTGATGCCGTGCACAGGATAATTTTTTAAATTTCTTTTTGGTAAGAAGTTTTCCTGAACTTTTACCGCTAATTTAACCTCTTTAGAAATTCTTTCACGCCATTTATTTTTTTCTTCCTCTGTTGTTTCAAGCTTACTCATTAACTTATTATAATAAAGACCAATTACACCGCCAGCGGTGAACGGATCTTGAGGTCCCCTTACTTTAAGATCTCCAGATTCCGATTGTTTGTTTAAAATAGAAATTAAATCATGCTCAATTGAAACTGCGTTATGTTCTGCAATATTTAATCCTAGTTCTTCTTGAACAGTGCTTACTCTTAATGGATAAAACTTATTAAAAATATTTAAAATTACATATGAAGAAATAAAAGTAAAAGATCCAACGGCTAAAATTCCAATTACTTGAATTTTAATTTGTGAAAATCTATCAAGGCCCGTATCTAAAATACTAAGATCACTAAAAAAACCCACAGCTAAAGTTCCCCAAATTCCTGCTGCTAAATGAACTGGGACAGCACCAACAACATCATCAATTTCAAATTTGTTTAAAAGTTCGTTTACAAAAATTGCAATAATCGCACCGATGATACCAACAAAAATTGAAGTGACTGATGTCATTGAATTACATCCTGCTGTGATTGCAACCAAACCTGCTAATGGACCCAAAATAATATAAAAAGGATCGGGTTTTTTATGTTTAAAATATGAAATACCTAATCCAGTTAATAAACCAAAAGCAGCTGCTAGAAATGTATTAATTAAAATTAAAGGCACTACTTCATCCATTGCACCGTTACTTCCACCATTGAAACCAAACCAACCAAACCATAAAATAAGTGTACCTAAAACAGCAAGTGGGAAACTCGAACCAGTAAATTTTCCTCTGTTAGCATCTGAGTATTTGCCAATTCTTGGTCCTAAAATTATTACTGCAGCCAAAGCAATCCATCCACCAACTGAATGTACAATTGTGCTTCCCGCAAAATCAACAAAGCCCATATCAGACAACCAACCTGTTGTTCTTACTGAGCCAGTAACAACTAATAACTGATCGACCGTATCATATTTTGAGAGATAACTTGAAGACCACGCCCAATGACCAACTATTGGATATATTATTCCGGTAGCCAAAACAGTCATGATTAAATAACCATTAAATTTCATTCTTTCTGCAACAGCTCCAGAAATAATTGTTGCAGCTGTTGCGACGAACATTGCTTGGAATACGAAATAAGTCATATATTCAGCTTTGTTTGTTTTAAAAAAAAATAAATCAGTACCGAAAAAACCATAGTACGAGGTACCAAACATCAAGCCAAATCCAAAAATCCAAAAAATAACTACTGAAACACCAAAATCAGCAGCATTTTTTAAAGCCACATTAATACTATTTTTATGTCTTGATAATCCGGTTTCCATGCACATGAAACCTGCTTGCATTATAAAAACAAGAATTGCACAATCGATAACCCACAATGTATCGATATTACTTGTTAGTATATCGATCACGTCTTGAGCCATCATTTAAAAATTTTTATCTTAAAACGCTCATCGGATCATAAATGCAATCCATGTGCTCTAAAGTTTCAAAGAATATTTCGTTTAATTCTGAAGTGTGAACTGTTGGACAAATTTTTTCGGCATTAATTTCGTCAACTAAACCTTGCTTTACATTGTTCATCGCCAAAGAGCTAGAATATGAACCTGTTGCTTGTAAAATACTTCCAGTTTCAACTAAAGTAAGACTGGGTCCGACCATTGCTGTGTATTGAGTGCAATTATTTAATAAAGGAATTAATAAAAAAATTAATAAAATTTTTTTCATAGTCCGTAATTAATTCATATATCTCAAAATTCAAACTGAAAAATTATCCATTTTGAGCTTAATTACTAACAATTAGTTTCTAATTATTACTAACAATTGGTTTCAGTAGTCTGTCCATTACGAGATAATGTAAGTTCACAGGCGTTTGTACCACCACCAATTTCTTCGGCAATTATTATAAAATTATTTGTTCCTGTATTTTCAATACAGACTTCATAACCTGTTTCTCTTCCAATTTGGCTCATGGGAGTAACAGCGTCCAATTCATAAGCTAGTCTGCCTAATAAATTAATTTCAATATCTCTTGTGATTGCAGCAGATGGAGAACAACCACCCTCATCCGCATTAGAAAAATAATTACCGGTGTTTGAGTACTCTTCCGTTTGAGCCAATGATATTTGCTGCATTATAGCTTTTGCTGCACGTATTTTTGTCCCTTTAACGTACCCAGTATATGTTAAAATTCCAACAGAAGATAAAATTCCAAGTATTGCTACAACTACTAAAAGTTCGACTAAACTGAAGCCAGAACTTTTAGTAGCCATAAATTTTTTTATAAGCAAGACTTTAAGTAATTACTCGACCAGTATTTCGTTTTTCATTGTGGAGTCGTCGTTATCAGCGGTACACGCTGGAGTATCCCCAACTTCATCAAAACAAGTTGTTACGGTCACTGTCTTAGTTGCATCATCTCCTTCAACATTAGTTTGACCTTTTACTAAAGTTGAGGAATCTGCCACTGCTGCATCTGCTGTATCGTATGCATTTTTGAAATCAGCCAAAGCTCCAGCAGCTGCCGCTGGAACGTCACTAGCAGTACCTGAAGAACAATCAAATTCTGTGGTTGTACTAGTAGTAGTAGTTGCACCACTAGCATCAGTGCTAGTACTAGAACTTGAAGTTGACATAACTGCGCTTTGTCCCATACTACATTTTGCTAATTCAGCAGCTATAAATTTTACTACTGATGCATGATTAGATTTTGTTGCATTCTTTTTTGCGCCTGATGTGTAACCTTGGTAAGCAACTGTTCCAACAGCAGCCAATATACCAATAATCGCGACTACCACCAATAATTCAATAAGTGTAAATCCTTTATTATTTTTCATTTTTCTTCCTCTTTATACTAATTAATTAATTAATAACTAAAACTTATTTAAATTATTACTAATGTAAACTAATAATTTACCTTTAATTACAGGATTATTAGCTTATCTTGATCAAATTGGGTTTAATTTTATAAGGTTTTTTGTTATTAGCTAATAATAAAGATTATATTTATGAAGTTTAAAGTTACAGAAAATGAAAATATAAGTACAGTTTTCCTCAATGGTGAAATTGATATGGATATTGCTGATAATGTTAGAGAAGTAATATTTCCATTAATCGACTCAGGAAAAGAAGTCCATTTAAACATGAAAGATGTTCAATACATGGACTCATCAGGAATATCAGTTATTGTAGAAAGTAATCAAAGAGCAAAAGAAAAAAATACTAAAGTTGAATTAAAAGAAGTGAGCCAACCAGTTGAAAAGGTTTTGGCTATGGCAAGGAAATTTTTATGACATATAAAGTGACAGAAGAAGGTGATACTAGCACTGTTTTTTTAGATGGTGAAATAGATATGGATAAAACCGAGGGAGCTAAAGAAGTTATTTTTCCTCTTATAGATGCTGGAAAGAATGTGAACTTAAACTTAAGCAACGTTCAATATATGGATTCTTCAGGAATCTCTGTTCTAATTGAAAGTCACCAAAAAGCTCTAGAAAAAGGAACGAAGCTTATTGTTAAAGATGTAAGTAAATCTGTTCTAAAAGTAATCATGATGGCAAAATTAGAACAAATATTAAATTTGGAATAAATTTTTTATGAATGGATCATCTATTGCACAAATGAACCATAATGAAAAAAAAGCTTTTTTAGTAAAAACTTCTAGCTTAAAAGATGTCAGGACTTTTTGCAGAGAAGTATTCGAAAAACTTGAGATTGATCAAAATTTAAAAGATGAATTAGTTTTAGCAATTGCAGAAGCTGCTCAAAATATTGTCAAACATGCATATAAAGACAACCCAAGCTCAAATGACATTATGGTTGTAGAGGTAAGTTGTGTAAATAACAAACTTAAAATTGCTTTTTATGACAGAGGTACTCCAGTTGATCCTGAAAAAGTAAAACACCGAGAATTAGATAATATTAGACCAGGAGGTTTAGGAACATTTTTTATTCAAGAAATAATGGATGCTGTAGAATTTAAAGATGGAAAAAAACCTTGGATCAACCATCTAGTTTTAACTAAACAACTCTAAACTAATTGATTAAAGCACCAACGTTAAATATTGGTGAGTACATCGCTATCATTAATCCACCAATCATTACACCCATAAAAACAATCATGATTGGTTCTATCAAACTAGACATATTGTCTACAGTGGTATCAAATTCCTCCTCATAATAAGCAGCTACGGAATTGAACATTTCATCTAGTTGACCCGTTTGTTCTCCAACTGAAATTAATTGACTAAAAGTTGGAGGAAATAATGGTTCCTTCAGAAAAAGTTTTGTCAGTGTATCACCTGAAAAAACACCTTTTTTAACATTCTCTAAAGCATCAGTGACAACATCATTATTGCTAACTGATTTTGCAATTTCTAAACTTTCCAATAAATTTACACCCGCAGCACTTAAGTTTCCTAATATTAGTGAAATTCTTGCGAGCAGAGATTTTAAAATCATATCTCCAAAAAGAGGTAATTTTAATACTTGCTTATGCCATCTAAAACGAACAGCAGCATTTTTTTTTGTAATAAATTTAAAACCAAAAAAACCAGCTAACCCACCAAATAAAATTATTTTTCCACCTGTTCCTCTTAAAAAATCACTCATAGCCATAATTGTAGCTGTAGCTGCTGGCAACTCTAAACCCATACCATCGTACATCTTTGCAAATACGGGTACTACTTTGACTAACATAAATGCACTTACAGTGATTGCTACTGTGAACATTATTGCAGGATACATCAAAGCTGATTTAATCTTTTTCTTTACTTTTTCTCTCTTTTCTAATGACTCAACAATCTTCAATAAAAAGACATCCAGCTTACCACTGGCCTCACCTGCCTTTATTAAGTTCACATATACATTGTCAAAATGTTGTGGATATTTTTCGAAACATTTAGATAGGTTTACTCCACCTTCCAAGCTCTTTCTGATATCCTCAATTATATCTTTTATTCCTGGATTTTCCATTTGGTCTCTTAGCATTGCTAAAACTTGTAAAATTGGCAAACCCGCCTTAACCATGGTCGCAAATTGTTTTGAAAATATAAGAATGTCTTCCATTTTTACTTTCTTTTTCTTGCTTAAGAATGAAAAACTGCTTGATTTTTTCTTAGTATCAGCCTTCTTTTTTTTTGATTTTACAATGTTGGTAATTATTATTTTTTGCTCTTTTAATAAATGAGAAGCCTCATCAAGGTTTATAGCCTCAATGTCACCCTGAACATATTTGCCATCAGAAATTCCTTTATAAGTAAAAGCTTCCATTAATTTTATTCTCCAGAAAGAACCCGCTCGAATTCTCTAAAATTTAATTCGCCAGAAGCAATTAATCTCCTACCCATATCTTGCATTGTTTGAAAGCCCTCTTTGACACCTATTTCTCTTAATTCAGGAGTTGTTGCTTGTCTTAAAATTGCTTCTTTAAGTGGTTTGGTTACTACTAAAATTTCATAAATACCTTGTCGACCTTTGTAACCAGTGTTGTTACATTTACCACAACCCTTACCTTTTAAAGCTTTTACTCTTGAAGCGAGTTCAGCCGTAAAGCCTAAGTCTTGTAAAACCTTAGGTGTGACATCATCATCCGGCACTCTACATTCTTTACAATTTTTTCTAGCTAATCTTTGAGCTACTACAAGTTGACAAGCTGCACTAATTAAATAATCAGGCGTTCCCATGTTTTGCAATCTTGTAATTGTACTTGGTGCATCATTAGTGTGCAGGGTACTAAATACTAAGTGACCAGTTAAAGCAGCTTTCAATCCAATATCGACGGTTTCTTTATCCCGCATCTCTCCTACAAGAATAATTTCTGGGTCTTGTCTTAAAAATGATCTTAAGGCTGATGCAAAAGTTAAACCAATATCATCTTTAATTTGTACTTGCCCCACACCCTCTAAATCATATTCAACAGGATCTTCAGCTGTTAAAATATTCAAATGAGGACGACTTACTTCTTTTAAGATACTGTACAAAGTCGTTGATTTTCCAGATCCCGTTGGTCCAGTTACTAATATTAATCCTTGAGTACTATTAATTGCTTTTCTAAGATTTTTTAAATCTTGTTCTTCAAAATTCAATTGTTCAAGTTTAATGTCTCCTGCGTCCTTGTTCAATATACGCATTACAATTCTTTCATTACTTGCTGTTGGTAAAATAGATAAACGAAGGTCTACTACTTTATTGTCTATTTTAAAATTAATTGCTCCGTCTTGTGGTAATCTTCTTTCTGCAATATCTAGTTTACCCATAATTTTAAATCTGGTAACTACTGCACCATAGTTATCATGAAGAAACTGTTTGTATTGCTCTTGCTCTGAAAGCATTCCATCTAATCGGTATCGAACTCTTGAAGTAAATCGATAAGGCTCAATATGAATATCACTGACTCCCATTTTAATTGCTTCAGCGACAACGGCTGTACTAAACTTAATTACTTCAGATTCGTTTTCTATTGCCTCGATATCTTCCTCTGGAGCTTTTTCTAAAACTTCACCTGCTTCCCCCAAATCAGAATCAAAAGTTTTTATCTTTTTTCTATTTTCATCTCTGATGGATGCAATTGTTACTTCATCGCTATCACTAGACAATTTCTCAATAAATTCTGATATGTCTGAAACTTTAGCTGCATGTAATTCAATGTTTTTTTTTGTAATTGCTTTTAAATTTCTCATAAGTCCTAGTTTTGAACTATCTGAAATAGCAATGTGTAAAGTTTTTCCATCAATCTTGAATGGTGCAACAAAATTTACTTTAATGTAATTTGATGGCAAAACTGTTTTTATATCATCTGTAACTTCTACTTTTTTTAAATCGACAGTTTCTAGATTTTGCTCTTTTATTAGTAAATCTATAATTTTTTTTTCATCGGTAAGTTTTAATTCAAAAATTGCATCAATTTGAGACTTATTACTCTCACTGCTTACTTTTTTAATATTAATTAAATCTTTGCCTGAAATAATATCGTTATCAATTAAAACATTGACTAAATTTATTTCACTTTCTCTACTAATTTTTAACATTACAAAATCCTCGGAGCTATAAATACCAAAAGTTCATTCATAGTATCAGACTGAGAGGACCCCTTAAACAAGTTTCCAACAACAGGCACATTGCTTGCACCAGGAACCCCACGCTTAGCAGAGGCTACATTATTTTTTTTAATTCCACCTATTACTACGATATCACCATCTGCCACTAATAATTTTGTATTAATTTCCATTGTATTTATTCCAGGAGTACCAGGTGTTGATCTATTTGGAGTGTCGTTATTTACTACAATTGTTAACATAACATTACCGTCGCCAATAATGTTAGGAGTTACGGTGAGTTTCAAAGCCGCGTCAGCAAATGTATCTGCGCCATCTCCTCCAGAAACTGGTATTTGTTCACCTTGTTTAATGCTAGCTGTTTGATTGTCTAAAGTAAATAATTTTGGATTAGAAACTGTTTTACCAAGACCTTGGGACTCTAGTGCATCTAGCTCTAATTTTAATACTGCTGAGCCTGTTTTTCTTAATATACCTATACCACTTGTGGCACCAGCTGTACCAAAGCTGAAAAGATTATCTGTTCCAGCTCCAGTTGAGAATGCACTAGTAGTATCCGAAAGCTCTGAACCAGAGCCTGAAGGTGCACCAACAGAACTTCCGCCTTGAGTACCTCCAACTCTTACACCTTTTCTAGTATAAGCCGCACCCATTTTTTTTCCTAAAGCTTGTTCAAAAGATGAAGTTGCCTCAACAATAAAAGCTTCTATCAAAACTTGTTGAGTTCTTTTATCTATCTCTCTTATAACCTTATCAACAATATCTAAATCTTTTTCTTTACCTCTGACAATAATCGATCTTGTTGTTTTTTCTTCAGTAACTTGTATTGGAACGAAACTTGCACCTGATCCAACTGATGTAAATAATTCAGTAATTGTTGCCTTAGCCTCGGCAGGTGA
>CACBCU010000010.1 GCA_902537895.1 uncultured Pelagibacteraceae bacterium | reverse complement strand
TCTTTGGATCATATAAAGGGAAGGAAGCTTCTTAAAATTTTCCAAATAAATAATATAATTATTTTTTATACATCCTATTTTCTGCTTGCGGTAATAACCATAATTCTTTGGGTGTTTTCACCCACAATAGTACTTATTGCTTTTTTAATTATTGCTTCATTTCATTTTGGCAAAGAGGATACTCAATTTCTAATTGATAATAATTCGTATTTAAATCAATTTTTATTTTTTCTTAAAGGCTCTTTAGTAATATTAGCACCACTTTATTTTAATTTTAATGAAACAGTTTCTATTTTTAAATTACTATTAGTCGAAAATGAGTTATTTTATCAAAGTTTAAATACGATCGAAAATAATAATTTTTTGATGATTGGGATTGTGTTAAGTACAGTATCTAACATTATTTTATTTTTCAAAAAATTTGAATTAAGAAAATTTACAATCTTTTTTGATTATTTCTCAATTATAATTATAAATATGCATTTCTCTCCATTAATAGCCTTTACAATTTATTTTTGTTTTTTGCATTCTATAAGACATAGTGTTTCATTAATTACTGAACTTGATCAAGAAAGTTTAAAGAATGGACTTTTGGTTTTTATTAAAAAAGCTACCCCTTTAACTATCCTAACTGCTTCTTTTTGTTTAATAGGTCTTTATTTTTTAAATAATAATTACAATTTAGACAGTGCAATTTTAAAGTTAATATTTATAGGTTTGGCGTCTTTAACCTTTCCGCATATATTACTCGAATATTTAATTGAAAAAAATGAAAAATAAAGAAATCAAAATTTTGTTATCCGCACCAAGAGGATTTTGTGCAGGTGTAGAGAGAGCGATTGAAATTGTTGAAAAAGCCATAAAAAAATACGGTATCCCAGTTTACGTTCGACATGAGATTGTTCACAATAAATTTGTAGTTGATGATTTAAAAAAGAAAGGGGCTATATTTGTTGAAGAGCTTGAAGAAATTAAAGATAAAACTAGACCAGTGATTTTTTCTGCGCATGGAGTTCCAAAAAAAGTTCCTTCTGATGCCAAGAGTTACAAAATGACATACGTGGATGCTACTTGTCCACTAGTATCAAAAGTTCATCGTGAAGCTGAAAATCTTCATAAATCAGGTTACCACTTGATTTTAATTGGACACCAGAACCATCCTGAAGTAGTTGGAACAATGGGACAATTACCAGAAGGATCGATAGATCTTATTCAAGATGAAAATGAAGCAAAAAATTACAAATTTCAAAAGGATAAAAACCTCGCTTTCGTTACGCAAACAACTTTATCAGTAGATGACACAAAAAATATAATCAGTATTTTAAAAGATAGATTTCCAGGTATTAGAGAGCCTTATAAAGAAGATATTTGTTATGCGACAACAAATAGACAGCTGGCTGTAAAAAATATTGCAAAAAATTGTGATATGTTTTTTGTAATTGGAAGTAGAAATTCCTCAAATTCAGTGAGACTTGTTGAGGTTGCAAAAAAATCAGGTTGTAGTAATGCACATCTTATCCATTCCCAAAGTGAAATACCTTATGATTTAATTGAAAAATCTAAGACAATAGGTATTTCTTCTGGGGCCTCTGCACCAGAAATTCTTGTGGTAAACTTCATAAAGAATTTAAAAAAAAAATTTACAGTATCTATAGACGAGGTTGAGGTAATCAAAGAAAACGTTGTTTTCAAAGTGCCTAAAAAATTAAATTAATGGCAGTCTATACTAGGATCAATAAGAATGATTTATCATCTATAAACAGAAAATTTAATTTTGAAAATTTCAAAAGTTTTACAGAAATAAAACAAGGTATTGAAAATACAAATTATTTACTCAGATCAAAAAAAAAAAAATTTATTCTTACCATTTTTGAAAAAAGAGTTGTGAAAAAAGAGATACCTTTTTTTATGAAATTAATGGATCAATTAAATAATCTAAATATTAATTGCCCCAAACCCCTTAAAAATAATCGAGGACATTATTTAATCAAGATTAAAAATAAAATTGCCTGTGTTGTAACTTTTCTTGACGGAAAAGACAAAAAAAAACTAAATATAAAGAATTGTTTTGATATTGGTAAAACCGTTGCACAAATGCACTTATCTACAAAAAAGCTAAAGCTCTACAGAAAAAACTCATTGGGTATAAAAAATCTTGATCCTTTATTAAATAGTATTAAATTTAAGTCTAAAAAATTTGTTATATTAGAGAAGTTTTTAAAAAATAATCTTAGAGATATAAAAGACAAATGGCCAAAAAAATTACCCCATGGTATTATTCACGGAGATCTATTCATAGATAATATTTTTTTTAAAGGTAATAAACTATCTGGAATAATTGATTTTTATTTTGCGGCTAATGACTATTATATGTATGAAATTGCTATTTGTATAAATGCTTTATGTTTTGATAAGTATAAAACAAAATTTAGAATTAATAAAATAAAGATCAAAAATTTAATAAAAGGTTACGAAAGTGTAAAAAAAATTACAAAAAAAGAAAAGAGATCAATAAATATTCTATGTCGTGGTGCAGCAATGAGATATTTTTTAACCAGACTTTATGACTATACAAATACTCCTAAAACAGCATTAATTAAGATCAAAGATCCTAGAGAATACTATCAAAAATTAGTAATACACAATAATTTAAAAACCTATAAAGATTACTTAAGTTAATGATTAAGATATATACTGACGGTTCATGTATTAAAAATCCAGGTAAAGGTGGTTGGGCAGCTATAATATTAAATAATGGAAAAAAAATCGAAATAAAAGGAAATAAAAAAGATACTACGAATAATCAGATGGAATTATTAGCACCTATACAAGCTCTTAAAAAAATTCCAAAAGGTAGCAAAGTTCAAATTTTCACAGACTCTAAATACGTGAAATCTGGAATAACAGAATGGGTTCACAATTGGAAAAAAAATGGATGGAAAACAGCAAACAAACAAGATGTAAAAAATAAAGAACTTTGGTTAGAGTTAGATCTTTTAAATAATGAATTTGAAATAAGTTGGAATTGGGTAAAAGCACATTCTACTGATGAATTAAATAATGAAGTAGATTTACTTGCAAGATCAGTAGCTAGTAATTAAAGTACACACTTGGAAAATACATTGTTTATAGTAAATTATTTAATAAATTTTCCGCAGAGGTTAAACCACACTCTTTAGTCTCTTTTTCTTCGTGAATATTAACAACTGTGAAATTTTCAATTATTATTAAATAACGATTTGATCTAATTCCCATTCCTTTTGCATTACGATCAACTTCTGCACCAATTGCTTTTGTGAATAACAAATAAGGATCAGATAACATTTTTATTTTACCTGTAGTATTATTTATCTCGCCCCAACCATTCATTACATAAGGATCATTGACCGATAGACAAAATATTTGTTCTATTCCTTTTGCTTTGATTTTATCTGCATTTGCCACAAACCCTGGTAAATGAAGTTTAGAGCAAGTTGATGTAAATGCCCCAGGTAAACCAAACAAAACAATTTTACCATTACCAATAATTTCTCTTAATTTGTTTTTTTGTGGTTCTCCATCAACAAGTTGAAAAACCTCTGTGTCTGGTAGTTGATCTTTTATTTTAAGTTTCATATTGAATTCATTATATATTTTTTTACTTTTTCAATATCATTTGACAGAATTTCAAATTTTTCTTTTCTGTCATTAACATATTTAAGACTTTCTGGTAAATTTTCAGTTTTTGAAATTGCATCCTCAATTGCTTTTGGAAATTTGCAAGGGTGCGCAGTCGATAATACAACACAATTTTTTTCTAATCCTAATTTTTTCACAGCACCAATACCCACTGCAGTATGTGGATCAATTACCATCTTATATTTATTATTTATGATCTTTATCATTTCAACAGTCTCATTTTCATCAAGCATTTCAGATATGAAATTTTTTTTGATTTTATTTAGATCATTTTTATCAATTTTATAAGTATTATTTTTTATTTCAGCCATTACACCTTTTGTAACTTCAGAGTTACAATCTTTTACATCGTATAAAAGCCTTTCAAAATTACTTGCTATCTGTATATCCATACTTGGTGTATTTGTTTCCTCAACTTTCTTTTGACTATAATCACCATCAGATATAGCTCTATGAAGAATGTCATTTTTATTCGTAGCTACAATTAGTTTATCAATTGGAAGACCAAGTTTTTTTGCTAAGTAGCCAGCGTAAATATCACCAAAGTTTCCTGTTGGAACAGAAAAGGATAAAGGTTGACCACTTCCGACTTTAAAATAAGCGTAAAAATAATATACTGATTGAGCAATTATTCTTGCCCAATTAATTGAATTTACACCCGACATATTGATTGCTTTAGAAAATTTTTCATCATTAAACATTGCTTTTACTAAATTTTGGCAATCATCAAAATTACCCTCTACTGCAATATTAAATACATTACTCTCTTCATGTATTGTCATTAGTCTTCTTTGTACCGGTGAAATTTTATCATTGGGGTGTAATACAAAAATATTTAAATTATTTTTTCCCTTCAAAGCATCTATGGCAGCTGCACCTGTATCACCTGAAGTTGCTACTATTATATTAATTTTTTTTTGATCACGACCTAAATGGAATTGATAAAAATTACCTATTAGTTGCATTGCGATGTCTTTAAAAGCAAGTGTGGGGCCATGAAATAATTCTAATACTTTTAAATCCCCTAGATCTGAGATTTTAACAACATTGTCAGATCTAAAGTTTGAATATGACTTCAAAATCATAGAGAATAGATCGTCTTTAGACATGAAGTCTCCTATGAATGGATAAATTATTTCAGTTGCTAAATCATTGTAACTAAGGTTTTTTAGATTATCCAATTCCTCTTTATTAAATGATTTAATTGATTTAGGTACAAATAGCCCCCCATCATCTGCCAAACCTTTGAGGAAAACGTCTTTAAAAGTAAAGTTTTTTTGATTATTTCTTGTGCTTATGTAATTCATTAATAATTCTTTTTTCTAAAATATAGATATAGCAAAAGAATTGAAATCGCTAATGAAAACCATGTAATTGCATACTTTTTGTGATTATTAGAAATATTAGCAGTAATTTTTTTGGGTCTAGGAAATTGATAATTTCCATCAAGATAAATTATATATTTAGAAAAATTCTTACCTGTAAATTTAAATATATCTTCCCTATCTAAACTAAACCAATAATTTTTACTTACATCATTATCAGGTTTAAAAATATTTTTTTTGCCTTGAATTCTCAAAGTCCCTATTATGTTGTTTTGATCAAATATATTTATTTCTGGGGTATCCTTTTTTTCAAAAGGTATCCAGCCTCGATTGATTAAAAAATTTTCCTCACCAATAAAAATTGGATTTATTACCTCAAAACCAGGGGTGCCTGAATCATTTAGATTGTAAAGATAAATTTGTTTTCCGAAATCTATTATTCCAGATGTTTTAATTTTTAAAAAATTTTCTTTATTAAATTGAGTTAGTTCAACTGGGGGTTTTTTGAGTGAGTTTTCAATTTCCAAAATAAGATTATTTTTCCAATTTAAACGGATTATTTGCCAAACACCTAACGCAATAAAAACTAGAATAAAAAAAATTATAAAAACAGAAAATAAAAACTTATACTTCAATGATACAGATCTAACTTCCCCAGATATATATTGCTGCAAACAGAAATAACCATACAACATCAACAAAATGCCAATACCATGCAGCAGCCTCGAAACCAAAGTGATGATCTTTGTTAAAGTGACCTAATTTACCTCTCCAAAGACAAACTGCTAAGAAAATTGTTCCAACAATAACATGAAAACCATGAAACCCTGTGGCCATATAAAATACCGAACCATATATATGATCTGAAAAGCTAAAAGTTGCGTGATGATATTCATAAGCTTGTAAAGCCGTAAAACATACTCCAAGAACAACAGTTGCAACTAATCCTTGTATAAAACCTTTTCTATCGTCCTCCAAAAGTGCGTGGTGAGACCAAGTTACAGTCGTCCCTGACAAAAGTAATACTAAAGTATTTATTAATGGAATATCCCAAGGATCAAAAGTTTTAATGTCTTTCGGTGGCCATACATTTCCTACAAAATCGTTAGGAAAAAGACTGATGTCAAAGTATGCCCAAAACCAAGCAACAAAAAACATAACCTCAGAGGCAATGAATAATGTCATACCATAACGGTGATGAATTTGCACAACTGGCGTATGATGACCTTGATGCTCTGCTTCGATAACAACATCTCTAAACCACATGTATGCACCATAAATTAAAAGAGCAAAACCTAAATACATTCCCCATGAAACATCAGAGTGCATATAATAAACTGTACCTAGAGCTAAAACCAAACAGGAAAATGAAACATAAATTGGCCAAGGACTTGGGTCAACTAAATGATAATCGTGTTTTTTTTCGCCTGACATTTCTTAATTATGATTGTTTATAGTAATCTGTCGAGAAAAAAGTATACGACATTGTTACATCCTCAAGATTTTTAACAGTTGCATCATTAACCATCTCAGGATCTAAATAAAAAGTCATTACATACGTAGCTTTTTCTCCAGCTTTTAACTCTTGTTTTTCAAAACAAAAACAGCCTAATTTGCTATAATATTTTCCAAAACTTGATGGCGAAACATTAAAACTCGCTACACCAGCTGTTGGCTCATCACTATAATTCGATACTTCAAACTCGATTTTATTTACCTGTCCAACTTTTACATCAATTACATTTGACTTAGCCTTAAAATCCCAAGGTAAATTATTCACGTTTGTGTCAAATCTCACACTAACAACTTTATCTAAAACAATCTTTGGAGCTTTATTTGCAACCTGGGTAGTGCCACCAAATCCTGTGACTTTACAAAAAATTTCATACAAGGGCACCGAAGCATATGAAAGACCCAACATTAAAACAAATATTCCAGCAAGAACTAGTGGAGTTAATTTTTTTTTCTCAATCATATAGCTCTGTCAAATACTCCTGTGTTATACAAAGTAAAAAAGAAAAGAAAAATCATAAATGCAATAATTGCTAATGCTGTAATAATATTTTTTCTTTTTGTTTTTTTATCTGGTGTTATCATACAATTTTATCTATCAAAAATAGGACGAAAATCAAAAATAAATAAAGTATTGAATATCCAAATATAGTTTTTGCTATTTTAGGATTAAACCTATCTTTTTTGAAATTAAATAGCTGGTAACATAAATAATTATAGTAAAAAGTAAGTATCAATGATGGTATTAAAAATGCTAAACCAACAAAATCTATTAAAAATGGGAAAATTATAACGGGCACCATCAACAAAGAGTAAATGAATATATTCAATTTAGTTGACTCAACTCCATTAGTTAATGGAAGCATCGGTAACTTAGCTTTTTTATAATCATCAGATTTATATAAACTCAACGCCCAAAAATGTGAGGGTGTCCAAAAAAATATTATAAGAAAAAAAGTGAGTGGTTCTAATGAAAGTGAACCTGTAGAAATAGTCCATCCTATTACTGGTGGAAATGCACCTGCGGCACCACCAATAACAATATTTTGGGGCGTTCTTCTTTTAAGCCAGATCGTATAAACAAAAACATAAAATAATATTGTTAAAAGCAATATTGCAGCTGAAACCCTATTTGTAAAATAATCTAAGGCTACTACTGAAACAATTGATAAGGTAATGCCAAATATTAAAGCTTGATTCTTATTTACTTTTCCAGTCGGTATTGGCCTTAAACAAGTCCTTGACATTAGAGCATCTAGATCAGACTCGTACCACATATTTAATGCACCCGCTGCACCGGCACCCAATGAAACTAACAAAATACCAATTACAGCCTCTTTAGTTGAAACAAGATTTGGTGCTGTTAATAGACCCACAGCACAAGTAAAAATAACGAGAGACATTACTCTAGGCTTCATTAGTTTAAATAGCTCTGAAAAATTAAATAAATCCTCTTGGCTTAAATTTCTTTTTTTTAGCCTAATATTGTTCATCTATTTTTTGTGCTCTTACTACCCGTGTGATTTTTGTGTATCTTGATCATCCTCAAACTTTGGAAGTTCATCAAAAGTATGAAAGTTTGGTGGTGATGGCACAGTCCACTCTAAAGTTGTAGCTCCTTCTCCCCAAGGATTTTTTGCTGCTACTTTCTTTTTTGCAAATGCATAGATAAGGTTAATAAAAAAAACAGCCAGTCCCGCTACTGCTATATAAGATCCTATGGATGATATATAGTTCCATCCTGCAAATGCGTCTGGATAATCTGCATACCTTCTAGGCATACCTGCCAAACCTAAAAAATGTTGTGGAAAAAATATTAAGTTTACTCCAACAAAAGTTAACCAAAAATGTAATTGTCCTAACCACTCTGAGTATTCATAACCACTCATTTTTGAAAACCAATAATAAAATCCCGCAAATATTGCAAAAACAGCACCTAAAGAAAGCACATAATGAAAATGAGCAACAACATAATATGTATCATGCATTGCTGTATCTACTCCTGCATTAGCCAACACTACTCCTGTTACGCCACCAACTGTAAACATAAATATAAATCCTAGTGCCCAAACCATTGGTGTTTTAAAAGATATAGATCCACCCCACATTGTGGCAATCCATGAAAAAATTTTTATTCCAGTTGGAACAGCAATAATCATTGTTGCAGCTAAAAAGTAAGCTTTAGTATCTGTACTTAATCCGACTGTATACATATGATGCGCCCAAACAACAAATCCAACTATCCCAATAGCAACCATTGCATATGCCATACCCAAATATCCAAAGACAGGCTTTCTTGAAAACGTTGAAACGATATGACTTATCATTCCAAAACCTGGAAGAATTAAAATGTAAACTTCTGGATGACCAAAGAACCAAAATAAGTGTTGGAATAATACAGGATCACCTCCAGTTTGAGCTTCAAAAAAAGCAGTTCCAAAATTTCTATCAGTCAACAACATAGTAATTGCACCAGCTAAAACTGGTAAAGATAAAAGTAATAAAAATGCTGTAACTAAAATTGACCAAGCAAACAAAGGCATCTTGTGTAGTGTCATACCTGGGGTTCTCATATTTAATATTGTAGTTATAAAGTTAACGGCACCTAAAATTGATGAAGCACCTGCCAAATGCAAACTTAATATTGCTAAGTCCATAGCTGGACCAGGTTGACCAGCTTTTGATGATAATGGAGGATAAATAGTCCACCCACCACCGACACCCGTTTGTCCTGGAGGGCCATCAACAAAGATTGATAAAATTAACAATGTTAAAGATACAGGTAATAACCAAAAAGAAATGTTATTCATTCTTGGAAATGCCATGTCAGGAGCGCCAATCATTATTGGAACAAACCAATTACCAAAGCCACCAATCATAGCAGGCATTACCATAAAAAAGATCATTATTAATCCATGACCAGTCACAAGAACATTATATAGATGATAGTTTCCTCCCAAAATACCATCTCCTGGATGCATCAGTTCCATTCTCATTAAAACAGAAAATGCAGTTCCAATAACCCCTGCGACGATCGCAAAAATTAAATACATTGTTCCTATATCTTTATGGTTAGTAGAATAGGCCCAACGTTTCCAACCAGTTGGTGTATGATGATCGTCGTGTGAAGATGTTTGTGTGTACATATTTATTTGCTCGCTAGTTTAAATTTATCATTTTTAATTTCTTCTTTTGCAAATTTTACTCGTGCCTCTGATAACCACTCCTGATATTCCTCTTCACTTACAACTTTTACCGCTATTGGCATGAAAGCGTGTTTAATACCACAAAGTTCAGAGCATTGTCCATAATAAGTACCAACTTTTTCTGCCTTGAACCAAGTTTCGTTAATTCTGCCAGGCACCGCATCTCTTTTAACTCCAAAAGATGGTAAGGCCCATGCGTGAAGAACATCATTAGCAGTGATTAGTACTTTTATTACTTTTCCAACCGGAACAACAACTTCATTATCAACAGCAAGCAATCTAGGTTGATCTGGCTTCAAATCTTTTTCTTCTATCATGTAAGAATCAAATAATAAATTTTCATCTGGGTATTCGTAACCCCAGTACCATTGATATCCAATTGCTTTGATTGTTAAATCTGCTTTTGGAATTGAGTCTTGTTTATACAAAATTTTAAATGATGGGACCGCCATTACAATTAAAATCAAACAAGGTATTAATGTCCACAACACTTCAACGGTAACATTATGTGTTCTTTTTGAAGGATTGGGATTTGCTGAGGCTCTAAATCTTACACATGCATAAAGCATTAAAAATAAAACAAAGACACTAATCGCAATGATAATTGGTAATAATAAATTATTATGAAAAGATACAATATCTCTCATAGACTCTGAGGCAGCTTTTTGGAACCCGAATTGCCAATCGGTTGGTTGATTTGCAAAAGCTACTGTTGTTATTAAAAAACTTGTAAATATAAATAAAATTTTTTTCATATTTAATAGCTATATAAAGCTCTTTTTTAAAAATTACACTTTAGTTTTCGCGACAATTTATCAATTAATTGCATAATTTACGATTGAAATTGCTGATATCACAGCTGTTTCAGACCTTAAAATGTTTTCATTAATCTTAATTGTTTGAACTCCCTTAAAAGTAAGAATCTTTTCTCTTTCTAACTCTGAAAAATCTCCCTCCGGACCTACGATTATACAAGTTGGTTTATTCGTTAACTTAGATTTATCAATTTTTTTATTGGTCGAATTTAAATCTGTAAATATCAAATCTACTAAATGCAATTTCAAAAAACTTTCGAGGTTTTGAGTTTGTTCAATTGACGGAATATTAATACGATTTGATTGCTCACTGGCTTCTATTGCAATCTTTTTTAATCTCTCAATATTTATACTTCTAACAATTGTTCTCTCAAAAATTATAGGTAAAAATTTTGTTACCCCAAGTTCAGTTGCTTTTTGAATCATAAAATTTTGATAATTAGATTTAATGGGAGAGAATGCTAACCACAACTCTTTCAAATTTTCTTTTTGTCGTAATTGCTTGATTATTTCAAATTCAACTAAGCCTTTAGAAATTTTTAAAATCTTTGCTTCCCACTCACCTTTATTATTGAACAGAGAGAAAAACTCATTTTCTTTTACTCTCATAACTTTGTTTAAATAATGAGATTGAGATTTATCTAACATATCAGTCATACCAATCGTTATGGAATTTGAAAAAAATAATCTAATATTGCCCATATGTGATAGGTTAATTTATGAAAAATATTAAAGCAATAATTTTTGATGCTTACGGGACATTGTTTGATGTGAATTCTGCTGCTGAAAAATGTAAAGATAAGATTGGAGACAAATGGGAAAAATTTTCAAATTACTGGAGAACAACTCAATTAGAATATACTTGGCTTAGAAGTTTGATGGGAAGACATAAAGATTTTTGGGAAATCACTGAGGATAGCTTAGAAAAGTCGATGGAAAATTTTAAGATAAGTCATTTAATGAAAGATGAATTATTAGATCTTTACAAATCTCTATCTACTTTTGAGGAAGTACCAGAAACTTTAAAAATTTTGAAAGAAAAAAATTACAAGTTAGCTATCTTATCAAATGGAACACCGCATCTATTAAATGGATTAGTAAAAAGTAATAAACTAGAGAATTTATTTGATGATTTATTTTCAATTGAGGAGGTTGGAATCTACAAACCAGATGCAAAAGTTTACGGAATGCCAACTAAAAAATATAATATTAAAGTAAATGAGGTCGCATTCTTAAGTGCAAATACCTGGGATGTTTCTGGCGGAGGAAATTACGGATACAATGCTATTTGGGTAAACAGAGACAAAAATATTTTTGACAAGCTTGATTTTAAACCAAAGCATATTATTAAAAATCTGAAAGAACTATTAAATATAATCTAACAATATAAATTTCATGATTGTAATTAAGAATATTTATAATAATAATAAAAACATTTATGAACAATTTTGATAAAAAAATTGATAATTATTTACAAAATTTTGAAGCATTAGCCTCACTTTCGCTTAGATTTATTCTTGGTATAGCTTTCATAATCTATGGATCTAGAAAATTTCCTCTCCCTCCAGAAGGTCTTGTAGAATACTATGATTTACACCCAATCTTAGCATCTACTGTAGCCTTATCAGAATTATTATCAGGAATAATTATTATAGTAGCAGCTTTTATAAAAAATCCTTTAGGGAATATATTAACAAGATTAGCTGGACTTAATATAGTTTTATTAATGTCTAGTATTCTATTAGTGGCACATTCTGATTGGTTTATAACAACAAAATTATTTTCTAGTGTGCAAATATTTCTACTAGTAAGTGGATTATTCTTTTTTATAAAAGGTAACAATAAATAAAAAATTATGAGTTCAATTGAAATTCAGAAAATTATAAAACCAATTAATTCATCCGATGGTGCAGGAGTGAAACTCAAAAGAAGCATTGGAGTGGAGCCTAATTATTTCGATCCATTCTTAATGTTAGATGAATTTGGCTCTGAAAACAGTGAGGACTATATTGCTGGTTTTCCCCCCCATCCTCATAGAGGTATAGAAACAGTAACATATATGCTTGCAGGTGACTTTGAACATAAAGATAGTACAGGTGGTGAAGGAAAAATGTCAGCAGGAGATGTTCAATGGATGAAAACTGGAAGCGGAATAATTCACTCGGAAATGCCTGCAATGAAAGAAGGTAAATTACATGGTTTTCAATTATGGATTAATATGCCAGCAAAACTGAAAATGAGTAAACCTGAATATATTTATATTGATGCTGATAAAATGAAAATTCATAAAGATGAAGATAAACAAATCAAAGTCATAGCTGGAAAATTTAAAAAAGCAGAAGGTCCTGTAAAAGGCCATAATGTTGAACCTATTTATTTTGATGTTGAGCTAAACAAAGGTAAAAAATTTGATTTTAAAATTCCTTCTACTCATAATTCATTCATATATTTAATAAATGGTGAAATTGAAATAGGTGAAAAAAAACATACTAAAGTAAAAGACAGTACTCTGGTATTATTATCAAAAGGTGAAAATTTAAAAGTATTTGCAAAAATTAATTCTAAATTCTTAGTCATTTCAGGAAAACCTATTAATGAAGAAATAGCACGAGGTGGACCATTTGTAATGAATACTAAATCAGAGATCTTACAAGCTGTTCAAGATTATCATAGCGGTAATTTTGTAAAATAATTAATGAAATCAATCAAAATAGAAAAATTTGGTGGACCTGAAGTTTTAACATTTAAAGATACAGAAATTGGAAAACCAGGACCAAAAGAAGTCTTGATTAAAAATTTATCTATCGGTTTAAATTATATAGATGTTTATCATAGAACTGGGCTTTATCCTATTCCATTACCAAGTGGCATAGGTCTTGAGTCTTGTGGAATAATTGAAGAAGTCGGGTCAGACATAAAATTTTTTAAAATTGGTGACAGGGTAACTCATGCATCAATGCCTATCGGTGCTTATTCAGAAAAGCAAATAATGCCTGAAGAAAAATTAGTTATAGTTCCAGAAGGAGTTTCTGACGAAGTAGCCTCATGCATAACATTAAAAGGAATTACTGCAGAGTATTTGATACATAGAGCATATCCTTTAAAAAAGGGTGATAAAGTTTTATATCATGCTGCAGCTGGAGGTCTTGGTCAAATTTTATGCCAATGGGCAAATTCATTAGGCGCTGAGGTGATTGGAACTGTAGGTTCAAAAAGTAAAGAAGAAATTGCAAAAAAAAATGGATGCCACCATGTAATAAATTACTCAGAAAAAAATTTTGTATCTGAGGTAGAGAAAATTGTTGGCAAAAACGGCATCGACGTAGTCTATGATGGTGTCGGTATTAAAACTTTCAAAGGTTCAATCGAAACACTAAAGATAAGGGGTATGATGGTAGCTTTTGGAAATGCGTCAGGGTACGTTGATACAATTGATGTTAAAAAGGATATTAATGCCAAAGGATTATTTTTTACAAGACCTTCAATTGCTCATTATACAGTTAAAAGAGAAGAACTTGTTGAGTCTGCGAAAAAAGTATTTGATGCTTTACTAACAAATAAATTTAAAGTTAAAATTTCAAAAAAGTATTCTTTAAAAGATGCTACACAAGCTCATAAGGATTTAGAGGCAAGATTATTGACTGGTCCTGCAGTTATAATACCCTAGTCTACGTTTACATCCATATCAGACATATGAAGTTTTAAAGCATTCGTAGATATATGTATTTCTCTAATAAAAAATATTATTGATATTATCATTGAAAGACAACACGAACCAAAAATAATTCTTGCCAGTAGAAGCTCATCCATATAAAGCGCAAAAACAGTTAACATGTTGAATAAAAATCCAAACGCCGCAAACAAGATTGTCCATCTTAAAAGTGTTATTCTATTACTCAAATTGAGAAATTGTTTTTTCCACTCAGGTGGAATATGTTTCTCGTAAACATGTTCATCATGTAATTTTCTGATTAAATTACTTAAAGTGTGAAATCTATTGCTATACACTCCCATCAATAAAGGAATAGCTGGAAACATTAGTGCTGTAACAGTGTAATCTATATTCATACGAATCAATTTGATTATCAATCTTGCCCCTGTTATTTACAAGTAAAAATTTATGAACCAATTAAATATTTTTATCGAAATAACTAGACTAAAAAAACCTATTGGTTACATGTTGTTATTTTGGCCTTGTGCATGGGGTCTAACTCTAGCCTATGATTTTAAAGATAGTTTAAATGATTATTTTTTTTACTTAACTCTATTTTTTTTGGGATCCGTATTAATGAGATCTGCTGGATGCATTGTTAATGATATACTTGATAAAGAATTTGACAAAAAAGTTGAGAGAACAAAAGATAGACCTTTAGCTTCAGGAAAAGTATCTTGGAAATTAGCCTTAATTTATGCAATAGTATTATGTTTAATTGCTTTTATTGTTTTACTTAATTTTAATTTATTCACAATTATTTTAGCCTTGGGCTCAATGCCTTTGGCATTTACTTATCCTTTAATGAAAAGATACACATATTGGCCACAACTATTTTTAGGCATTACTTTTAACTATGGCCTGGTGCTTGGCTGGACATCTTATACTGAACAAATAAGTTTAATTCCTTTATTATTTTATTTTGGAGCCATATTTTGGACACTCGGATACGACACAATATATGGATATCAGGATATCAAAGATGATGAAATAATAGGATTAAAATCGACTTCAATTAAATTTAAAAAAAACTCAAAGTTATTTTTATTCCTATGCTATCTAATATTCATTCTTAGCTTTATCTTGGGAGGTTATATTTTGAAATTTAATCTTATGTATTTCTTATTATTAATTTTTCCAATAATTCACTTGTTTGGCTATCAAATTAGATCATTTAAACCCGATAGTGCTGAAAAATGTCTCACAATATTTAAAAGTAATAATTATTTTGGTCTGATTGTTTTATCAACTATCCTGGTAGGAAAACTATTTTAATGAAAAACACAGAAATTTACAAAAGACTTTATAAGGATTACTCAAGAAAGTACCTTGATAAAATTCTTTTATCTGGTTTTTTTTCTATTTTGGTTGCTGGTAGTACTTCAGCAATTGCCTGGCTGTTGGATCCTGCCATTAAAAAATTGTTTATAGAAAAGGACCAATCGCTAATTCTTTTAATTCCCTTTATGATAATCATTGCTTTTTCTCTAAAGGGATTTTCTTTATATTTTGCAAAATCTACAATGATTGGGGTTGGTGAGGAAGTTAAGAAAAAATTACAGTACGATATGACAGAATCTCTTATTAAAGCTGATACTCAAATCATAGATAAAAAACACTCTGGAAGCTTTATTTCTAACCTTACCTACGATGTTACACATATAACGAATTTACTTAGTCATGCTTTGTTAACGTTATTCAAAGACTCGCTTACACTAATTGGTTTGTTATTTGTTATGTTTACTCAGAATTGGAAATTGGCTTTGATATCAATTGTAATGATACCCCTAGCCGGTTTTTCTGCAAAAATTTTAGGTAAAAGACTTGGCAAAATAACTACTCAGGCCCAGGAAAAATCAGGTTTTCTAACAACATATTTAGTTGAATTGTTTAAAAACCATAAATTAATCAAAATTTTTCAAAAAGAAAGTTATGAAAATTTAAGAGCTGATCGTTACCTAGAGCAACTAAAGGATAAGAATAAAAAAATACAAGTTGTTTTTGTGCGAATGTCTCCAATAATGGAGACTCTTACTGGTATAATGATAGCAGTTTTAATTTTTTATTCAGGTAAGTTAATGATGCAAAATGAACTTGATATAAATAATTTTTTTTCATTTTTAGCTGCAATGATGCTGGCATATCAACCAGTTAGGTCTTTATCGACACTTAGTATGATTTTAAGTCAAGGTTTATCTGCGGCTTCAAGAATTTTACCGATCATTGATAATGAAAATAAAATTAAAGATGAAAAAGAGGCTGAAGTTCTAAATTTAAAAGAGGCAAAAATTAATTTTAAAAACGTAAATTTTTCATATGATGTAAATGAACAAAGTAGAGTGCTTAAAGAAATTAACTTAGAGTTTAATGGAGGAAAAATGACTTCTTTGGTAGGGCATAGTGGTTCAGGAAAATCAACAATTTTAAACTTAATTCCAAGGTTTTACGATATTAATTCTGGTGATATCACTATTGATAATCAATCTATATACAAAACAAAAATTGACTCCTTAAGAAATAATATATCTTTAGTTAGTCAAGAAACAACATTATTTGACGACACAATTAAAAACAATATCAAATATGCAAATGTAGATGCTACAGATGAGGAGATTTATAAAGTTGCTAAGCTTTCTTATTGTGATGAGTTTATAGAATTGCTTCCAAAAAAATTTGACACTTTAATTGGTGAAAATGGGGTTAGATTATCTGGAGGAGAAAAACAAAGAATTTCAATTGCCAGGGCAATGATGAAAAAAAGTTCAATTATTCTTCTTGACGAAGCAACATCATCTCTTGACAGTGAGACAGAGTCAAAAATTCAAAATGCATTATCTACTTTGACTAAAAATAAAACTACGATTGTTATCGCTCACCGATTATCAACAATATTGAACTCAAGCAATATTTATGTAATTGATTCTGGGAATATGGTTGCAAGTGGTAGTCACGAAGAATTGTTGAAAAATTCTGAACTTTATAAAAACTTTTATGAAAAGCAAATACAAAAATAAATATGTTTTTTATTTATCAATTATTAGTAGCCTTAATAATCTTATTTTCACCAATAATAATTTTAGTAAGAATCTTTAGAGGTAAGGAGGATATATTAAGATTTAAAGAAAAATTTTGTTTTTTTTCAAAAAAAAGGTGCTCCGGAAAATTATTATGGATTCATGGCTCGAGTGTGGGTGAATTAATGAGTGTATTACCCATTCTAAATAAATACGACAAAGAAGGTTCTTTTGATCAAATTCTTGTAACATCAAGCACATTAAGTTCATCAAAAATTCTTCAAAAATATAATTTTAGAAGAGTTGTCCATCAATTTTTTCCAATAGATCATATATTTTTTTCTAACCTTTTTCTTAATTATTGGAGACCACATTCAACTATTTTTTTAGAGTCAGAAATTTGGCCAAGTATTTATAGATCACTTAAAAAAAGGAATATTCCTTTAATTCTTCTGAATGCAAGAATAACAAAAAAAACTTTTAAAAGATGGATGAAATTAAAAAGATTTTCTCTAAAAGTTTTTAATCAAATAAATTTTGCTTATCCTCAAAATAAAGAAACAATAAGATATCTAAAAAAATTAGGAGTAAAAAATATTAATTATATAGGTAATTTAAAATTTTTTGAGGATGAAAAAATTGTTGATAAAAAGTCTGATAATGAAATTAAAAATAGATTTAAAAAATACAAAATATGTGTTGCTGCAAGCACTCATGCAAATGAGGAATTGTTTGCAGCACGAACTCATATTTTATTAAAAAAAAAAAACAAAAACCTGATTACTATAATCATCCCTAGACATATTCATCGAGTTAATGAAATTAATCATGAATTAAAAAAACTTAATTTGAAAACCTCCTATCACAGCTCAAGATCAAGAAATTTAAAAGACACGGATATTTATATTGTTGATACTTTTGGCGAGTCTAAAAAATTTTACAAAATAGCGACTACAGTATTTTTGGGAGGATCTATAACTAATAAAGGTGGTCAAAACCCAATAGAACCTGCACGTTATGGAGCAAAAATACTTCACGGACCGAATGTTAGTAATTTCAGTGAGGTATATGCATTCCTTAAATCCTTAAGTATATCTAAAGAAATTAGAAGTCCTTTACAATTTGCTAACGAAGTAATTTATAGAAAAAAGATGGAAAAGGTAAAAAAAATACAAAAACTGGGTAATGTTATATTTAAAAATACATTAAATAAACTAAGTAAATCAATAAATTATGAAAATTAATAAACCCAAATTTTGGGACAATAAAAACTCAAAAATTTTACCCTATCTTCTTTTACCCTTTTCACTAATTTTAATTGGCATAAATTTAATAAAAAAAACAATTACAAAAAAAGAAAAAATAAAAAAAATTAAAAAAATATGTATTGGCAACATTTATGTGGGTGGCACAGGTAAAACATCTTTGAGTTTAAAAATACACGAAATGCTTAATCAAAAAAGTATCGAGTCATGCTTTATAAAAAAAGATTATTCTGACCAAACAGATGAACAAAAAATATTGGAAAATAAGGGAAAACTATTCAAATCAAAAAGAAGACTGAACTCTCTGATGGATGCAGTTGATCAAGGTTACAAAGTTGCAATTTTTGATGATGGTTTACAAGATTACTCTATAGATTATGATATAATTTTCATTTGTTTCAATGATGTTAATTGGATTGGAAATGGTTTCACGATACCTTCGGGACCTTTGAGGGAAAACTTTAAAAACATAAAATATTATGAAAATATTTGCATTAATGGTAATATGGAAAATTTAGAAAATATTAAAAACCAAATTTTTAAAGTAAATCCTGAAGCAAAAATTTTTGTTGCAACTTACACACCTCTTAATTTGAATGATTTTATTAAAGAAGACAATTACTTAGTATTTTCTGGAATCGGAAATCATCAATCTTTCATATCAATGTTAAAAAAAAATAACATAAATATTTTAAAAGAAATTGAATATCCAGATCATTATACTTATTCAGATAAAGATATAAACGACATCATTACAGAAGCTGAAAATATCAATTGTAAAATAATTACAACTGAAAAAGATTTTAATAGATTAAATAATAAATATATCGATAAAATTAAATTTGTTAAATCAATGCTTCAGATTCAAAACGAAAGCGAATTCTTAGATATAATTCTCAATTAACATGAAAAATATAAAATATTTTTTACAATTTATTCTTGTAATTATATTTTTCTGTATATTCAAAATTTTAGGTATTAAATTAGCATCTAATTTAAGTGGAAAAGTTTTTCAAATAATTGGTCCCCTCTTTAGATCAAAAAAATTAATTTATTCTAATATTAAAAAAGCGTTCCCAAATATTAATCAAAATGAATTAAAAGAAATTTATATTTCCATGTGGAATAATTATGGAAGAGTGTTTGCAGAATATATGTTTATAAAAAAATTTAGACACGATCGATTAAATGATAATATCATTGTAAATGGTGGGGAAATTCTTGAAAATATTAAACTTAATAAACAGAGAGTAGTATTTATCTCAGGTCATTTTAGTAATTTTGAATTGATGGCAATGCAAATAGAAAAAATGGGCATAAAAGTTGCTGCAATATATAGACCATTAAATAACTTTTTTTTAAATAAAATAATTGAGAAAATAAGAAGAGATCATATTTGTAAGTTTCAAATAAAAAAAGGAATTGGAGGGACCAAAGAATTAGTTAAATTAATAAATGATGGGTTTTCGACTGCGCTAATGATCGATCAAAGAGTTTCTGAGGGAATAAATTCAAATTTTTTTAATGAAAAAGCTTCCACGACAACCATTCCTGCTCAATTAGTAAAAAAATACAGAATACCAGTTGTGCCAATTTTTATTGAGAGGTTTGACGACATTAAGTTTAGAATAATTATTAATAAGCCCATTAATTTTAAAGAAAATAAATCAGTTGAAGAAATTACAAATGAACTAAACAAATTACTTGAAAATATGATATTAAAAAGGCCAAATCATTGGATTTGGTCTCATAATCGATGGAAATAAATTATTTTTTTTCTATTTTTTCTCTTTTTTTATTTGCTTCAACATATGAATAATAAGGCTCTTGTAAATCAACATTCCAATAATTTAAATTATCTAAACTTATAGTTTTACCAGAAACTGCACAGATAACATGATCGCCTGGTTCGATAACTTGAAAATTATTTGGTAAATATTTTATTTTTGCTAATTTTTTACTCATTTTTAGTTTATATACTTATACATGATCGTAGGTGTAATAGGAAGTGGTGGCAGAGAACACGCAATATGTGAACTGCTCAATCGTTCAAAGAAAGTAAATAAAATCTATTGTTTTCCTGGAAACGCTGGAACTTCCAAAATAGCGAACAATGTTAATATAGATATAAATAATTTTGAAATCTTTAAAGACTATATCTTAAAAAATAAAATTGAATTAGTGGTGGTGGGACCTGAAAAACCACTTGTAGATGGTTTAGTAGACTACTTGCAAAAATTTGAAATTAAAGTTTTTGGTCCAAATAAATTAGCATCTCAACTTGAAGGCTCCAAGATTTTTACAAAAAAGATTTGCGAAAAATATAATATTCCTTCAGCAAAATTTGGAGTATTCAATAAAATTGATGATGCCAACAATTTTTTAAAGAAGTCTAGTCATCCAATAGTTATCAAAGCTGATAATTTGGCCTCAGGGAAAGGAGTTTACATTTGTGATAATGTTGAAGAGTCTTCTAAAGCAGTTAAAGAAGTTTTTGAGGGGAAATTTGGTAAAACGGATAAAGTTTTAATTGAAGAATTCTTGAAAGGTGAGGAAATGAGTTTTTTTATAATAAGTGATGGAATTTCAATTCAAAACTTTGGAACAGCTCAAGATCATAAAAGAGTTTTGGAAGGTGATAAAGGAAAAAATACAGGTGGCATGGGTGCCTATTCTCCCTCTAGATTAATAGAAGATCAATTAGAAAAAAAAATATTAAATAAAATTATAAACCCAACCCTAAAAGCATTAAAGGATCTTGGAGCAGAATATAGAGGTTTCTTATACGCAGGATTAATGATCGTCGATAATGAACCCTACCTTATAGAATATAATGTAAGAATGGGAGATCCAGAATGTCAAACAATTCTTCCAAGATTAAATACAGATCTATTTGAGATATTTTTAGCTTGTTGCAATCAAAATTTGAAAGAAATAAAAATAAATTGGAACAATAAAAAAAGTTTGTGTGTTGTATTATGCTCAAAAGGTTATCCTGAAAAATATGAAAAGAATGTTGAAATAAAAAATCTGAATAAAATTGAACTAAATTCACAAGATTTCTTGTTTCATGCAGGAACTATTGAAAAAGGGGGAAAGTTTTTCTCTGTTGGAGGAAGAGTGCTAAATTTTATTTCATTATCAGATGAATTCCTAAAAGCTAGAGAAAATGTTAATAAATATTTAAGAAAATTAAATTGGGCCGGTGGTTTTTATCGTAAGGATATTGGTTATAAAGTAATAAATAAATGAGGATTATATCTGGAAATTTTAAAGGCAGAAAACTATTAACACCCAATGATATTAAAACTAGACCGCTCAAAGATCTAACAAAAGAGTCGATTTTCAATATTCTTAAACATTCCAACAAGTTTAACATTGAAATTAAGAATTCAGTGATTTTGGATTTGTTCGCAGGCGTTGGATCATTTGGAATTGAATGTTTGTCGAATGAAGCAAAATATGTCACTTTTGTTGAAAACTATAATGGTGTTTTACCTATACTAAAGAAAAACTTATCAAATCTTAAATTGGATGAAAAATATGAAGTAATAGAGCAAAATATTTTTAACGGGCTTAAATTGACAAAAATTAATTATGATATCATATTTTTAGATCCACCATATAAGGATAAGAATATATCGGAATTAATTGACAAGATTTTTGAAATAAACCTGCTAAACAAAAATGGGATAATAATTACTCACCGAAGCAAAAACGTAAAAGAAAAATATTCAAAAAATTTTCGTATTTTAGAAGAAAAAACCTATGGTATTTCAAAGATTTCATTCGGCAATTTAAACTAAAATTTTTTTAGTTTCTTTTTTAATTAATTCCACAGCTGGTTGATCATATGGATTTACTTTAATAGCTTTACCTAATAAAATTGTTTCTAATATAAAAAAATTAAATAATTCTCCAAGAGTTTTTTCATCTCTTTTTAATATTTCAAAACTTCTAAAAGGTATTCCTTTTCTTCTAAAAACATTCTCGGTAGCTCGTTTTTGAGCATATGTCATATCTAATAATCTTTTGTTTCTAAGAAATTTTTTTGAGCCAAGAATATCTTTGTTTACAATTTTTTGTGAATCTTTCTCATGAACGAAAAAAAATGTAAAAAAATTATTTGTAAAGCCATCCAAATAAAGTTGCATTACACTATGATTATCTTTTGGCATATTGGAAACGATAGGCATTAAACCTTTCTTTTTTTTACCTAAACTTTCCGCTATTAGTTGCTGATACCAAAAAAATAAGTTTTCAGATTTTTTGTCATAATTTATTATAACTGAATTATGTTTTTTCTTTCTTAGAAAAAAAATAGTTGAACTGACATTAGAAATTAAAGCGTTTAAATATTTTTTGTTTTTAACCAAACTATTTAATTGTCTAAATTTTTTTGAGTCTAGTCCCATTAATTCTGCAGGCAACATTCCTGTTTCAGATAGAACCGAATATCTTCCACCAATAAAATTATTGTGCTGTATCACCTCAGCTTTTAAACTTTGAGCTAATTTATAAAGATAGTTATCTTTGTTTTCTGTTATAATTAAGTTTTTATCTTGTTTATTTATTATGAGATTGGTGTTGACTATAGTTTCTAAAGTTTCTCCTGATTTAGACACAACTAAATTTAAACAATTTTTATTTTTTTTATTTTTATTGCTCACATCTAAATCATTTATAAAAGAAAAATTTTTTTTTATTTTTTTTCTTAAAAAATCGTATATAGCCTCAGTACCCAAAGAAGATCCTCCCATACCTATCACTCGAAAGTTTTTAAAATTTTTATATTTATTTAATTTTTTAATATCAAAACTATTCTTGTAATTGGCACTTAAGGATTGAATAACTTGATTTTTTTTTTTGAGAATAAGATTTAAATCTTTAGATACTTGTTTAAATTTTTTTTTTATCAGAAAATTTTTGAAAATTATGCCATTAGTAATCATCAATTTTGTTTAATTTTTTCTATAATTGAATTTTCAAAATTCTTATCTTGTACTCCAGAACTTTCTGTAGAATTGTTGTTTGATAACAATTTTTCAATATTATTTTCAGACTCATTTTCTTCATTATTTTCAGATGTTTTGGGTAATGGTAGCTCATTAAAATCTGGTGGCATAACTAAAGGAGATTTTTTTTCTACTAAAAATTCATCTGTACTTTTTTTCTTTTGAGATGTGAATCCTTCTTTGACAGTCTCACAGCTTTGAAAAGTAAAGAATACCACCACCAAAAACAATATTGATTTAATTTTTTTCATTTAAAGACTCTTTCTTGTTAGAGACAGTTTCTAAAATAATCATAAATAAAACACCTAAACAAATAAATATATCTGATACATTAAAAATAAACCAATGAAAATTTTCTACATGAAAATCTATGAAATCAGGTACAGCTTCAAAAACAATTCGATCATAAAAATTGCCTAAAGCCCCTCCTAATATCATTAAAAGAGAATATTTTTTTAGTCCTTCACTTCTATTAAGCATTACAATAATAATCAATATTACTACTCCTATGAGAAAACTTAAAATATGATAAAAAAATTTATCGCTAAAAGAAAATAAACCAAAAGCTATGCCTTCATTCCATATTAAACTTATATTTAGAAATTTTGAATTATATAAGTCAGAACCATAATTTTTCTCGTGAAGACTGATCACATAAATTTTTGAAAATCTATCAAGAAAAAAAATTATCAAAATTAATAAAAAATTTATTATGAAGCTTTTACTTAAATATTTTACCATTATTGAGAATGTCTCTCACAAGGCTCAACACTAATTTTCCAACATACTGGGCATTTGTCACCAAGAGCTTTATTGGTCTCAACTAAAATATCTGATGCCTCATCAAAATAAACATTAGTTTTTGAAACAATGCAAAGCTCAGATAAATCAATATTTGTGATCATATCTTTATATTTCTCATTTAATTTGATATTTAGCTCAGCCTCTAAACTTGAACCAATTTCTTTACTAGCTCTTTTTTCTTCAATACTAATATTGCATACATCTCTTATCTTTATCAATTCAGACCATTTTACTAAAAGTTTTTCATCTTTAAATTTTTCTGGAAATTTTAAAAATTTTTCCAAATGGATACTCTTATTATTCTTTGATATTAGTTGGTAAATTTCCTCTGTAGTGAAAGATAGAATCGGTGCAAACCACCTGAGTAAAGATTTTAATAAAATATTTAAAATCATGACACATGACTTTCTTTTTTCAGAATTAATTGAATCGCAATATAAAGTATCTTTTCTAATATCAAAATAAAAAGCAGACAAGTCTACTGTGCAAAAGTTTAATAATTCCTTGTAAAGATTGTGAAAATCATATTTTTGAAAACAAGTTTCAAATTTTTCATTTAATAAATATATCTTATTTAACATCAACCTTTCTAGCTCCGGCAAGCTCTTAATGTCAATTTTATCCAAATTAACATCTTCAAATTTGTCATTTACATTTCCTAACAAATATCTAAATGTATTTCTAATTTTACGATAAGACTCAGAATGCTGATCCAATATAGAATAATCTATTCGCAAATCTTCAGCGTAATTTGATGCGGCAACCCAAATTCTTAAAATATCTGCACCGTATTTTTTTAAAATATCCTCGGGTGCAATTACATTTCCAAGAGATTTTGACATTTTAAGACCTTTTCCATCCACGACAAAACCGTGAGATAGTATAGACTCGAATGGTGCCCTGCCTCTTGTTCCACACGCTTCTAATAAAGAGGAATGAAACCAGCCTCTATGTTGATCAGAACCCTCTAGGTACATTGATGCAGGCCATTTTAGATCTTTTCTTTTCTCTAAAACGAAAGAATGGGTTGAGCCACTATCGAACCAAACCTCGACTATATCACTAAGCTTTTCAAAGTCTTCTGATTTATATTTTTTACCCAAAAATTTTTGCGGATCGTCTGCAAACCAACAATCCGAACCCTCTTTCTCATAAATTTTTGCAATATTTTCAAATACTTCATCATCTATCAAAATTTCATTAGATTTTTTATTTACGAAAATTGGAAGAGGTACACCCCAAACTCTCTGTCTTGACACACACCAATCTGGTCTTGTCTCAATCATTGATTTTAATCTTTCTTTGCCTTTACTTGGATAAAACGTTGTATCATCAATTGCTTTTAAAGCTTTACTTCTGAGTTTGTGACTCTCCATGGAGATAAACCATTGTGGTGTCGCTCTATGAACTAAAGGCGCTTTTGATCTCCAAGAATGAGGGTACGAATGTACCAATTCACCATTTGACAAAAGTTTGTTTTGGTCTTTTAATTTTTCAATAACGATTGGATTGGCCTTAAAAATATGTAAGCCTTCAAATAAAGAAACATTTTTTGTATATTTTCCGTCATCATCTACTGTCTCAATAGCTTTTATTCCATTGTTTAAACAAAGATTAAAATCATCAGGTCCATGACTTGGTGCACAATGAACAATTCCAGTTCCTTGATCGGTAGTTACAAAACGAGCTTCTAACATTGGAATATCGTATTCATAACCTAAATCAAAAAATGGATGCTTACAAATAGTATCCTTTAAATCTTTACCTTTGAATTTCTTGATAATTTTGAATTCTTTAATTTTGCAATCTTTTAAAACCGAGTCTAATAATGCTTCAGCAATTATAATTCTTTTATTTTTAAAATTTCCTTCATCGTTAATTTGAATTAATACGTAATTCAAGCTTTCATTATAAGCTAAGGCTTTGTTTGCTGGAATCGTCCAAGGAGTAGTTGTCCATATAATTATATTACAATCATTTAGTTCTTTAAATTTTGATGATTTAACTGGAAAACAAGCATAGATCGTATCGGATTTGTGATCCTGATACTCAACCTCAGCATCAGCTAATGCAGTCTTTTCTACCGTTGACCACAAAACTGGTTTAAATCCTCTGTAAAGACTTCCTTCTTTTAAAAATTTTCCAAGCTCTCTTACGATCTGAGCCTCAGCGTCATAGCTCATTGTGGAGTAGTAATTTTCCCAATCACCAACAACACCTAATCTTGTAAACTGGTCTCTGTGAACCTCAATCCATTTTTCAGCAAACGTACGACACTCCTTTCTAAATTCTACAATTGGAACATCATTTTTATTTTTTTTATTTTTTTTATATTGTTCTTCAATTTTCCACTCAATAGGTAAACCATGGCAGTCCCAACCTGGAACATAAACAGAGTCTTTACCATCCATTTGATGGAACTTAACGATGATGTCTTTTAATATTTTATTTAATGCAGTGCCCATGTGTATATTTCCATTTGCATACGGGGGGCCATCGTGTAAGACGAATTTTTCTTCTCCTTTTCTTGAGTTCCTTAACTCTTTATAAAGATCAATCTTCTTCCAAAATTTTAATATTTCTGGCTCTCTGATTGGTAAATTAGCTTTCATTGAAAAAGCTGTTTTTGGTAAATTAATTTGGCTTTTACTCATTTATTTTTTTTTGCAATTTCGAGATCAACTTTAATCTGTTTTCTCAATTGATCTACATTTTTGAATTTTTTTTCAGCTCTTATAAATTTTAAAAAATCCACTCTTAGATACTTATTATACAAATTTTCAGAAAAATTAAATAAATGAACCTCTAACAATATTTTTTTTCCGTTAAATGTAGGTCGATATCCTAAATTTGCTATCCCCCTTATATATTTTGAACTTTTTTTTTTCTTAACTTTAACAGCATAAACGCCTGGTTTAGCCAAAATGTAATTATTAATGTCTAAATTAGCTGTTGGGAAACCAATCTTTGTTCCTAACTGTCTACCTTTTTGAATTTTTCCCTCAATAGACCAATTTCTATTTAAAAGTTTATTTACATGATTAAGTTTTCCGCTCTGTAGATACTTTCTTAATAGAGAAGATGAAATCATTCTTTTTTTTATTACCAAAGGTTGTGGTTTAACAATTTTATAATTACATAAACTCTCATACTTCATTAATTGTTTTACGTCCCCTTCTCTTTTGTTTCCGAACCTAAAATTATTACTTACAAAAATAAATTTTGGATTTATTTTTTTACCTAAAGTTTTTTTAATAAATGAAATTGATTTTGTTTTTGAAAATTTACGATCAAATTTCTTAATAATGACAAAATCGACATTGAATTTACTTAAATTTTCAATTTTTTGGTTTAGATTAGATAATCGGAAATTTTTTAGATTTGGGTTAAAAAACATTTTGGGCATTGGCTCAAAAGTTAAAACACCAATCTTAAATGAGTATTTTTTTTTGTACATTTTCGCGAGTTTAAATAATTTTTGATGCCCTAGATGAATTCCATCGAAATTACCAATCAAAATAATTGAGTTTTTATGTTTTTTTTTTATATTAAAACTATTATATAACTTCATCTTTACCATCTTAACTCAGATTGAATATAGTTGCAGATTGTTTCATAGGATTTAGCTGTTGCTTCAATTCCTTTATCCTTAATTTCATTTTTATGAATACCATTTGAAATAATTAAGGAGTCATAATTTAAAAGATTCGCACCTTTAATATCTGTATTTAAATTATCACCAACTGAAAGAATTTTTTTCCCTTTATTATCAATAGATAAATTGTAGACTTCTGGGTATGGTTTGCCAAAATATACTACTTTACCACCCATTTTTTCAAAAACCATAGCTACCGACCCTGCACAAAGTTCTCTCTTGTTACCTCTATCCACAATTAAATCTGGATTGGTACAAATCATCTCTTTATTTAAGTTTTTTTCAAATAATTCTTTATAGTAATTTAAATCCTTATCAAATTTTTCAAATAACCCTGTGCATAAAATATAATCACTTCTGTCGATATTTTCCGACTTCAATTCATAAAAATCATTAAACAAATCAAAATCTCGGGGCGGACCTACATGAAAAAATTTTTTATTCGATAAATTTTTTTTAAGATAATTCAATGATGCTTGCCCAGATGTAAAAACGTGGTCTCTAATTTCTTTTTCCATGCCCATTTTTTCTAAAAAGGATTTAACGACATCATTAGGTCTTGGAGCATTTGTGAGTAGAATATATTCTTTGCCTTTTTTTGCTATTTCTTTTAAAACTTTAATTGCTTCTTGATGAAGGTTTATTCCATTATGAATAACACCCCATAAATCTATATAAAAAAGCTGATAATTATCAACAATTGAGCAGAAACCATCTTTATCTAAATTTTTAGTCATCAAAATAACCTATAACCCAAAAAATCCCCAATTTCCTATCTTTTTTAATAAACTAAATACTAGGTATATCTTGAAATAGTATCGTCAATCTCTATATGAACAAGGTATTTATAGAGGAGAATATATGAAATTCAAACCGTTACACGATAGAGTTTTAATTGAGGTTTTAGATAGCAGTGAAAAAACTGCTGGAGGAATTATCATTCCAGATACAGCTCAAGAGAAGCCCCAAGAGGGTAAAGTTGTTGCTGTTGGTGGTGGTGCAAAAACTGAAGATGGAAAAAAAAATTCCAATGGATGTTAAAGTTGGAGACAAAGTTTTATTTGGCAAATGGTCAGGAACTGAAGTCAAAATTGATGGTAAAGAATACAGCATAATGAAAGAATCTGACATTATGGGTATTTCAAGTAAATAATATAAGTTAAAGGAGAAAGTATAATGGCAAAAGTTGTTAAATTTGACGCTGAAGCAAGATCAGCAATGATAAGAGGAGTAAATATCCTGGCTGATACTGTTAAGGTAACTTTAGGTCCCAAAGGTAGAAATGTTGTAATGGATAAATCTTATGGTGCTCCAAGAATTACAAAAGATGGTGTTTCAGTTGCAAAAGAAATTGATCTTGAAGATAAATTTGAAAACATGGGTGCTCAAATGGTTAAAGAAGTTGCTAGTAAAACAAATGATGAAGCTGGTGATGGAACGACAACTGCAACTATTTTAGCACAAGCTATTGTTAAAGAGGGTGTGAAATATGTTACAGCTGGTATGAACCCAATGGATGTAAAAAGAGGAATAGATGCAGCTGTAGAAGTTGTAAAACAGAACTTGGTTTCTTCGGCTAAAAAAGTTAAAGACAGCGATGAAATTGCACAAGTTGGAACAATCTCGGCGAATGGTGATAAAGAAATTGGAAGTATGATTTCTAAAGCAATGCAGAAAGTTGGAAATGAAGGTGTAATAACAGTTGAAGAAAACAAAGGAATTGAAACTGAACTTGATGTTGTTGAAGGTATGCAGTTTGATAGAGGATATTTATCTCCATACTTCATTACTAATAGCGATAAAATGACAACGGAACTTGATAATCCTTTTATTCTTTTACATGAAAAAAAATTGACAAATTTACAACCAATGGTTCCACTTTTAGAGGCAGTTGTTCAAGCTGGTAGGCCATTAATGATTATATCTGAGGATGTTGAAGGTGAAGCTTTAGCAACTTTAGTAGTAAATAAATTAAGAGGTGGTTTAAAAGTAGTAGCTGTAAAAGCTCCAGGTTTTGGTGATAGAAGAAAAGCTATGCTTGAGGATATTGCAATTTTAACTGGTGGTAGTGTTATCTCTGAGGATTTAGGAATTAAACTTGAGAACGTGAAGTTAGATGATCTTGGATCATGTAAAAAAGTTAAAGTTGATAAAGATAATAGTACTATTGTTAATGGTAGCGGTAAAAAATCCGATATCGAGGCAAGATGTTCTTCAATTAAACAACAAATTGATGAAACAACATCTGATTATGATAAAGAAAAGCTTCAAGAAAGATTAGCAAAACTAGCTGGTGGTGTTGCTGTAATAAAAGTTGGTGGCGCTACAGAGGTTGAAGTTAAAGAGAGAAAAGACAGAGTTGAAGATGCTTTAAATGCGACTAGAGCCGCTGTTGAAGAAGGAATTGTAACAGGTGGAGGATGTGCTTTGTTATACGCTGCTCAAGATCTTGAAAAAGTAAAAGCGAAAGGTGAAGATCAAAAAGCCGGAGTTGATTTAGTTAGACGAGCTTTAGAGGCGCCTATCAGACAAATTACTAAAAATGCTGGAGTTGATGGCTCAGTTGTTGTAGGTAAATTGTTAGAGCAAAATAAAAAAACACATGGTTATGATGCACAAAATGAGGAATATTGTGATATGTTTGCAAAAGGTATTATTGATCCTGTAAAGGTTGTTAGAACTGCTCTTCAGGATGCAGCATCTATCTCGGGATTATTGGTAACTACTGAGGCAATGATAGCAGATAAACCAGAGGAAAAAGACGCCACTCCAGCTGGAATGCCTGGTGGCATGGGTGGCATGGGTGGCATGGGTGGAATGGGTGGAATGGGAATGTAATACGGTCCCCCAACGAGAACACTCTTAATACAAAAGCTAAACAAATTATATACCCTCAGAAAGAAATTTCTGGGGGTTTTTTATGATAAAAATGTTTATTACTCTCCATAACATATGATTAAACCTAAACATTTAAAACGTAATTCTAGACTAATAAAAATATTTACTAAAATTTTCATCAAACCAATTGATAGGTTGTTTAATAAAACATTTGAAGAACAAATACTGAGAAATGGTTTAAATACATTAAAACTAGATTATAAAATTATAAAAGATAAGATCTACTTTATACATGTTCCAAAAACCGGTGGAACATCAATCAATTTAGAATTACAAAAAAAATACAAAAATAAAGTCTATAGACCCTATTATCCAAGTTATTGGACTGCTCACTACCCATTAAAAAAAAATACTAATTTTAGTGATATTAAAACAATAACTGTAATTCGTGACCCTGTCGCAAGGGTTTACTCATATTATCATGATATTTTGAGAAATAAAAAACATCATTACTATCATTTAACAAAAGCAGGTTTGGATAATTTTTGTAAAAAAGCATGGGAAGCAAATAATCAATATACAAGATATTATTCAGGTCATTTAAATTCAGATTTTAAAAAAAATATAGTTTTAGCAAAAAAAAATTTAGCATCTTTTGATAAAATTATTTTATTTGAAAACTTAAATAAAATAATTAATTTTCATTCAAACAAAAAAAGTTACCCTGGTATCACCATGAATGAGGAAAATATAATTAAAAAATATAACAAGTATGATTGTGAAATTTTTAGATTTGTTAAGAATAATCTAATCAGTATTCACTCAAATACATTAACTATATAAATTAACTAGAGTATGTCGAAACGATATAGTGGAAAATCATTTAAAGACTCTAGTATTAAAAAAAAACCAAAATTAACGTTTAAAGAAAAGAGAAAACTTAAACGCGAAAAGCGAAAAAAATAAAAATTAAAAAAAAATCCTTAATTTATTCAAGCCTAGTGTAGTTTTTTTTAAGTTTTCAAAAGTGTTTAAATATGTATAAGAACCCAGATTTATGAATAATACTATAAGAAACATCACCATAATTGCCCATGTTGATCATGGCAAAACAACCCTAATTGATAACTTAATGAAACAAAGTGGCTCATTTAGAGAAAATGAAGTTGTTGATGAAAGGCTGATGGACTCTGGAGAATTAGAAAAAGAACGAGGAATTACAATATTAGCTAAACCTGCCTCGATTAATTGGAATAATTCAAGAATAAACATTATTGATACTCCAGGCCACAGAGATTTTGCTGCTGAAGTTGAAAGAGTACTTAGTATGGCTGATGGAGCATTATTGTTGATAGATTCAGCTGAAGGTGTGATGCCTCAAACAAAGTTTGTTTTAGCAAAAGCATTAAAACAAGGCTTGAAGCCAATTGTGGTTATAAATAAATTAGATAAATCAGATCAAAGAGCTAATGAAGTTCTAGATGAAACATTCGACTTATTTGTAAGTTTAGATGCTAATGAAGACCAGCTAGATTTCCCAGTTTTATATGCCAGTGGAAGATCTGGATGGGCTGATCATGAAGTTGATGGTCCAAGAGAGAATCTTAATCCACTTTTAGATAAAATCGTAGACCATGTTAAACCAGCTGAATTAGACAAATCAAAACCTTTTGCTATGCTTTCTACACTTCTTTATGCTGATAGTTTCTTAGGAAGAAGTTTAGTAGGTCGAATTTCACAAGGAACAGCAAAAGCTAATCAAGCAATTAAGGCAATCAACTTAAAAGGAGAGAAAGTTGATGAAGGAAGATTAACTAAAATTTTTAGATACGAAGGTACCAAAAAAGTTCCAATTGAGGTTGGTGAAGCTGGAGATATTGTGGTTGTTGCGGGTTTAGAAAATGCTAATGTTGCAGATACTATTTGTGATCTTGAAGTTAATGAACCAATAGAAGCTACTCCTATTGATCCTCCAACTATGTCAATTACAATAACTGTAAATACATCTCCTTTGGCTGGTACAGAAGGCAAAAAATTAACAAGCACACAAATTCGAGATCGATTAGTTCAAGAGGCACAAAATAATGTTGGAATTACATTCACTGAAAATGAGGGAAATGATTCTTTTGTGGTTAGTGGTCGTGGTGAATTAATGTTGGAAATTTTGCTTACTCAAATGAGAAGAGAAGGTTTTGAAATGACTGTGAGCCCTCCAAAAGTCCTCTATAAAAAAGATGAAAATGGTAACAAGCTTGAACCAATAGAAGAAATTACTATGGATCTTGATGAGGAGCATTCATCAAAGATAATTGATTCAATGAATAGAAGAAAAGGTAAATTAATAGAATTAAAAGACACTGGTAAAAATAAAAAGAGACTTATATTTCATGCACCAACAAGAGGCTTAATGGGATACACAAGTAGATTTTTAACGCTGACAAAAGGAAACGGTGTTATTAATAGAATTTTTCATGAATATGGTCCATTTGAAGGGGAAATGGAGGGCAGAAGAAATGGTGCTCTAATTTCTATGGAACAAGGAAAGGCAGTTGCTTTTGCAATCTTTAATTTACAGGCTAGAGGAGAAATGTTTGTAACTCATAACGATCCTGTTTATCCAGGAATGATTGTTGGTCTATCACCTAAGCCAGGAGATATGATTATTAATGTCATGAAGGGAAAAAAATTAACTAATATGAGAACGCAAGGAACTGATGAAAATGTTGTCTTAACTCCTGTCAGAAAAATGTCGATTGCTGAACAATTAAGTATGTTAAATACAGATGAAGCTTTAGAAATTACTCCAGAGTCTTGTAGATTAAGAAAAGCTATTCTTGATCCTCATGAAAGAAAAAGAAGTGAAAAATCAGGCGCTGCTGCCTAATCAAAAATTTTATCAACTAAAAACAAACCTAGTGCAACGCACGGACCAATACCAAAAGCGAATAAAAGAGTTCCTACACCTACTGTTCCACCTAAATACCAACCAATGCTTACGACAGAAATTTCTAAAAAAGCTCTAACGGCTGCCACTGGTAAATTAGTTATTTTTTGTAATCCAATCATTAATCCATCTCTTGGTCCTGCACCAAGGTTTGAAACTAGATATATGCCCCCTCCTATTCCAACCATCATTACAGAAATTACTGCTAGGATTAATTGATTAAAATAATTAGATGGGGTTGGTACATACTTTATACAAAGATCAATCATAAGGGCAATTATTAAGGCATTAAATATTGTACCCATTCCTAGTTTTTGGCCCAAAGGTATCCATAAAATTAATACAGTAATACTTATTAAAAAAGTAATTGTTCCAATACTTAAATTAACATTTAAGGAGATACCTTGAGCTAAAACACTCCACGGAGAAGCGCCTGTAAAGGAAACAATTAGTAAACCTTCACCAAGACCAAATAATGTCAGACCAAAACATAAAAAAAAGAAAGTGGAAAATTTTGGTTTAAAATTATATGGCTTATCAGAACTCCAATTAACTTTTGGTATTTTCTTTATTTTTAGAAACATTTTAATAAGTTATTTCTATTATAGATAAAGTCCACTAATGTAATTGCTAAATGAGAAAATTTATAGCCATTCTGTTTATTGTAATTTTTCCAGTTATTTCTATGGCACATATGGGTCACTACAATAAATATAACAAAATTGAAATGGAGATTTTTAGAAATGGTGAACTAATTGGATACAATTATTATTTTTTTGAAAGAAATGGTGAAGAAACTATTATTACAAATCAATTTAAATTTTCTGTCGATCTATTAGGAACTACAATTTTTAAGGTTGAATCATATGGTGAAGAAAAATACATAAAAGATCAGTTGATATCATATGATTCTAAAACTCTTCAAAATGAAAAAGAAAAATTTGTAAATTTAAAGTTAAATAAAAATAGTAAAAAATTTGATATTAAAGGCTCCTCATTCAATGGAGAAGCAAACATTGATAGTGTTATTGGAAATTGGTGGAATCATAAAATTTTACAAGTAGGATCTCAAATAAGTCCAATATCAGGAAGTATTAAAGAACAGGTTGTTACTTTTGTGAGAAAAGAAAAAATAGACCTTTATGGAAAAATTTATGATGTTGATCATTTTACACTTAAATCTAAAGATATGAGTATTCCAAAAGATAAACGATTAGACTTTGACATTTGGTATGATCAAAAAAATTTAAGAATTTTAAAAGTGTCTTACTCAAGAATGGGAAATTGGGAATACAGGTTGAAAAGCTTTGAATAATTTATCTTGAAATTTTTTTATATAGGTCCTGTGCACTTATCCATCCCGACTCCAGTCTTGGTCCCACAAACCAATCAGCACAAACACCTATTTTTTTATTTGGATCCCAAAAACTTTTAATTTTGAAAGGTTTTGAATTCGAAGAGTATTTCCAGCCATGATTAAGAGAGAAATTGATTTTTGTTTTTTTAATATTTGAAAGTTGAAAGAATTTGTCGATCATAATTTTTGAATTCTTTTTCTTATTATTTTTATTTTGATTAATATTTTTATTTGCCCACTTGAATGTACTTTGTAGAGTCCATAAATCATATTTTGATTTAAATCTTTTTTTTGAATTTTCATTACCAGCCCAGCCAAGAATTGAGTCGTCGAAAAGGTAGCTGCTACTAGATTTTTTGTTTTTTTTTATAGCAATCATGATAGTTATATTTGCATCCATTTTTATTGATTTTTTTACAAAAGAATTATTTATGAATTTTTCAGAAAGTTTTTTTAATTGTGGAAAAGGACAGGTCAAAATAATACTTTTAAAAGATCTCA
>CACBCU010000009.1 GCA_902537895.1 uncultured Pelagibacteraceae bacterium | reverse complement strand
GTAGGATGGCAATATTTGCATTAGGAATTATGCCCTACATCTCATCATCGATTATTGTTCAATTGTTGACGGGTGTTTCAGAATATTTTAAGAATCTAAAAGCCCAAGGAGAAACTGGAAGATTAAAAATTACGCAAATTACTCGATATGGAACAGTATTTCTTGCAACAATTCAAGGTTATGGTTTGTCCGTTGGTTTAGAGTCGTCTGCAAATTTGGTTATAAATCCTGGAGTATTTTTTAAGATATCAACAGTTACCACAATAGTTGCTGGTACCATCTTCTTAATGTGGTTAGGGGAACAAATTACACAGAGAGGTATTGGAAATGGAATTTCTCTGATAATTTTTGCTGGTATCGTTGCAGAAATTCCAAGAGCATTAGTATCAACATTTGAACTTGGAAGAACAGGTGCTATTTCAACTACTATGATTTTAGCAATTTTTATACTTCTTATTTTGACAATTCTTTTTATTGTTTTTATGGAAAGAGCTTTGAGAAAAATACTAATTAATTATCCAAAAAGACAAATGGGTAACAAGATGTACGGCGGGGAGTCTTCACACTTACCCTTAAAGATAAATCAAGCAGGTGTTATACCAGCAATTTTTGCTTCAGCTTTATTATTATTACCTGTAACTTTTTCAAATTTTAATTTTTCTGAAAATGATACATTTTTAAACTTAAGTTCATATTTTACACAAGGACAACCACTTTATATGCTGTTATACGCTTCAGGTATAATATTTTTCACATTCTTCTATACCTCTATTACATTTAATCCTAACGAAACAGCAGATAATTTGAGAAAATATGGAGGTTTTATTCCAGGAATTAGACCAGGAGAAAGCACAGCAATATACATTGATAACATACTCACGAAACTAACAACTATTGGTGCTTTATATTTGACCTTAGTTTGTTTAATGCCAGAATTTTTAATTGCAAAATATCCGATCCCGTTTTATTTGGGTGGTACCTCAATCTTGATTGTAGTTGTAGTAGCAATAGATACTGTAACTCAAATTCAAACAAGATTAATGAGCTCGCAGTACGAACAATTAATAAAAAAGACTAAATTTGGTAAATAGGTGAATATTATTTTATTCGGTCCCCCAGGAGCTGGAAAAGGCACTCAAGCAAAATATTTAGTAAAAAAAATTAATGGTTTTCAAATATCCACAGGTGATATTTTGAGAGATGAAATTAAAAAAGACACTGATATTGGTAAAAAAATAATAAATGATATGAATGATGGTAAATTCGTAAGTGACGAAATTGTTAATAATCTTATTAGCAACATTATTTTTGATCCTCAAAAGAAAAATCGACTTATTTTTGATGGATATCCTAGATCATTAAGTCAAGCTAAAAACTTAAATTTGTTATTAGAAAAATCAGATCAAAAAATTGATTTAGTGTTTTTTTTAAATGTAAATAAAGAAATTATTATAGAAAGAATTGAAAAAAGAAAAATTGAGGAACAAAGATCTGATGACGATTTAGACACTATTGTAAGAAGGTACGACACATATATGAAGACTACCAAACCTGTCTTAGAATTTTATTCAAAAAATATTAATTTTCATGAGATTGATGGCTCTTTAGGAATCAATCAAATAACCAATAAAATCAACGATTTTATCAATGTTTAAGTCGTTGACTTTGAAAGAACTTCTTATATAAAGGCTACAAATTATCACTAAATTATGGCACGTATTGCAGGTATCAATATTCCTCAGAACAAGTTAGTTCATATTGGACTTACTTATATTTATGGGATTGGTGATAAATTTTCAAAACAAATTTGCAATGCATTAAATTTCCCAAAACAAAAAAGAGTTAATCAACTTACTGATGACGAAATATTAAAAATAAGAGAATATATTGATCAAAATTTTAAAGTTGAGGGTGATCTTAGGAGGGATTATTCATTAAGTATAAAGAGATTAATTGATTTAGCTTGTTATAGAGGCTCAAGACACAGAAAAAAATTACCTGTTAGGGGCCAAAGAACGAGATGTAATGCAAGAACCAGAAAAGGTAAAGCTATTGCAATTGCTGGAAAAAAATTAACTCCTCTTAAAAAATAATTATGGCTAACACAAACAAAATAGAAAATAAGAAAAAAGATAATGATAAATCAGAAAAAAAAGTTTTAAAAAGTTCTTATTCGAAAAAGAAAAAAACAAAAAAAAACATTCTCAATGGAATAGCTTATGTACAATCAACTTTTAATAATACAATAATTTCTATCGCGGATACTAACGGCAATGTAATATCATGGGCTTCAGCTGGTCAAAAAGGTTTTAAGGGCTCAAGAAAATCAACACCATATGCAGCACAAGTGGCAGCTGATGCCGCCGCCTCTAAAGCACTAGAGTATGGAATGAAAACATTAAATGTAGAAATAAAGGGACCAGGTTCAGGTCGAGAGACTGCATTAAGAGCCTTGCAAGCTAAAGGTTTTAAAATTTTATCAATTAAAGACACAACACCTATGCCTCATAACGGAACTAGGCCACCAAAAAAAAGGAGAGTTTAATGGAGACAGAGAACGTAAATATAAAAAATTGGAAGTCATTAATTAAACCATCTAAACTAGATGTGAAACTAAGTGAAGACCTCACTCATGCTAAGATAATTGCTGAACCATTAGAAAAAGGTTACGGTTTAACTTTAGGGAATTCTCTAAGAAGAATATTATTATCCTCAATACGAGGTGCAGCAGTTACATCAATTCAAATAGATGGTGTCCTACATGAATTTACATCCATAAAGGGAGTGAGAGAGGATGTTACAGATATAGTCTTAAACGTAAAATCATTAGCTTTAAAATGTAACTCTGAAGGTACAAAAAAACTAATTCTTGATGCAAAGGGACCAGGAGAAATTAAAGCTTCTGATATATCACCTGTTGCAGATGTAGAGATTTTAAACCCTGATTTAGTAATATGTAATCTAGATGAGAATACTAATTTTCACATGGAAATGAATGTTAATACTGGAAAGGGATATGTTCCAGCTGAACTTAATAAGCCAGAGGAACCACCATTAGGACTAATCGCGATCGACTCATTATATAGCCCTGTTAAAAAAGTTTCATATTCTGTTAGTACAGCAAGGGAAGGAAAAGCTTTAGACTACGATAAATTGACAATGGAAGTTGAAACTAATGGTTCAATTTCTGCTGAGGATGCAGTTGCTTATTCAGCAAGAATATTCCAGGATCAACTTAAAATGTTTGTTAATTTTGATGAACCTGTTGAAGCTCCTGTTAAAGAAGTTTCTACAGAACCAGAATTTAATAAAAATTTGTTAAGAAAAGTAGATGAATTAGAATTATCAGTAAGATCAATGAATTGTTTAAAAAATGATAATATAATTTATATTGGTGATCTAGTTCAAAAATCAGAGGGAGAAATGTTAAGAACTCCTAATTTTGGAAGAAAATCTCTAAATGAAATTAAAGAAGTTCTAACTGGAATGTCGTTATATTTAGGCATGGAAATTCCAAATTGGCCCCCAGACAATATAGCAGAAATGTCTAAAAAGTTAGAGGAAGCTATTTAATGAGACATGGTTTTGCAAACAAAAAATTAAATAGAAATTCAGAACATAGAAAAGCATTACTTAAGAATATGCTCAATTCTTTAATAAAGTATGAGCAAATCAAAACTACTTTACCTAAGGCTAAATTTTTAAAACCTCGAGCAGACAAAATTATAACTCTAGGAAAGAAAAATAACTTAACATCTACTAAAAACTTAATTTCACAACTTCAAGATAAAAAATCAGCTAATAAAGTTGCAAAAACGCTATCAAAAAGATATGAAAAAAGAAGCGGTGGTTACACAAGAATAATTAAAGCTGGGTTTAGATATGGTGATAATGCTCCAATGGCTATAATTGAGTTTGTAGACAGAGATGTTGAAGCTAAAAGAGTTGACAAAAAGAAGAACGTCCAATCTAAAAATGTAGAGAGTAAAGACAGTAAAAAAGAAGCTGTAAGTAAATAAATTTTAAAAATGATTAAAAGTTTTGTTGTAGACGCAACATTTAATAATATGCGTCTAGATAGGTTTTTAAGGAATAAAATAGGAAAAATACCTCAAGGGTTAATTGAAAAAAAAATACGAACTGGAAAAATTAAGTTAAATAAAAAAAAAGTAAAAAGTTCTACCAAAGTTACCTTAAATGACAAAGTAGAACTATTTAATTTAGACTTTAAAGAGAAATCTAATAACAAAAAAATAAATTTCAAACCTTCCAATACAATTATCAAATCTAACGAAAAGTCTATAATTGAAAATAATGAGGATTTTATAGTAATTAATAAAGACTCCGGAATCTCAGTACAAGGTGGAACTAAATCAAAAAAAAATTTAATAGATATTTTTAAAAAAAGCAAAATATTTGAAAATACAAAACCTTATTCTGTTCACAGACTGGACAAGGATACATCAGGTGTTTTTATAATTGCCAAAAAAAGAGAAATGGCACAACTTTTAACTTCACTATTCAGGTTGAGAAAGATATATAAAACATATTTAGCAATTTGTCATGGTGAATTAGAAAAAAATTCTGGAGAATTAAATGATAATTTAATTAGATATGATAATGGAAAGAAAATAGTTGAAAAAGCCAAAACAATTTTTAAGGTAATTGATAAAAACGCAGAAGCTAGTTTACTTGAACTTAAACCGATCACTGGTAGAAAACATCAATTAAGAAAGCAATTATATAATATTGGTCATTCGATTTACGGTGATGAAAAGTATAAACACATTACTCTTAAAGGTACAAACAAAAAGTTGATGCTTCATTCGTATCAAATTAAATTTTTAATCAATGGTCAAAAACATACTTATAAGGCTTTGTTACCAGATTATTTTAAAAATTTGCTTAAATCAAAAAGACTTAACTTTTTAAATTAATTAAAAAGTTTTCTATTAGTTTATTTTCTAATTCATCATAATTTTGATCAGTAATAGTTTTTAAGTTAGTTATTCCTCTATTACTTATACCACAAGGTATTATAGCATCGTATTTATCAAGTTTATTATTTATATTTATTGAAAAACCATGGTAAGCAATCCATTTACTAACTCTTACACCGATAGCAGCGACTTTTTTAATTTCATTATTATCATCATACCAAATTCCAATATTTTTTTTGTCCGCAAAAGTCTCAATTTTAAAAAATTTTAATGTATCGATAATTGTTTTTTCAATTATGGATATAAACTTTCTTATATCTTTACCTCTTTTTTTTAGATCAATAATAAAATAACAAATTAGTTGTCCTGGCCCATGATAGGTAATTTTACCCCCTCTATTTGTTTTAATAATTTTTATTGATTTATCTAAAATTTCATTTTCTTTAAAACTTGTACCGGCTGTAAAAATTTCATTATGTTCTAAAGTCCAAATTAGCTCATTAGCCTTATTTTCATTTATCTTATGAATCTTTGACTCCATAAAATTGATAGCTTCTTCGTATTTTATTGGTTTTTTTGATTTTTTAACCTCAATATTCATTTAAAAATTGTAATCTTTTCATTTTGTATTAAAAGAGCCGACATAATAATAGGTTAATTTATGACTTTAGTTAAAAAAATTAAAGATAAAAAAGTAAATTTTGAATTTAATAAAGAATTTATAAAAGTTGTCACAGATAAAATCGCTAATAATGATGCATTATTTATTATCAATTCATTCAATGAAATGCATCCCGCAGATGCAGCTGATATTATTGAGCATTTAAGTGAAAATGATAGAGAAAGTTTAATTAAATTAAACAGTTTTAAAATTGACCCAGAAGTATTTGTGGAGCTAAATGAGTCTGTTCAAACAGAGGTAATTAAATTTTTATCTTCAGAGTCAATTGTTAGAATATTGAAAAATCTTGAATCTGACGATGCAATTGCGATTTTAGAAAATGTTGAAGAAAAGAATAAAAATTCCATCCTAAGTGCTTTACCTCCTAAAGATCGTTTTGCTTTATTAGAGGGACTTAGTTATCCAGAGGATAGTGCTGCTAGAATAATGCAAAGAGAGTTTACAGCAATACCAAGTAATTGGTCAGTTGGCCAGACGATTGATTATTTAAGAGAAAACAAAGATTTACCAGACACATTTTTGGAAATCTTTATTGTTGATGAAAATTTTAAACCAATTGGCACTGTACCCTCATCTAAAGTTTTACGAACACCAAGAGAAACAAAAATGTCTAATATTATGGAGGAGACAATTTTTCTAGTACCTGTGGATATGGATAAAGAAGAGGTAGGTAATTCATTTGAAAATTATGGGTTAAATTCAGCATGTGTGGTTGATAAAAACAATAAACTTGTTGGAATGATAACCTCTGATGATATTTTAACAGTTTTAAAAGAAGAAGCTGAAGAAGATACGCTAAGGCTCGCTGGTGTTGGTGATGAAGAAATTACAGATGGTGTATTTACTAAAACAAAAAGAAGATTTAATTGGCTATTATTAAATTTATTTACTGCTTTCCTTGCGACTTGGTGCATAAGTTTATTTGGAGCAACTATTGAACAAATGGTAGTGCTTGCTTTTCTAATGCCGATTGTAGCTTCGATGGGTGGCAATGCTGGAATGCAAACATTAGCTGTGACAGTAAGATCTTTAGCTACAAATGATTTAACAAAAAACAATTTTAGTCAAAATATATTAAAAGAATTTAATATTGGAGTTTTGAATGGAATAATCTTTGCTGTTATTAGTTCATTAATAGTTCAATTATGGTTTCAAGATAGTCAACTTTCTTTAATAATTTCTATTTCAATGATTTTGACAATGGTAATAGCTGGTCTTTTTGGAATACTTGTTCCTGTTTCATTAAAAAAAATGAATATTGATCCAGCCATAGCATCTAGCGTGTTTGTCACAACAATTACTGATGTAATTGGATTTGTATCTTTTTTAGGTGTTGGTGCATATTATTTTTAAAAATTATCTATCAATCTCACTTTGTTGATATAATACGCAATAAATACTCTTGAATTTTTTATGATTGAAGAAGATTTAAGATTATTTTTTTTTCTAACTTCTAAGTAGTCAATCCTAATACCAAAATTTTTTTTTAAAGATGTTAATTTCTTTTGTAAAAGATATTTTGTTTTTTTGTTTTTCCTAAGAAACTTTTTAAATTGGATTAATTCTTTAGCTATTTTACTTGCCTTTATTAAATCTTTTTTATTAAGTAATTGATTTCTTGAAGATAAAGCAAGTCTATTTTTATTTCTTACAGTTTTGCATGAGATAACTTTTGTTTTGTATTTTCTTTCAATAAATTTTTTAACTAATAGAAGCTGTTGATAGTCTTTTTCACCCATGAATATTTTATTTGGTCTAATAATATTCGTTAACCTATCCATTACGTCAATAACACCCTCAAAATGGCCTTTTCTAAATTTTGCACAAAGTACTTTGTTTTCTTTTTTTAAAACTATTATTTTTTTTCTTTTAAATGAATAGATGTCTTTTTTATCTGGGATATAAACAAAATTAACTTTTAATTTTTTTAAAATATTAAGATCTTTCTTCAAATTCTTTGGGTATGACAAATAATCTTTTTTATTATTAAATTGAGTTGGATTTACGAAAATACTTACAAGTGTTCGTTTACATCTCTTCTTTGACTGTTTTATTAAATATTCGTGCCCTTTATGGAGACTTCCCATTGTTGGAACAAAGCCCAAATTTGAAACTTTTTTAAGTGCCTCATTTATATCTTTATTCTTAATTAAAATTTTCATTTGTATAAAATAATTTTTATAAGTAAAACATTCAAATGATTAAACAAGCAATTATTCCTTTAGCTGGTTTAGGAACTCGATTACTACCATTAACTAGTGTTTTTGCCAAAGAGCTTTTACCTATAAATGGTAAACCTGGGATTGAATATATTTTAGATGAGTGTATTGAGGCTGGAATAAAAGAAGTTGTTTTTATAATTTCAAAAAAAAAAAAGATGATTAAGAAATATTTTTATAATGACAATTTTTATAAAAAAATAATAAAAAAAAAGAAAGATCCGAGAACTTTAAAAGAATATAAAAAAATTCTAAAATATAAAAAAATTATAAAATTTGTTTATCAAAATAAGCCTTTAGGCACAGGTGATGCAGTTTTAAAAACTAAAAATATTATTAAGGATAAATTTTTTTTAATGTTACTACCAGATGATCTTATAGTTAAAAAAAACTGTTCTAAATCTATGATCCAAATCCATAAAAGATATAATGCATCCGTTATGGCAAGTATGAATGTTAATAAAAAAACAATATCTAGATGGGGTATCTATAAATTGAAAAAAAAAATAGATAAAAATAATTTTTTAATTGAGGATGTAATTGAAAAGCCCTCGATAAAAGAGGCGCCATCCAATAAAGCTGTAATCGGAAGATATATTTTACCAAGGAAAATCTTTGCAAAATTATTATCACAAAAACCAGGTAAAGGAGGTGAAATACATATTACAGACTCAATTCAAACTTTAATTAAAGAGAATCAAAAATTTATAGCACACAACTTTTCCGGTAAATACTTGGACTGTGGAAGTATGAATGGATACATTAAATCTGGAATAGAGATTTCAAAATTATGAAATTATGCATGATAGGAACTGGTTATGTTGGTCTTGTCAGTGGTGTTTGTTTTTCTGATGTAGGAAATATTGTTTATTGTGTTGATAAAGATAAAAAAAAAATTGAAACACTAAATAAAGGTAAAGTGCCCATTTATGAACCAGGATTAGAAGAAATACTAAAAAGAAACTATAATGCTAAAAGATTATTCTTTACCTCAGATTTAAATGAAGCAGTAAAGAAATCTGATATTATATTTATTTGCGTGGGAACCCCTACCAAAAAAAAAAGTAATTCAGCTGATTTAAAACACGTATTTGCAGTAGCAAAACAATTAAAGAAAAGTATTTCTAAATATAAAATCATCATAACAAAATCTACAGTTCCCGTGACAACTGGAGATAAAATTGAAAAAATTTTAAAAAATTTAAAGAAAAAAAAACTAATAGATGTAGTTTCTAATCCTGAATTTTTAAGAGAGGGAGAGGCTATAAGAGATTTTATTTATCCTGATAGAGTTGTTATTGGAACTGACAGTAATAAAGCTAATAGAATTTTAAAATCTTTGTATTTACCTATAGTAAAAAAATCTAGCAGATATTTTAAAACTTCAAGAAGAGGTGCTGAAATGGTAAAATATGCGTCCAATGCTTTTTTAGCTACAAAGATTTCCTACATAAACGAATTAGCAAATTTATGTGAAAAAATTGGTGTTAATATTCAAGATATTTCTGTTGGCATGGGCTTGGATCAAAGGATTGGTGATAGATTCTTAAGAGCAGGGCCTGCCTATGGAGGTTCTTGCTTTCCTAAAGATACAAGAGCCTTAATTGACGTTGCTGATAAATATAAAACCGATCTCTCAATTATAAAAAGTGTTGTCAAATCAAATAATCAAAGAAAAATAACTCTTACAAAAAGAATTGATAAAATTTTAAAAAATAGGCTTAAGAATAAGAACATTACTTTTTTAGGTGTAACTTTTAAACCTAATACTGATGATATGAGGGAAGCATCAAGTATTCCAATGATTAATTATTTAAATAAGAAAGGTAGCAAAATAAGATATTATGATCCCTCTGGAAGAAAAAAGGAATTTGAACAATTAAAGAATGTTAAATTTTACAGTAGTATCTCTTCAGCTTGTATTAAGAGTGATCTTATAATTATTCACACTGAGTGGAATGCTTTTAGGTTACTAGACTTTAAAAAACTTGTGAAAAAAAAGAATTTTAAAGTTTTTGATATGAGAAATATTTATTCTCATGATAAAATGAGAGATTTAAAAATAGATTACACCAGTATCGGAAGGTAATTTAATTTAATTCAAATATTGCATCTACCTCAACCGAAACACCTAATGGCAAACTATTTGCACTAATAGCTGCTCTTGTATGCATCCCAGCTTTATTAAATATTGATGCAATTAAATCTGAAGCTCCATTAATTACTTTAGGTTGATCTGTAAAATCATCTGTTGAATTAACAAATCCAGTAAGTTTGATACATGATTTGATTTTGGATAAATCTCCATTGCAAGCCTCTTTTGCTTGAGCAACAATGCTCAAACCACATCTTTTTGCAGCATTATAACCATCATTCACTGATAAATCTTTTCCTACTTTGCCTTTGATCAGTTTACCATTTTCATCAATAGATATTTGACCTGAAATAAATAAGAAATTGCCTGTAATTTTAGTAGCCACGTAAGACCCAACTGGCGCTTTAGCAGATGGTAATTTAATTTTTAGTTCTTTTATCTTATCTTCAAAATTCATGCAGTTAATGAGTCTTATTTGAGTTCTTTCTCTAATTTTTTTTGTTTTGTTTTCGAATGAGCATTGAAAACTAAATTAAAATTCTCATTAAGCTTTTTGTTTTCCTCTTCTAATTTTGATATCTTCTTTTGATATTTAGATAACATCTTATCAACTGTTTGCTTTAATTTTATATTCTGTTCCTCTAAATCAAGTACTTGCTTTTTGACTTTTTCTATATCCTTTTCATTTTTTAATTTTAGCTCATCTTTTTCACCGCTTAATTTAGTCATTAAATTATTGTATTTTTGCTCTCCATTTTCAATTATTAAATCATCCAGTTCATTTAATTGCCTCATAACAATTAACTTTAATGGTGGTTTATTCTTGGAATATATCGGTAGAACAAAAGCATGACATTTTTTGTCCAAGCATTCTTGCAGGTTAACTTTAATTTCATCAATTAAATTATTTTTTGAAAAATTCTCTTCGCAACATTCATTTTCTATCTTTTTAAATGCATCTGAAATTTTATTTTTAACTATATTTGGAGGTGTGAGTAATAATTTGGTTGCATTAGCTCTATCAAGAATAAATTCCTCTGTCTTGTTTGTTTTTGCAAAAAGGCTTGTGTTAAAAAAAATCAATAAAAATGACAAAAAAAATGAAAATTTAATCTTCAAAGAGGACATAATATTTAATACAATTAAATATATATACATTTAGATCTTATGACAAATAAAATAAAAATTATATTTAAATCATTTTTGATTTTATTTATTTTTGAAGTATCATATTCACAAGAAAGATATTGCTTAGATAAAGAAGGTTTAATTCTACCTTTATTTGAAGAGTCAAAATGTAGTAATTTAGACGATATTGAAATAGATGAAAATGAATTTGTTTATATAATAGAGTCAAAAGCTGTTGATAGAATTTCAAAACTAAACGAATTTAGAAAAAATAAGAATACATCATTAGACACAATCAAAAGCAAGTCCAATACAAAAGATAAAAATGAAAATCTTGAGGAAAAGAAAAAATTAGAAATTGCTGAAAATCAAAGAAATAAGAAAGTAGAAAGAGAAAAAGAGATACAGTCTAAAAAAGCTGAAAGAGAAAAAAGAATTAATAAAAGAAAAGATGAACTTGAGAAAAAAAGATTAGCGAGAAAAGCTGATCAAGATAGACGAAAAAAAGAAAATATTGCAAGAATTGAGAAAAGAAAAAAAGAGCTTAAAGAAAAAAGATTAGCAAGAAAAAAAGTTCAGGATCAAAAAAAGAGGGAAAGATTAGCAAAAATAGAGCAAAAAAAAAAATTAGATAAAATTAAAAAAGACTTAGTATTAAAAGATAAAAACAAAAAAAAAATCGATATCAAACAAAATGAAAATGTTAATGATAAATTAAAAGTTGTTTTTGCAAATAAGGAGATAGTTAAAAAAGAGTTATTACCAAATATAAATCCTTCTGGAAATATTGATTTTGTTATTAGTAAAGAATTTAGCTTAGATATAGTAAAGAATTTATTAGCGAGTAATTCAAATTTAATTCTTATAATTCCGAAAGATTTTGACTCTTATTCAAACGTTGTATCTGAGGACAACTTAACATCACAGATGGTTGCAGGTTCGAAAAGTGTTCCTAATCCAGAATTTAATAGGCTCCAGGCCGAAATGCGAAGAACTGAAAGAGAGTTACAAAGGGCTCAAGCGGAAGCTGAGAGAGGTTTTCAAATGTCACAATGTATTAGTTGTGGTTTGATTACTCAGTGGGGAGGTATCGCTCTTCAAGAAAAATGGCAAAAAGAGGGTGCCAAACTTCAAAATCGATTAAATCAATTGATCAACAGTTATTCTAACACACCAGATTATTTGGAGAGAGAAATACTAAGAAGTTACTCTTATTTAGTGCAAAATGTAAACGCAGAGAAAAATGCTATTTATCAGGTGGTACAATTCAAGAATAGTAAATTAATTGAAAAAGAAATAATTATAAAATCTAATAAAGATTTTAAAGTAGCATACAATATTGATCCTCAAGACAAAAAATATGAAAATTTGTTAAACAAATATTCCTCCGCCGATCAAGTTTCTAATTGGCAAAATCAAAAAATTAAGAATACGTCTTTAAACGATTTTATGAATTTATTTGATAATGAGAAAGAATTTAGAGAAATGTTAGATAAAAAAGAATTATATGCAAGTTTAAACTTTTCTGTGGAAGAAGAATTATCTTGGTGGGAGAAATTATTAGGTAACAGTTCAAAAACAAATATAAATAAAAAAAAAACGGCATCAATCAAAAGTACTTCTTCAGAGTTTGAAGTAAAAGACGATCGATTTGATAGTGTTGTTATAGTTAAAACTGAAAAAGGTTTAGGTTCAGGTTTTTTTACATCTAAAGATGAAATTATTACCAATTACCATGTAATAGAAAATGCTACGTCAATTTTTGTTACAGATAAATATAAAAAAAGATCCTCTGCTGTTGTTATTAAGAAGGATCTTAAAAGAGACCTTGCTCTTTTAAAAACAAATACGTCAGGAAAACCAGTAAAATTTTTTGAGGGTCAATTAAAACAAGGGGAAATGGTTGAAGCTTTGGGACATCCAAAAGGTAGGAAATTTTCTATAACCAAAGGCTGGATTAGTGCAATAAGAAAAGAAAGTAGTGTTTACAGCGCAACTGGAAAATCAGATGTGCTATTTATTCAAACAGATGCTGCTATAAATCCTGGAAATTCAGGAGGTCCTTTATTCTATAAAGATAAAGTAGTAGGGGTTAATACGCAAGGACTACATAAGGACACAACTGAGGGTATGAATTTTGCTGTACATTTTTCAGAAGTAAATCAGTTCTTAACTAACTAGATTTTTTTTTATTTTTTTTATTTTTATCGTATTCTTTTCTCTTCTCTATCAGTATTAAGGCCTCCTCCATTGTTAGTTCAGTTGGATCTTTTTCCTCTGGTATTGTGGCATTAAGAGATTTGTATTTAATGTATGGACCATATTGTCCTTTCATAATTCTTACAGGCTTACCATCTTCAGGATGCGTACCTAAGTCTTTTATTATAGATGATGACATTCGACCTGGTTTAGCTTCAGCAATTAAAGTTATTGCCCTGTTTAGGCCAATAGAAAAAATTTCTTCGATATTTTCAATTCTTGCTGATTTATTTTCACATTTTAGATAGGGACCGAATCTTCCAGTGTTTAATGTTATTTCTTTTTGATTTTCTGGATTGAGGCCTAAAGATTTTGGTAGAGAGCATAAGAATTGAGCTTTTTCTAAATCAATATCTTTTAAATCTAAACCCTTGGGAATCGATACATTTTTTAAGAGTTCGTTAACTTCAGTTTTAGATTTCTTTTTCTTTTTCTTTTTTTTTGTGTTTTCTTCTTGTTCCTGTTCACTTAAAATTTTTTCATATTGAAGATAGGGTCCAAATCTTCCATTTTTTAAAAATATGTCATTACCATTTTCATGCTTTCCAATAAATTTTGGTTCTGCTAGCTGAGCTTGAGCTGCAGCTTTTGCTTTAGATAACGGCCTTGTAAATTTACAATCAGGATAATTTGAACATCCAATAAAAGCTCCTCCTCTAAAACTATTTTTTAAACTGAGTGTGCCATTACTACATAATTGGCATTTTCTGACTATATTTCCCTCATTATCCTTATCAAAAATGAGTTCACCCAAACTATCATTAAGTAAATCTAAAACCTCTCTAGTTCTTTTTTCCTTTACCTCAGAAACATTGTTATTAAAGTCTTTCCAAAATAATTCTAAAACTTTAATCCAACTTTCTTTACCAGAGGTAATCTCATCTAATTGATCTTCTAATCCTGCAGTAAAATTATAATCTACATATTTTGAGAACAATTTTTCTAAGAAAGCAGAAATTAATTTTCCTCGATCTGTAGGAAAAAACCTTTTATTTAATATTTCTGCGTATCCTCTGTTAGCTATGGTAGAGATAATACTTGCATACGTTGATGGTCTACCAATTCCAAGCTCTTCGAGTTTTTTTACTAAACTTGCTTCAGAGTATCTTGGCGGGGGTTGTGTAAAATGTTGTTCATCTATTAAAGACTCAATATTTACTAAACCCTTTGTCATAGCTGGCAATATACTTTCGTCATCATCTTTATTTTGGTTGTTATAGATTTTTAAAAAACCATCAAATTTGAGAACAGAGCCACTAGCCTTACAAACTGTGTCATTATTATCAGAAGTTACAGTAATTGTATTTCTGTCAAATTTTGCAGATGACATTTGTGAGGACAAAGCTCGACTCCAAATTAAGTCATATAATTTATTTTGATCAGTGCTTAAATATTTTTTAACACTTTGTGGAGTTCTGATTATATCTGTAGGCCTAATTGCTTCATGAGCCTCTTGTGCATTTTTAGCTTTTTTTCCTGAATAGTTTAGAGAGCTTTCAGGCAAATATTCATTACCAATTTCTTTTTTAATATAGTCTCTAAAAGCCGAGACTGCATCTTTTGACAAATTTGTTCCATCAGTTCTCATATATGTAATCAAACCTATAGTTTCTCCATCTATTTCTATCCCTTGATAAAGTTTTTGTGCAATTTGCATTGTTCTTGATGCGCCAAAACCTAGTTTACTTGAGGCTGTTTGTTGCAGTGTAGATGTTGTAAAAGGCCCTGAGGGATTTCGATTTATAATTTTACTTGAAATATCAGTAATACTAAATTTTTTTTTGTTAATAATTGATATAGCTTTATTTATTTCTTCTTTATTTTTAAAAGAAAATTTTTCTATTTTGTTGTTTTCAAGTTGACTTATATTAGCAGTTATAATTTGGTTGTTTTTATCTTTAAATCTAACACTTAAAGTCCAGAATTCCACTGGATTGAATGACTCAATTTCATGCTCTCTCTCAGTTATTAACTTTAATGCTACAGATTGAACCCTCCCAGCAGACTTTGAGCCTGGTAATTTAGTCCAAAGAATAGGTGAAATGTTAAAACCAACTAAGTAGTCCAAAGCTCGTCTAGCCATATAAGCATCTACTAACAAAGGTTCAATTTTTCTTGGATTATCAATACCATGTAACACAGCTTTTTTTGTAATTTCATTAAAGACAACTCTTTCAATTTCTTTATCTTTTAAAAGTTTTTTTTCATTTAAATACTCTTTTACATGCCATGCTATTGCTTCACCTTCACGATCAGGGTCAGTAGCAAGGATAATTTTAGAGGAATCTTTCGCTGCATCGGTAATTTCTTTAAGATATTTTTTTGAAAAACTGTCTACTTCCCATTCCATTTTAAAATCATCATCAGGATCAACAGAACCATTTTTTGAGGGCAAATCTCTTATGTGTCCATAACTTGCTAAAACTTTATAATCATCACCTAAATATTTATTTATGGTTTTTGCTTTAGCAGGACTTTCTACAATCACCAAGTTCATTAATTACAAACTACTCAAATGAGTTAGATAGTCAAATTAATAAATTTTAGTCTTTGTTTCTTCTTTATTTTTCAATCTTTTAATATTTTCTCTGTGAGTAAAAAATATCAAAATAAACATAATAGTAAAAAAAATCACTTGATTAAATTGTGATGAAAATAACAAATATATCGGAATAGAAATTGATGCAACTAATGAAGCTAACGATGAATATCTAGAAAGACCAAATGTTATAAGCCAAGAAATTATAAAGATTAGACTCAAATAAATATTTAATGCAAATAAAATTCCTAAATAAGTCGCAACACCCTTACCACCTTTGAATTTTAACCAGATAGGAAAAACATGACCCAAGAAAGCACAAAGAGAAGATACATAAACTAATTCTGGAAAATAAATTTTAACATAAATAACTGGAATGATAGCTTTAAGAATATCAAAAATTAAAGTTGTATAACCAATGATTTTATTTCCTGTTCTAAGAGCATTTGTGGCACCTATATTTCCGGAACCTATTTCTCTAATATCTTTTTTTAAAAAGATTTTTGTTAATAATAAACCAAATGGAATTGATCCCATTAGGTACGAAATAATACCAACAATTAAAATTTCCATATCATAACTTAAATAATTCTTTTCCTTTTACAAACGTATTTGTAACTTTACCTTGGAGTTTTTTATCTTCTATTGATGTATTTTTTGATTTTGATATTAGTTTTTCTTTTTTTACAATCCAGGGTTTATCTAAGTCGACAATACAAAAGTCGGCATCATTACCAATTGACAGATTGCCTTTGTCAATTTTAAGAATTTTTGCTGGGTTTGAAGTCATAGCTTTAATTATAGTTTCTAATTTAAGTGACCCATTATGATATAGCTCTAAACTTAAAGATAACAGAGTCTCAATTCCTGACGCACCAGTTGCTGCTTGTGCAAAAGTAAGTCTTTTTGACTCCTCATCCTCAGGTTTGTGATCAGATACGATTACATCTATCAATTCACTTTTTAATCCTTGAATTAGAGCTAATCTGTCTTCCTCTCTTCTTAAAGGTGGTGAGAGTTTCAAAAAGGTTCTAAAGTCACCAATATCATTCTCATTTAATGAAAGATTATTGATTGATACACCCGAAGAAAATTTAACAATTTCCTTTCTATGCTTAATTACTTCAACAGATTTTTGTGATGAAAGTTGTGAAATATGATATCTGCATTTAACTTTTTCTAACAAAGTTAGATCTCTTTCAATTAAAACTCTCTCAGCAATTTCTGGGATACCTGATAAACCTAATTTTGTTGCCACAATACCGGAATTTATCATTCCATTCTTGGCAAGCTCATAATCTTCAGCATGTTGCATAATTAAACATCCAAGATCTTTTGCAGAATTCATAATTCTTGACATTAATCTTGGATTTTGGATTGTCTTAATTCCATCTGTAAATGCAATAATCCCTTTTTTTTGTAAAAGGCCGAATTCAGTCATGTTAGTACCTTCAATATTTTTAGTTAGTGAGGCACATGGAAAAATATTAATTTTAGATTTATCTCTTCCTCTCCTTTTTAGAAAATCAACTATAGAGACGTTATCAATAATAGGATTAGTGTTTGGCATAGTAACCACTGAGGTCACTCCACCTGAAAGAGCCGCATTACTTAATGTTCTGAAGTTTTCTTTATACTCAAAACCAGGTTCACCGACAAAAACTCTCATATCAACCAACCCAGGAAAGATGTGTTTACCTTTTAAATCTATTGGTTTTTCACGAGTTGGAAGATTATTTGTATTTACTTTTTTTCCTACAGCCTCAATTTTACCATCTTCTCCAATAATTAAACCACCAATTTCATTAATAGAATTATGAGGATCAACTATATTTGCATTTATAAAATATTGCTTTTTCATTTATATACAAAATATTTTTAAACAAGCCATTCTTACTGCAACACCAAGTTCAACTTGTTCTTTAATTACGCTTTTATTAATATCGTCTGCAAGAATTGTATCTATTTCGATACCTCTATTCATTGGACCTGGATGCATTATTAAAGCATCTGATTTTGCATATTCCAATTTATCAGGTGTTAGTCCAAAATATTCATAATATTCTCTGTTTGATGAAAGATATGAACTGCTCATTCTTTCATTTTGTAATCTTAACATCATAACGATATCACAATCCTTTAATCCTTTTTTCATATCAGTAAAAGGGTTCACGCCAAATCTATCTATTTCTTTGGGCATTAAATTAGTTGGTGCAATAATATTTACCTCGGCTCCAAGCATATTTAGTAAATAGATATTTGATCTAGCCACTCTAGAATGTAATATATCTCCGCAAATTGCTATTTTTAAACCCTCTATTTTTTTTTTACGGTTAATAATTGTTAAAGCATCAAGTAAAGCTTGTGTTGGATGCTCACGCCTACCATCACCTGCATTTAAAACCGCACAATTAACTTTTTGTGAGAGTAAATTACATGCACCAGAATCTTGATGTCTAATGACAATAATATCTGGATGCATTGCGTTTAATGTCATTGCAGTATCAATTAACGTTTCACCTTTTTTTATGGCTGAATTACTAATGTTCATAGACATTACATCAGCTCCAAGTCTTTTTCCTGCAAGTTCAAAAGAGCTTTGTGTTCTTGTGGATGGCTCAAAAAATAAATTTATTTGAGTTTTACCTTTTAGCACATCTATTTTTTTGTTTTTACTTTGATTAACCTTTATAAAGTCTTTAGCTTCATCAAGTATTAAATTGACATCATTTATTGATAAATCTTGGATTCCTAACAAGTGTTTTTGGGAAATTTTAATAGCTTTATTAGTTGGTATTGCCATTAAAACCAACTCTATAACTATAATTCTTTACAATAGCAAGTATTAATTATTTAAAAAATCAATTGCACCCTGTAAAATAAATGCAGCTGCATTCTCATCGATTTTTTTTTCCCTTTTTGTAACATTTACGTCCAATTGGCTTGACAAATTGAAAGCCCCAACTGTTGATAACCTTTCATCCCATAAGCAAACAGGTATATTAATATTCTTTTGTATGTTTTTAGACACGTCTTTAATTGATTGAGTTGATCTGCCTGATGAACCATCCATATTAAGAGGATTTCCAATTATGATACCTCCTATATTGTTTTCCTTAATAATTTCCTTTAATTCTATTATTAGTTTTTCAGACGAAGTTTTGACAATAGTTCTAAATGGTGTTGCAACTAATTGCTTCTCATCACATATTGAAACGCCGATTCTTTTAGAACCAAGGTCTAATCCTATTAATCTACACTTATCTGTGTGTTTTTTTTTGAATTCATCTAATGTCACCATATTGTATAATTTAAACTTAAATGATAGTTTTCGTCTTATTTAAATAGCATATGAGCATAGATCTTAAAACAATAAAACATATTTCTAAATTATCAAGAATCTCAGTTGATGACCAAAGGGCTAAAAAATTAGTTGGTGATTTAAATTCAATTTTTGATTTTATTGAAAAGCTTAATGAATTAAAAACAGAGAATGTAAAACCGTTAACCTCTATCGCAGAAACAACATTAAAATTGAGGTCTGATGAGGTTCAAAGTAAAAATATCAGAGAACAAATAATTAAGAATTCTCCTCAAGATAATGAAGATTATTTTGTTGTACCTAAGGTTATTGAGTGATGTCAGATATAACAAAACAATCTTTAACAGAGTTAGTTGAAAGTATTAAAAATAAAAAGCTTTCTTCATCAGAGGTTACGAAAGCCTTTATTGAAAGATCTGAAAAATCAAAAGTGCTTAATGCTTTTATTACCGAAGACTTCACATCCGCTTTAGATAAAGCAAAAAAATTTGATCAAAAACCCAATTTAAATTTAAAATTACCTGGTATTCCAATGGCTGTTAAAGATTTATTTTGCACAAAGAATGTCAAAACAACTGCTGGTAGCAAAATTTTAAATAATTTCGTGCCAACTTATGAGTCAACGGTAACAGAAAATATTTGGAGTGAAGGTGCAATTCTTTTAGGTAAGTTAAATTGTGATGAGTTTGCAATGGGCTCCTCGAATGAGACTAGTTTTTATGGCAATGTCCAAAATCCTATTGATAAAGATTTAGTACCAGGCGGTTCCTCTGGGGGATCTGCCTCTGCAGTTGCAGGACAATTAACACCGATTACAATTGGTACAGATACCGGTGGATCAATAAGGCAGCCAGCTTCTTTTACTGGAACGGTCGGTTTAAAACCAACCTATGGTAGTTGTTCAAGATATGGAATTGTTGCTTTTGCTTCTTCCTTAGATCAAGCAGGACCAATGGCACAAAATGTTAAAGATTGTGCTTTACTTCAGGAAGTAATCAGTAGTTTTGATACGAAAGATTCAACTTCAATAGATTTTAAAAGAAGTCATTATAGTAAAGATCTTACTAATAATATTAAAGGAAAAAAAATTGGAATACCAAAAGAATATAGAGTTGATGGTATGCCTAAAGAAATTGAGGACCTCTGGCAAAAAGGTATTGAATATGTAAAAGATTGTGGTGCAGAAATTATAAACATTTCACTTCCACATACTAGTTATGCTCTGCCAACTTATTATATAGTTGCTCCAGCCGAAGCATCTTCAAATTTAGCAAGATATGACGGTGTTAAGTATGGATATAGAGCAGATGGTGAAAATTTAATTGATATGTATGAAAAAACTAGGTCGGAAGGTTTTGGTGCAGAAGTTCAAAGAAGGATTATGATTGGAACTTATGTCCTATCTTCAGGGTATTATGATGCATATTATTTAAAAGCTCAAAAGGTTAGAAGATTAATTAAAAATGATTTTGATGAAGCATATAAAAAAGTGGACGCAATTTTAACACCATCTACACCTAGCTCAGCTTTCAAAATTGGTGAAAAAACTAACGATCCTGTTTCTATGTATCTCAACGATATATTTACAGTACCTGTTAATTTAGCTGGTTTACCAGGTATTTCAATTCCTGCAGGTCATGACGCAAAAGGTTATCCCCTTGGTTTACAAATAATTGGTAAAGCCTTCGATGAACAAAATATATTGAATATTGCATTTGCAATGGAGGAAAAAATAAATTTTAAGAATAAAATTACTGATTGGTGGATTAAATGAGTAAAAAGATTCGAGAATATTTAATTAATCGTAGAGATAATCAATACGAAGTTGTAATAGGTTTAGAAGTTCATGCTCAAGTATTATCCAAATCAAAATTGTTTTCTACATCTGCTACAAAATTTGGTGCTGAACCTAATACTCAAGTAAGTTTAGTTGATGCAGCTTTTCCAGGTATGCTACCCGTAATAAATGAATTTTGTGTTAAACAAGCAATAAAAACTGGTATAGGTCTTAATGCAAAAATAAATAAACGTTCAGTTTTTGATAGAAAAAATTATTTTTATGCAGATTTACCACAAGGATATCAAATTTCACAATTTAAAGATCCAATAGTGGGTGAGGGTAAAGTAATTATAGATTTGCCTGATGGCCATAAAGAAGTAGGTATAGAAAGATTACATTTAGAACAAGATGCAGGAAAGAGTATACATGATTTAGATCCTCAAAATACTTTTGTTGATTTGAATAGATCAGGAGTAGCTTTAATGGAGATTGTAAGTAAACCTGACCTTAGGTCCCCAGATGAAGTAAGTATATATATAAAAAAATTGAGATCAATCATGAGATATTTAGGAACTTGTGATGGCAATATGCAAGAAGGATCATTAAGAGCAGATGTTAATGTATCCGTAAGGGAAAAAGGGTCAAAAGAGTTTGGAACAAGATGTGAAATTAAAAATGTAAACTCAATTAAATTTATGCAAATGGCTATAGAATATGAGGCTAACAGACAAGTTGATCTAATTGAAGAAGGTAAAATAATTGATCAGGAGACTAGATTATTTGACACTAAGAAAAATGAGACAAGATCAATGAGATCGAAAGAAGATGCTCATGACTATAGATATTTCCCTGATCCAGATTTATTACCATTAGAAGTCTCAGACGAATTTGTTAATAAACTTAAAAGTGAAATTCCAGAGTTACCTGATGATAAGAAGAAAAGATTTATTAATGAATTTAAGTTATCAGCTTATGAGGCAACAATCTTAGTTTCTGATATAGAAATAGCAAAATATTTTGAGGAAGTTGTAGCAAAAATGGGCAAGAATAAAGATATGAAACTTGCAGTTAACTGGATTACCGGAGAGCTTTTTGCTGTTTTAAATAGTAAAAATTTAGAAATTACACAAAGCCCTGTAAGTGCAAAAAATTTGGCAATATTAGTAAATTTAATTAAGAATGGAACAATCTCAGGAAAAATTGCTAAAACAGTTTTTGAACTAATGTTAAAGAATGATGAAGATCCTCAAAAAATTGTGGAAGAAAAAGGCTTAAAACAACAAAGCGATCCAAAAGCATTAGAGGAATTGATAGATAAGATAATTAACAATAATAGAGAAAAAGCTATTGAATACAAGCAGGGCAAAGAAAAACTTTTTGGTTTTTTTGTAGGTCAAGCTATGAAAGCCTCTGGTGGAAAAGCCAATCCTCAATTAATTAATGAGATCTTAAAAAAAAAATTATAAGGGTTATGGGTTCTGACCTTAATATTACAAAGCATCTACAAGATTATATATTAAAACATGGTTTAAAACTTCATCCAGTACAAAAGGAAATCATTAATTATAATCTTAAATTAGGTGATACTAAAAAAATGCAAATATCAATATCTCAATGTCAATTTCTTCATTTAATTATTAAAGTTTCTAAAATTAAGAAAGTATTAGAAATCGGAACCTTCACTGGTCTAAGTACATTATCCATGGCATTAGCTTTACCTGATAATGGAGAAATTATTGCTTTAGATAAAAATAGAGAGACTAACAAAATTGCTGTTAATTTTTTTAAAAAAGCTGAACAAAATCATAAGATAAAGACAATTATAAAACCAGCCTTAGAATCTCTAATTAAGATTAGAAATAAAAAATTTGATTTAGTTTTTATAGATGCAGATAAAATGAATTATAAAAAGTATTATGAAATTTCTTTAGACTTATTAAATCAAGGAGGTTTAGTAATAATTGATAATGTATTATGGCATGGAGAAGTAGTTGATAAAAGAATAAATGATAAATTTACAAAAAATATAAGGGAACTGAATAATTTTATATCAAAAGACAAACGGATAGAGAAAGTAATTGTGCCTTTTGGTGATGGAATGAGTGTTTGTAGGAAAGTTTAATGTTTACAGTATTTGGTTTTTATAAATTCAAACAAATTAATAATTTAAATAAAAATAAAAAATTATTAAATAATCTTCTTCTTAAAAAAAATATTAGAGGAACAATTATAATTTCTAGAGAAGGAGTCAATGGATCTTTATCTGGAAAAAATAAAGATTTAAATGAAACAATTAGAAAAATTAAGACTATTTTTAAATTAAAAAAGTTTAATAGTTTTAACAAGTCACATAGCAACTTTCAACCTTATCATAAACCAAAAATAAAAATCAAAAAAGAGTTAGTACCAATGAGTTTAAATATAAAAAATGAAATTCAAAAAATTGATAATCGTATAGAGCCAAACAAATGGAATAAGCTAATTAAAAGTAAAGAAACATTTTTATTAGATGCGAGAAAACCTTTTGAAAACAAAGTGGGATCTTTTAAAAATGCTTTTAATCCTAATGTAGATAATTTTAGGGATTTTCCAAAATATTTAAAACGATTAAAAAAGCAACAGCCTATCGCTATGTTTTGCACTGGTGGTATTAGGTGTGAAAAAGCTTCTGTATTTTTAAAAAAAAAGGGTTTTGAAAATGTTTATCAATTAAAAGGAGGCATACTAAATTACTTAAAAAAAATCAAAAAAAAGGATAGTTTATGGAAAGGGGAGTGCTTTGTTTTTGATAATCGAGTCAGTTTAAAACATGGCTTATTACAGGGCTCGTATTCGGTTTGCAGCGGATGCAGAAAACCAATTTCATTAAAAGATAAAAAATCTAAAATGTACGAGGAGGGTGTATCTTGTCCAAGTTGTTATGGTAAACTCACTAAAAAACAAAAATCTCGTTTTAGAATGAGGCAAAGTCAGATATATAAAGCGAAGTTATCAGGAAAAAAATATAATTTTCAAAAAGAATATTAGTAGGAATTAATTTGCCACAATCTCTTAAACTTACCAAGGACCCAATATGGTTTTTATTAAGGAAAGTCACAATCCCAGCAAGTGTGGGTTCGTTATTTCAAACTTTTTATAATTTAGTCGACACATGGTTCGCAGGTAGAATATCAGCTGAAGCAATAGCAGCAATTGCAAAATCTTTTCCAATTTACTTTACTATAATTGCCATAGGTGTTGGTTTAACAGCTGGTACAAATACATTAATAGGTAATAATTTAGGAGCTAATAATAAAAAAAAAGCTTCATTATTTATTGCTCAATCGATAATTTTTGCAATTTTTTTATCTGTTCTTGTTACCTTCTTTGGTTTAAACGTTTCAGATTTCTTACTGTCATTAATGGGGTCTGACCCGGATGGAATTACTTTATCAAGAGAATATTTAGATATTATTTTTTATGGAACAATTATTGTTTTAATACAAATTTCCTTAAATGGGACTTTAAATGCTCAAGGAGATACTAAAAGTTATAGAAATGTTTTGATATTTACTTTCTTTTTAAATATTTTTTTAAATCCTTTATTTATTTTTGGATATGGATTTGTTCCTGCTTTTGGCATAGCAGGTTTAGCAATAGCCACAGTTGTTGCTCAATTTACTGGTCTGCTTTATCTGGCGCATAAGGTATATTGTTGTGAGTTAAAACAATACCTAAAACTTGAATGCTTTATTCCTAAATTTAATCTTTTGGGTGAGTTAGTTTATCAAACCATACCTGTCATGTTTAGTATGTTATTAATTGGTGTGGGTTTGTTTAATATTCTTTATTTTATTGGTCAATTTGGAGATCTCGCAACCGCCGGTTATGGCGCTGCCCTAAGAATTGAACAAGTTTTTTTACTACCTGTTATAGGCTTGAATACAGCTGTTTTATCTATTGGTGGACAAAACTTTGGGGCAAAAAATTATGATCGACTTAGAGAATTATATAAAAAAGCTTTACTATTTGGCTCATCTTTCATGATTTGTGCAGGAATAATAATTTTTATTGGAGCAGAATTTTTAGTTTCATTATTTACGGACAATTCAGAGGCAGTAAAACATGGTGCAATTTACCTAAAAGTTGCAGCATTGATTGGTCCTATCTATCCAGTGTTCTTTATTACTACTGCAGTATTTCAAGCAGTAAAAAAACCTCTTTATAGTCTTTATATGAGTGTTTTAAGATTAACAGCCCTTCCTTTTTTTAGTTTATGGTATGTAATTAATATTAGAGGAGGTGATTATGAGGACATTTTTTACACTATATTTGTAACAAATTGGTTAATGGGAATTGCAGTTTTGATGTTTATTGGATATTTCTTAAATAATGTTTTTAAACAAAATAAGAGTCTTTTTATTAATTAGTTTACATATAGTCATTCTTTTAACTAGCCCAGAAAATCTTAAAGCTAAAGAGTTAAAAATTATTACAGGTATTGCAAAAGTTATTGATGGTGACACAATTTTAATAAATAAAAAGAAAATTCGTCTTTTTGGAATTGATGCTCCAGAACGAGATCAAAAATGTCAAAAAATTTGGCTTACAATTTCTTTCCTTTCATTTAATAAAGATTATTTTTGCGGTGAGATTTCTACTAATAGGCTCAAAAAAAAAATTAACAATCAATTTATGAGTTGTAAATGGAAAAATAAAGATAGATATAAAAGATTTATCGCAGAATGTTTTAAGGGCAAGACTAACATTAATGCTTGGATGGTTCGATATGGTTATGCTGTTGCATATAGAAAATACTCAAAAAAATATGTTGCACATGAAGATATAGCAAAAAAAGACAAATTAGGTTTATGGGCTGGTACTTTTGAAATGCCTTGGGATTATAGAAAAAAAAATTAATCCTTTTGCAATTTTTTTTCAAATTTTCTCACTAAATAGGAAACAATTAATATTAAAACTAAATACTCAAGAATTAAAAATGTATATATTTCAAGCGGGCGATAGGTTGTAACAACAAGTTCATTAGCTTTTCTTGTCAAATCACCAATGCCTATAATTGAAACTAAAGAAGACATTTTTAAGACATAGACAAATTGATTTCCTATTGCAGGTAAAATATTTTTGATAGCCTGGGGAAGAATAACAAGCTTTAATTTTTTGACAAAATTTAATCCCAACGAACTTCCAGCCTCCCACTGGGACTTCTTGATAGAGTTTATGCCTGCTCTAAAAATTTCTGCTTGAAACGCACTTTCACTTATAGATAGTGCAATAATGCCAGATACAAATGGACTAAAGCTAATACCCGTCATTATTGGTAGTCCATAATAGATCCATAATATTAATACTAATAATGGTATTGCCCTGACAATCTCAACATAGCCAATATTGATATAAGTTAAAAATTTATTTTTAGCTAATGATGGTATAGCTACAATTAATCCAACGAAGATTGAGATAATAATTGAAACTAAAGAAATAAAAATTGTGGTGGTTAAACCACTTAATAGAAACTTTAGATTTGTTAAACCTTCAATATTGTTTGGTGATAAGATTAGCCAATTAAGTTCGCCTTTATTACACGAAGTTAAAGGGATAATTAGAAGTAAAAAAAATAAATTTCTCACCCCCCAATTTATAAAGTATTAAGCAGTAAATACTAATTTATTATAAACTTTTTAGATTATATTTAGCTAACAACTTAGTAAAGAAGCCCGATGATTTCTTCTTTTTAATCCAGTCATTAACATAGTTATTCCATTTGCTATCACCTTTAGGAACCATCATAGCTAAAAAAGCAGGATTTTTTTCACCATCAGGAACGATAGCTAATTGTGGATATTTGATAACTAACTTATTTGCTTCTGTTGAACTTGTTATATTTCCATCTGCTCTTCCAGCTAATACTTCTTGAAAATCTCTAGCAGGAGCTTCTACAGAATTCAGTTTTGATTTAGGAAAAAATTCTTTTGCTTTTTCTTCCTGTGATGTACCAAGAGTAGTTGCAATAGTTACACTTGAGTTGTTAAGTGAGTCCCAGGTCGAAAATTTGCTTAAATTCTTTTTTAGAACAAGTGGTACAGTTCCATATTTATAGTAGGTATCTGTAAATCCGGCTACTTCAGCTCTTTTAGGAGTTTTTGTGACACTTGTTGATATATCATATCTTTCAGAAGTTATTCCAGAAACGATAGTTTTCCACTCAGCTGGTACGAATTCAATTTTAACACCCATGTCCTTAGCTAGTTCACTCATTACATCGATATCGAATCCTTTATATTTATTAGTCGCGGGATCTTTAATAGTCATAGGATCCCAATCTCCAGTTGTTCCAACTTTTAAGACACCTGATGATAAAATCTTATCTAAGTTTGATTCTGCATTTAAATTTAGGGGTAAAAGAGCAAATATTGCTAAATAGATTAATTTTTTCATTCTTGTTTTTAACAAATCTAAAAAAAAATGAGACTATAATCTTGACGCACTATCATTCATCCAAGAGAACAAATGTTGTGAAAAAGAGCGTCTTACAAAAAGATTCACGTCATTTTGACTCTCATTTTGTATAATCACATCTATTTTCGCTAATATTGTTTGTATGACAGAGCCCTTTTTTTTTCTAAAATCATTGAAATTAAATGGCGATCCAGTCTCAAATAACTCATAAATTTTGTCTCCTTTAAGGTTAATCAAAACAAATTGGTCAGTAACATCTGTGACAGCTCCTAAATTTGTTTTACAAATACTTTTATTAAGTAAATTTTCTGTTTGATAATCGTTACTATCAATATGAGAAACTTCATTTGAAAAAATCATCCATTCATCAGGACTTAGCCAAAGTGCAGTTAATTTATCGCTTTTAGTAAAAGTATTTGCTTCGGCTGGCAATATCAAATTTAATGATTTTCCAACTGCAGATAAAAATTCTCTTTTTTTTCCTCTTATAATCAGTTTCATTATAGGTTTAACTTCTTTCATTTGTAATCCTGAATAAGATTTTTCTTCTGAAATTGCGTTTGAATAATTAAGCATTCAATCTTTTATTCTCCTTGTCTAAAAACACTGGATCCGTAACTGTCACGTTGATTTGTTTATTTTCCATTGGGATAATTAGTTTTTGACCCATCATATTTTTTCCACCTTTAACAACACCTAAAGCAATAGATTTTTCTAAATTCGGACTATAGTAACTTGAAGTTACGTGACCCAACATTTCAACCGGAGACTTGCTTGCATCCAGAACAATTTGAGCACCTTCTTCTAAAACCTCTTTTGGGTTTTCCGTCACCAAACCAATTAATTGTTTTCTGTCCTCTCTTATTGTATCTGATCTATACAAAGATCTTTTACCAATAAAGTCATATTTCTTTTTACTAACTATCCAATCCATTTGAAGATCGATTGGTGTCATAGTTGCATCTGTGTCTTGTCCCACAATTATAAATCCTTTTTCTGCTCTTAGTAAATGCATTGTTTCAGTCCCATAAGGCGTGATGTTAAATTCCTTTCCTGCCTGCATACACTTGTCCCATACAGATTTCCCATAGTTAGCTTGAACATTAATTTCATAACTTTGCTCACCGGTAAAACTTATTCTCATTACTCTACATTTAACTTTATCAATCTTTGCGTTTTTAAATGACATATGTGGGAATTTTTCATCAGACAAATCTAGATTAGGAATTACTTTTGAAATAATTTTTTTACTGTTCGGACCACAAACACTAATTGTTGCATAATGATCAGTCACTGAAGTAAGGTATACGTCTAGCTCTGGCCACTCTGTTTGAAGGTAATCTTCTAATTTACCTAAAACGGTTGCGGCTCCACCTGTTGTTGTAGTCATAATGTAGTGATTTTCATCTAAGCGTGTTGTTACACCATCGTCATAAACCATGCCATCCTCATTAAGCATTAGTCCATATCGACATTTTCCAATAGCAAGCTTTGACCATGTATTTGTGTAAACTCTATTTAAAAACTCTGAAGCATCTGTTCCTTTAATATCGATCTTACCTAATGTTGAAGCATCTAATATACCGGCGCTATCTCTTGCAGCTTTACTCTCTCTTTGCACAGCTTCATGCATACTTTCATTTTTTTTTGGATAAAACCAAGCTCTTTTCCATTGTCCTACATTCTCAAACTTCGCTTTATTTTCTACGTGCCAATCATGAATCGGAGTTTTTCTAAAGACGTCAAAATATTCTCCGACATTTCTGCCAACTATTGTACCAAAAGTAAGAGGGGTATAGGGTGGTCTAAATGTTGTTGTACCAAGCTCACCCATTTTAGAACCTGCAGTTTCAGAGATAATTCCCAAAGCATGCATATTACCAAGTTTACCTTGATCAGTTCCCATGCCAGTTGTTGTATATCTTTTTACATGTTCAATTGATCGGAATCCTTCTCTTAAAGCTAATTTGATATCTTTTGCCGTAGCATCATTTTGATAATCAACAAATGGTTTTGTCTTACCAATTATCTTATCAGACGGAAGTAACCATATATTTCTTTTAGTTTTATTGAAATGAGATTGGATCTCAAGATTTTCATATTCAGTTTTCTTAATATTTAAGAAATCTTTAAGTTTTTTTGAAATGCTTGATAATATTTCATCTAATGTAAATTCTCCATTACAAGAACCTATACTTATTTGATCTGAAGGATATGTATCTGGAATAAATACTTGATCTTCATCTCTGAATTTCAATTTTCCACCAGATTGCGTAAAAAGATGTACTGCTGGTGTCCATCCTCCAGACATGCCAAGGCAATCACAATCAATAGAAATTTTAGAGCCCACAACTTTTTGACCGTCTTTAGAAAGTTGCATTATTGAGATTTTATTAATCTTTTTGTATCCAAATGTATTAACAACTGTATATCCTTTATAAATTTTTATATTATTTTTTTCTACTTCTTTGACTAATTTTGAATCAACCTCTTCTCTATTATCAATGATGGCCCCAACATTAATTCCTTTTTGGAATAAACTAATTGCTGTTTCATAGGCACTATCGTTATTAGTAAAAAGAACATTTTTTTGACCACACGCTACTCCAAATAAATTTGAATACTTTTCTATTGCAGATGATAGCAAAATTCCTGGTCGGTCATTATTGTCAAATACCAAAGGTCTTTCTAAAGATCCCGTTGCACTTATAACCTTTTTTGCTCTAATTTTAAGTAGTCTATGTCGAACTTTTTCATTTCTTTGATGCAAAGGTAAATGATCCGTCAAATTTTCTCGTGCCAATAAAAAATTGTAGCCATGAAAAGCAGCAACACTTGTTCTTATCTTTATTTCTAAATTATCAATTTTTTTTATTTCATTTATTTCTTTATCTAACCATGAGCTCGAGATTTGATTGTTAATCTTGAAGTGTTCTGAATTTTGATAAATTGTAGAACCACCAAGATAAGGTTTTTCATCTAGTAGTAATGTTTTAAAACCATTTTTTGCAGAAGTTTTTGCTGCAATTATACCTGAGATACCAGCACCAATAACCAAGACATCACAATGGATATATTTATGTTCATATATGTCTGGATCAGAGTCTGTAGGTGATTTTCCCAAACCAGCAGATTTTCTGATAAAATACTCATATTTCTCCCAAAAACTTGCTGGCCACATGAAAGTTTTATAATAAAAACCCGCTGGAAGTACTGGACTTAAAAAATTGTTTATACCTCCTATATCAAAGTTTACACTTGGCCAACAATTTTGACTTGAAGCTTCAAGTCCTTCGTAAATTTCTATCTCAGTAGCTCTAACATTCGGTTCCGTCCTAGATGTATTTTTATGAAGTTGAACAATAGCATTAGGCTCTTCTGAACCAGCAGTCATTATTCCTCTAGGTCTATGGTATTTAAAACTTCTTCCGACTAAATGGATATTATTAGCTAAAAGGGCAGATGCTAATGTATCTCCCTTATAACCATAATAAATTTTATTATTGAACTTAAATGAAATTTTATATGTCTCATCTATAAATTTACTTGATTTAACTCTTAAATTGTTTGTCATTTATATTTTGTTGGAGGTTTTTCACCCATTTTATAAATTGCTTTAATTTCATCATTAGATGTGTCTCTTACCATGTTAAACCATTTTCTACATCCATGGGCATGAACCCATCTTTCAAACTGGACACCTTTGATATTTTTTCTCATGAAAAGATATTCGGCCCACTGATCATCACTTAATTCAGTTGGTTGTTTTGGTCTAACTATATGCGCTTCACCTCCAGCTTTAAACTCACTTTGTTCTCTTTCACCACAATAAGGACAATGAATCAAAAACATCAGTGTGCTACAGCAGCTGCACCATGTTCATCAACAAGATCACCGCTTACAAATCTATTAAGATTAAATGCTGCATTTAGTTTATGAGGTTCATCATTTGCTATTGTATGAGCAAATAGATCTCCCGAACCAGGTGTTGCTTTAAATCCTCCGGTCCCCCAACCACAATTAAAGTATAATCCTTTTATCGGTGTCTTACTAATAATAGGACTCGCATCAGGACATATGTCTACGATTCCACCCCATTGTCTTAACATTCTCATACGACTAAATATTGGATATAATTCTAAAATAGCATTTAAGGTTCCCTCAACAATATCATGACTTCCTTTTTGAGAATAAGAAACATAGTCATCTGTACCAGCTCCTATTACCAGCTCGCCTTTATCAGACTGACTAACATAAGCGTGCACTGCATTTGACATAACTACTGTATCAATAATAGGTTTTACCGGTTCAGAAACTAAAGCTTGAAGAGGTTTGCTTTCTAAAGGTAATCTTAAACCTGCCATGTTTGCTATTACACTTGAGTGGCCGGCAGCAACAACACCAATTTTTTTTGTTTTGATAAAACCTTTTGTTGTCTCAATCCCATCTAAATTATTACCGCTTCTTTTAATTCCTTTAACTTCACAATTTTGAATTATATCAACACCCATTTCATCAGCACCTCTTGCATAACCCCATGCAACGGCATCATGACGTGCTGTACCAGCTCTACGCTGGAGAGTTCCTCCTAAAACTGGATATCTAATATCTGGAGATGTATTTATAATCGGACAAAATTTTTTTACTTGCTCCGTGTTAAGATAAACTGCATCAATACCATTCAGTCTATTAGCATGAGTTCTTCTTTTAAGATCTCTTACATCTTGTAAATTATGAGCGAGATTCATTACACCTCGTTGACTGAACATCACATTGTAATTTAATTCTTGTGAAAGATTTTCCCAAATTTTTAAAGCATGATCATATAAACCTGCACTTGCATCCCATAAATAATTTGATCTTATTATAGTTGTATTTCTTCCAGTGTTGCCTCCGCCAATCCAACCTTTTTCCACTACAGCTATATTTTTCATATCATGTTTTTTGGCAAGATAATAAGCTGTTGCTAATCCATGACCTCCACCACCAATAATCACAATGTCATATTCTTTTTTGGGTTCTGGATCACCCCAGGCTTTTTGCCAATTTTCGTGATATGAAAAAGAATTTTTAATAAGCGAAATTATTGAATATTTATTTTTCATTGTGCAATAAATACTTGATTAATATTGAATATTCAATGATTTCAAGTTACACACTCATTAATGGAAAGGTGGGTGAGAGGCTTAAACCAGTCGTTTGCTAAATGACCGTGCGAGGAAACTTGTACCGAGGGTTCGAATCCCTCCCTTTCCGCCATTTATGAGAAAAGATCTACCTTTTAAACAATTCTTTCAATTTATTGTTAATTTTCAAAGAGACTGATTCCCACTCATTTATTTTATCAGCTTTAATTATTTCTAAATTTTCATAAAAACATTTTTCTTTTAATTCTATATGCCATCGCCAATCAGGGTTCGAGTTAAGTAATAGTAAAGTCTTAACACCCATTGTAGATGCAAGATGAGTCATTGAGGTGTCAACTGAAATCAACAGGTCAATATTATTTAAAATAGAGATAGTATCAACAAAACTCTTATCCCCTAAATCTATTTCTTCTGAGAAATCTGTAATAAACTCTTGTAAGTTATTAGATTTAATATCTTTTGAAAAATTGTCTTTTTGTAAACTTAAAAAAGAGTAATTTTTATTTTTAATTAAATTACTAAAAAATTTAAAAGGAATAGATCTTTGTTGATCATCTAGAAATTTTTGGTTTCCTTTCCATTGAATAGCAATAATTGGTCTTTTTAAATTCTCAAGTTTTTTTTTCCATTTTAAATCATTAGAAATATCATTTGATATAAAAGAGATACATTTTTCAAATTTATTTTCTATTTCATATTGTATATATGGTAGGGTTAATAAATATTGATAAAAATCAATTTTATTAACTTGATTTAAATCATTTATAATTTTACATGGACAATTTTGAAAAATATGTGAAATTTTTTTATTAATATAAAAGAATATTTCACAATTAAATTTTTCTTTTAACCAAAAAATATATCTAGCAAATTGTAAATTATCTCCAATACCTTGTTCACTAAGGATCAAAATTTTTTTATTATCTATCTTTTCCTTAAACCATTCTTTACAGTTAAAATCTTTAACCAACTTATTAGTGATTTTTAAATTATCTAATTGTGTTTTTTTTCTTGTTTCAAAAAAATAAAAAGCTTTTTCATAATTATGTAAGGCGAAGTAACATTTACTTAAGCCAATTTTAGCAATTGTATGATCCTTATCTATTTCTAAAACTTTATTATAATTTATGATTGAGTTTTCAAAATCTTTTGTTTGCAATAAACAATTAGCTAAATTTAGAATAGCTTGTTTATTTTTATTATTTATATTAAGGCATTGTTTAAATAAATTAATTGCTTTTTTAAAATTTATTTCTTTAAAATAGCAGATCCCAAGATTATTTAGAGCATTTAAATTTTTTGGTTCTTTTAATAAGATATCTTCAAATTTTTTTTTGGCTTTTCCATACTCCTTATTCATCATTTCAATTAATCCAAGATGATATTTAGCCAACAAATTCTCTTGATTTATACTGAGCGTTTTATTGAAATAATCTATTGTTTTTTTTACATTTTTTTCTTGGAAAAAAACAAGTCCTAAATTTAAATTTGCGAATTCATGATCTTTATCTATCTCGAGAATCTTAAAAAAAAATTTTTTTGCATTTTCATTATTATTTTTTTTTATTTCTATTATCCCTAAATATAAAAAAGCTATTATTTGAGTAGATTTTTCATTTTGTAGAAGTTTAAAACACTCAATAGCTTCGCTTAGTTTATTGTTGTTGAAAAATTCTATTCCAGATTTTAATTTTTGCTGAAAAAAAGATTGATTAAATTCCATATTTAATAAAGAGGATCATCTTTAAAAAAATTTTTCATTTTTATAGGTTTTTGCTCTAAAATATATCGATAGACATTATAATTTTCCAAAACTCTTTGTACATAATTTCTTGTTTCTCTAAATTTAATTAGCTCAATCCAGTTTATATAATCAATCTGTTTTTTTTGAGGATTTTTATTTATTTTTTTCCAATATTTAACTCTTTTGGGACCAGCATTATAAGCTGCAACAGCAAAAGGATATGCTCCATCATAGTCTAGAATTAAACCAGCAATGTAATGTGATCCAAGGTTTATATTATATTCCGCATCCTTTGTTAATCTTGATTTTGAATAGGGAAGTTTTGCTTGTTTGGCTACTACTTTTGCAGTGTAGGGCATTAGTTGCATTAAACCTTTTGCACCCGCATGACTATTAGCACTTAAATCAAATTCACTCTCTTGTCTGATTATTGATAAAATAAAAGCAGTTTCTGGAATTTTTCTTCCATTGATGTATTTGGGTGTACTTATGATTGGATAATTAAATTTATTATGAAATCTTTTTTCATATGAAGCAATTTTTGCAATTTGAATTGCAAAATCAAATCTATCAATAGTAGTTGCAAGCTGTGCTGCTAAAATTTCACTTCCATTTTCGATATTATCATTGGCTAGATGTCTAAGAATGTGTTTGGCGTATTTATCATTGTTGAGTTCATCAAGAAGATAAATTATTTTTACTAATTCCTTTTTAAAAAAATAATCCTTATAATTTTTTGATACCTCTAAATCTTTTGGAAGTTCAAAAGTTTTATCAGGATTTAGTTCAATAAATGCTAATTGACCATAGTAAGTGGTCAAAAATCCTGCTGCTTTTTGAAGCCATTCTACAGCTAAGTTTTTTTCTCCAAGTTTTTGGTACGTTTTTCCTAACCAATATGCACCTCGGGAAACACTTATCGGATAGCCTACATTATTATAAAAATTTTCAAAATGCTCTTTTGCTAATAAAGGGTCATTTAAAAAACTTAGTGCTATCCATCCGCTCATCCATTCAGCTGCTGCATATTCAGGTCCCTCGGTTAATGCATGATTACTTGATACTTTATAAGCTAGTTCAAACTTCTTTTTATAGATAAGAGATCTTGAAATTATTTCTCTTTCAATCCACCATTTATCAGGTCGAACAAGATAATCTTTTGTATTGTCAATCTTTAGTAAAATTTCTAGAGAACTATCAACTCTACCTCTTTTCCGTCTCCATTTTAATCTGTCGTAATTTAACCCTGCATCATTTTTAAACTTAGTAGGCACTTTTGAGATAGCATTATCTACACCATATGATTTACTCATCAAAAGTTGCCTTGCTGTATATAAAAGCTGATAATCTTTTGGTAAATATCTTAAAAGTCTCTTTAAATCCCAATATTTATTATTCCAAGCAAGATAATCTGCTCTTTTTATA
>CACBCU010000008.1 GCA_902537895.1 uncultured Pelagibacteraceae bacterium | reverse complement strand
AATTGAAGGTAAAGATAGCAATGAATGGAAACTGGTAGATGGTATTGATCTTATAGTACATATTTTTCACCCAGAAAAAAGAAGTTTTTATGAACTTGAAAAGATGTGGTCTGAGCTGATACCCAAAGAAAAATTAATTATATGAAAAAAAAAGCTATACTAAACTTTTTAACTTTTATTTTAATTTTATTTTTATTTAATCAAAAAGTAATTTCTTCTGAAAACGAAATATACGAAAAAATAGATGTTTTCGGCGAGGTTTTAGAAAAAATTAATAAGGAATATGTTGATGAAATTAATCAATCTGACAGTATGGATTCAGCTATTAACGGTTTGCTTCAATCTTTAGATCCATATTCAGGCTACATGTCTCCAGAAATTTTTAACGAAATGCAAACTGAGACAAGTGGTGAATTTGGGGGGCTTGGTATTGAAGTTACAATGGAATCAGGAGTTGTAAAAGTTATTTCTCCAATAGATGATACACCCGCATCCAAAGCAGGAATAAAAGCTGGAGATTATATAGTTAAAATTAATGACACCCAAGTACAAGGTAAATCTTTGAGTGAGGCAGTCGAGTTAATGAGAGGGCCCGTAGGTTCCTCTATTGAATTAACAATAAGAAGACGAGGAGAGAAAAAAGCTTTAACTTTTAATGTCACAAGAGAAATAATTCAAATCAAATCGGTCAAAGCAGAATTACTTGAAAAAAACATTGGGTATATACGATTAACTTCCTTTAATGAAAATAGTGCCGGGCAAATAAAAAAAGAAATCAATAAATTTGAAAAAAATAAAGATTTAAAGTCTTACATTTTAGACCTAAGAAATAATCCAGGTGGACTATTATCACAAGCTATAAAAATTTCTGATTTTTTTTTGGATAATGGTGAGATTGTCTCTACAAAAAGTAGGCAACAATCAGAAAATCGAAAATGGTTTGCAAAAAAAGGAGATCTGACAAAAGGAAAAACTATTCTTGTTTTAATAAATTACGGTTCTGCCTCTGCTTCTGAAATTGTAGCTGGAGCTCTAAAAGATCATAAAAGAGCAATTTTAATTGGTGAAAATAGTTATGGAAAAGGATCTGTTCAATCTATTATTCCTCTAAAAAATAAAGGAGCTATAAGATTAACTGTAGCTAAGTATTATTTACCTTCAGGCAAATCTATTTCCGAAGTAGGTGTGTCACCTGACATTGAAATAGATGAGGAAAGTGATGATTTTAAAATTAAAACTGAAACCGATAATCAATTGAATTACGCAATTAAATTACTTAATGGTTGAAATTCAGGAAAAATATAGAAATCTACCTTACAGAGTAGGTGTTGGTATAATTGTCTTAAATAAAGAAAATAAAATTTTTGTAGCAAAAAGAATTGATAACCCAAAAGGTTTTTGGCAAATGCCACAAGGAGGTGTTGATGAAGGTGAAGATTATTTATCTGCTGCCTACAGAGAACTAGAGGAAGAAACCAGTATTAAAAATGTAGAGTTAATAACTGAAATAGATGAAATAACCACTTATGAACTACCAAACCATCTTCTAGGTAAAATTTGGAAAGGTAAATTTAAAGGACAAAAACAAAAATGGTTTTTGATGAGACATCTTGGTAGTGATGATGAAATTAATATTAATACAAGCAAACCAGAATTTTTCGAATGGAAGTGGATAGAACTAAATTCTATTACGGAGATAGTTGTTAACTTCAAGCTTAATGTTTACAAGATTCTTCAAAAAAAATTAGAAAAGATTATTAATTAATAGTTCTTAAAACTTCAATTTTCTGATCAATTAAGTATTTTGCTTGATCACTAATGTTGTCCTTAGCTGTCTCTTCTTCAGCAACTCTCAACATTTCATCTATTTTGCTTTTTTCTATATCTTTAATGTTAAAAATAGAGCTAGTAAGAATTGATAGATTATTATTCTTAAATTCGATTATTCCATCCTCAACATAATATTTTTCTTCACCTAATTTTGAATAAATTTTGATTATACCAGGTTTCAAAAATGAAATTATCGATACATGATCCTTAAGTATTCCCATCTCTCCCTCAAATGCTGGTACCACCACTTCAGTGACATCTTCTTTTGAAAGAAAAGATTTTTCTGGATTTACTACTTCAAGTTTAAAATTTTCGGTCATTAAGCGGCATCTTTTTTCATTTTTTCAGCTTTTTCCATGGCTTCTTCAATAGTACCAACCATATAAAACGCAGCCTCTGGAAGATGATCGTACTCACCTTTACAGATTGCATCAAAACCTTTTATTGTGGACTCAAGATCTACGAGTTTTCCAGGAGATCCTGTAAATACCTCAGCAACAAAGAAAGGCTGTATATGCCTAGAAGAAGTACCACTAGCTATAATCATATAATCAGCTATAGAACTTTTATCCTTTAAGTCTATACTTACAATGTCTTGAGCTTTATTTATGTCGAGAGTTTCAATGATAATTTTTTTTAAGCTTAAGATTTTATCCATTAATTATATTTACCTTATCAAATTTTCCTTAATTGAGAAGATGAAATATTGACTTTATTAAATTCAATAAACTTTAAACTTTTTCCATTTAATCTTTTATATGAGACTGAATTTAAAGATTTTTTTTTATAGCCATGACGATCAAAAACAATAATTTTACATTTTTTTGAAATAGCTTCCCACTTATACCACTTGTGAAAATTAATGAGATTATCTGCCCCCATTAGAAAATAAATTTCAGCTTTGGTAGTTCTTTTTAGAAAGTTTATTAAGTCAATAGTTTTATTAGATCTTATTATCTTTTCATAAAATTTTATTTTTATAAATTTATTTAACTTTATGATCTTTTTACAACTTTGGATTCTTTCAGAAATGCTTGTATTATTTTTTTTCTTTAAAGGATTTTTTAAAGTAATTGCCCAAATTATTTTTTTTAACTTGTATTCTTTTACAGCTTCTTTTGATATTGCTAAATGACCAATATGAGCAGGATCAAACGACCCACCAAGAACCCCAATTTTATTTTTGAATCTCAAATTATTTCCTTATTCTCCCATTACTTGATATTTGATACTTATAAGACACTAGTTGATTAAGTCCAACAGGGCCTCTCGGAGGAAGCTTGTTAGTTGAAATACCAACTTCGCCACCAAAACCAAATTCTCCACCATCTGCAAATTGAGTTGATGTATTATGCATGGCGATTGAGCTTTTAACTTTATTTAAAAATTTTTTTGCTGATTTCTTGTTCATGGTGATAATCGAGTCAGTGTGCATTGTCCCATATTTATTAATATGATTGATTGCATCATTTATATCTCTGACACATTTTACAGAAACTGTTGCTGACAAATATTCTTTTGACCAATCTTTATTAGTAGCCCTAATAATTTTCCCTTTATAATTTTTTTTGATTTTGTTGTCTCCGATAATTTTGCATCCATGATCTTCTAAGTGTTTTAAAATTATGTTACATGATTTTCTCAAGATTTTTTGATGAACTAAAATCGTTTCTGTAGCCCCGCAAATTGCTGTATTCCTTAATTTTGCATTAAAAATAATCTTTTTTGCTGTATTTAAGTTTGCGTTCTTATCAACATAAGTATGACATACTCCTTCCAAGTGACCAATCACTGGTAAGTTAGATAACTTCTGAACTTTTTTTACTAAATTTTTTCCTCCTCTTGGAATAATTACATCAACATATTTATCCATTTTACTTAATAGATAATCGACAATATTTCTATTAGTGGAGTCAATAAATTGAACAAAATTTTCATTAATATTATTTTTTTTTAATGAGTCTCTAAAAAGCTTTGACAAAATTTTATTTGAAAAAAAAGCCTCTGATCCACCTCTCAAAATAACTGGGTTTCCGGATTTAAAGCATAATGATGCGACGTCCGAGGTAACATTTGGCCTACTTTCATAAATGACTGCAATTATTCCTATAGGAATTGAGATCTTAGAAATACGCAACCCATTTGGTCTCTTCCATTTCTCCAAAACTCTATTTGTTGGGTCTTTAAGTTTTATTACAGATTTTATTGAACTAATAATATTATCTATTTTTTTTTCATTTAAAATAAGACGTTCAATCAAGTTTTTTTTAAGCCCCTTATTTATTGATTTATTAACATCTCTCTTATTAGCACTAATGATTAATTTTTGATTTTTTCTAATAAGTGAACAGTAGTCTATTAATACTTTATTTTTCTTTTTAGTATCCACCTGATGTGCCAAGGCACTTTTTGATTTTTTTCCAATACTGGTTAAAATTTTTTTTATCATATTTTTACCATATCGTCTTTATGGACCACTTCAGATTTTGAAATGTAGCCAAGAATCTTTTTTATCTCATTAGAGTGGCATCCTAAAATTTTATTTATCTCATTTGATGAAAATGAACTCAAGCCTCTAGCAAATTCCTTACGTTTATTATCTAAAATTTTTATATGATCACCTTTTTTAAATTCACCATTAACCTTCTTGATACCAGCTGCCAATAGACTTTTTCCATTTATCAATGCTTTCTTAGCACCATCATCAATAATTAACTCTCCTTTTGGTGAAACGGAACTAATAATCCATTTTTTTCTGGCATCTAATTTTGGAACTTCAGATATAAACCACGTGGAATTCTTTTTTTTTTCTATTTGATTGATTGGATTTAAATATAATCCATTTGCTATTACCATATTACAACCAGCTAAATTACATATTCTTGCAGCTTCAATTTTAGTATCCATACCTCCACTCCCAAACTCTGTTCTCCCTTTAATATCAACATTTTTTAAATCCTTTTTGATGTTAGAAATATTTCTGATTAATTTTGCATCTTTAAAATTTTTAGGATTTTTTGTATAAAGGCCATCTACGTCTGATAATAAAACAAGTGTATCTGCATTAGTAATTTGAGCCACTCGAGAAGCCAATCTGTCATTATCCCCAAATTTTATTTCCGATGTAGCAATAGTGTCATTTTCATTAACTATAGGAATATAATTTAGCTGAAATAAATTTTCAAAAGTCCTTTTCGCATTTATTGATCTTCTTCGTTCTTCAGTATCTTCTAATGTAAGCAGAATTTGGGAAATATTTAATTTATATTTTGAAAAAGTTTCTGAAAATAAATTCATCAATTCTATTTGTCCTATAGAGGCTATTGCTTGACTTTTATCTAGCTTTAAACCTGATTTAGTATAATTCATTTTTTTACAACCAAGAGCAATAGCTCCAGAACTTACTATTACAACCTGTTGATTATTAGATTTTAAATTCTTTATATCTTTGGCAAAACTCAGTAACCATTTTTTTCTTATTTTTTTGTTATTATCAACTATCAAAGAAGATCCGATTTTAACTACAATTATTTTCGAGTTTCTAAGAGACATATGAAATAAGTTTAGCCTTAATTTTAGATATTGAGTTTTTTTCGAGTGTTGACAAAGTTAAAACTTCACAATTTTTATCTTTTGAAAAATTTTTTACTGTTTTTTTAACAATATCTTTATCTAATAAATCTATCTTATTTAAAACAATCAACTCCTTTTTTTTAATAAGATCTTTACTATAATTTCGGAGTTCTTTTTTGACTTGATTGTAAGATTTTTTTAAATCATCATTTGTAATATCTATCAAATGTAAAAGAGATTTACATCTTTCGATATGTTTTAAAAATTTAGTACCAAGGCCAGTTCCCTCATGTGCTCCTTCTATTAAACCAGGTATATCTGCAAGAGTAACTTCTTTATCATCATAACGTGCAACACCAAGATTTGGATTTAAAGTAGTAAATTGATAATTAGCAATCTTTGGATTCGCATTTGTTATAGCTGCCAATAAACTTGATTTACCTGCATTTGGTAATCCGATAATGCCTATGTCAGCAATAGTTTTTAATTGAAGCCAAATTGTAAACTCTTCACCTACCATACCTTTAGTATATTTTCGTGGCGCTCTATTTGTTGAACTTTTAAATCTTGTATTACCCAAACCTCCTTTTCCTCCAGAGGCAACAATGAACTTCTCCCCAATTTTGGTAAAATCATATAAGAGTGTTTTGTTGTCTTCTTCGAAGACTTGTGTTCCCAGAGGAACCTTGAGAATTAAATCTTCTCCACCTTTTCCAGTACGATTTTGACCTGAACCATTTTCACCTCTTTCAGCTTTGTGATGTTGCTGATATCTAAAGTCAATTAATGTATTTAAATTTTGTTCAGCTTTTAAAATAACAGAACCTCCTTTCCCACCGTCGCCGCCGTCTGGTCCACCAAATTCAATAAATTTTTCTCTTCTGAAACTAGGAGAACCATCTCCACCGTTCCCTGCTTTTATATAAATTTTTACTTGATCTAAGAATTTCATAATACAACGCTATTTTAAGTTGTACTATTAATTGGGTTTTACAGAAACAAAAGTTCTATCTGATTTAGTTTTTTTAAAAACAACTTTGCCCTTAATAACAGAAAAAATTGAATGGTCTTTACCCATACCAACATTTTCACCGGGAAAAATTTTTGTTCCTCTTTGTCTTACGATTATGTTTCCTGGCACCACAGTTTCTCCACCATATTTTTTCACACCAAGTCTTCTACCAGCACTGTCACGTCCATTTCTTGATGATCCACCTGCTTTTTTTGTTGCCATAACTCTACCTTACTTTTTATTTTCTTTTGTATCCTTTGCTAATTTTTTTGTCACTTTAGAAACCTCTTTAGCTTCAGATAAAACCTTACCATCTTTTGAAAAAATCTTATTTATTCTGATCATAGAATATTGTTGTCTATGGCCATTCTTTCTTCTTGAATTTTGTCTTCGTCTTTTTTTAAAAATTAAAATAGTTCTATTTTTGCTATTTTTTATCAAGTTTGCTTCAACTTTCGCACCTTGCACCATGGGAGATCCAATTTCGATCTCTTTTTCATTTCCGTAAGCTAAAATTTCTTTAAATTCTATTTTAGTATCCGGTTTTGAATTTGGTAGTTTCTCAATTTTTAGGATTTCACCTGACACTACTTTGTATTGTTTTCCACCAGTTTGTATTACTGCATAAGACATAAGGATCTCAATTTTTAATAATCGCAATATAATCTGAGCGAAACTTTAGTCAAGCTCAATAAATCAAAAATTATCCTTTAAATCTCTCAGTTTTGAAAAAGTCTCAATATCCTCAGCTTTTAAAAATATATTACACTCTAATTCCTCATCTAAAACAGAAGGTATAGTTGGTGAATTAATTTTTAGATTATTCTTAATTTTTAAAACTTTTTCTTTTAGCTTTAAATTGTCTGGATCATTGAATACACAAAATTCAGAATTTTTTAGTGTATATTCATGACCACAATAAATCAGGGTATCCTTAGGCAATTTTTTAAATATTTTTAAAGAGTTAAACATCTGCTCATAAGTTCCCTCGAAGATCCTGCCACAACCTAAAGAAAACAAAGTATCACCTGTAAAAATTATTTTTTCTTTAAAAAAATGGAATGCAATATGACCTGATGTATGACCCGGTGTATGGTAAATTTTTGCTTCAAAGTTATCTTTTTGCCAAATTTGATTACTTTCTACAAGAACATCAATTCCTGGAATTCGCTCCTTATCATCTTTAAATCCAATAACATCACAATTATATTTTTTTTTCAGTTCAAGATTGCCACCAATATGATCATGATGGTGATGGGTATTTAGAATGTATTTTAGATCAATCTTATTGTTATCTATAAAATCAATTATTGGCTTAGATTCGCTTGGGTCAACTACACAAGCAGATTGATTATTTTCATCAATTATTACATAACTGTAATTATCTTGAAGACATTTAATAATTTTTATTTTCATTTATTTTCAATCAAAAATATTCCAAGCTCTCCGAATAAATTTTTCAAAAAAATATTTGATTTACTTATATTCGAGATATTTTTATTTATTAGAGCTAAAGATTTAACAATTTTAAAATTAATAATTTCTGAAAATCTCACAAAATCTTTAATAGTACACATATGAATATTTGGTGTGTTATACCATTCATGAGGAAGTGAACTTGTAATTGGCATAGTTCCTTTAAAAAGTAAGTCTAACCTTACCTTCCAATTTCCAAAGTTCGGAATAGTCACAATGGCTTTTTTGCCAACTCTTAAAAGTTCCTTAATGACAATTTCTGGATTTATAAAAGCTTGCAGTGTCTGACCCAAAACAACGTAGTCAAAAGAATTTTTCGGAAATTGCTTTAAATCAAGCTCTGCATTACCTTCAATAACTGTCAATCCTTTAGCTATACATATTTGAACTTTTTCTTTAGAAATTTCAATTCCTCTTATATTTACATTTTTGTTTTTTCTCAAAAATTCCATCAAAGTTCCATCATCACAACCAACATCTAATACAGTTGAGTTTTTTTCGATTATATTTGCAATAAAATTATATTCAGCTTTCATTATTACCTTCAATATAAGATTTATCTAAAAAATTTTTGAGTGCATTTAAAAAATCTGGAACTTCTAGCAAAAAGGAGTCATGCCCTTTATCAGACTCTATTTCAACAAAACCTACATTCGCACCAATTGCGTTTAACGCAATAACTATATCTTTATTCTCTTGAGTTGGATAAAGCCAATCTGACGTAAAAGACATAATAAAAAATTTAGTTTTGGTTTTTTTGAAGGCGTTTGATAGATTGCCGTCAAACTGTTTAACCAAATCAAAATAATCCATTGCTCTAGTTATATAAAGGTAACTGTTAGCATCAAATCTATCTACAAATACTGAACCTTGATAACGTAAATAGCTTTCTATTTGAAAATCAGCATCAAATCCAAATTTAAGATCATCTCTTTCTTGGAGATTCCTACCAAATTTTTCTTGAAGTCCCTTTTTAGATAAATAGGTAATATGAGCAGCCATTCTTGCTACAGCTAACCCTTTATCTGGCAAAGTGCTTTTAGAATTATATTTTCCATCCATCCAATTATGATCAGCAGTTATTGCTTGTCTACCAAGTTCATTGAATGCAATATTTTGGGCTGAATGGCTAGATGTGCAAGCAATAGGGACAGCTGTTTTAGCTTTGTCTGGAAAATTACTCACAAATTGTAAGACCTGCATCCCTCCCATTGATCCACCAACCACAGAAAAAAGCTTTTTGATATTAAAAAAATCTAATAAATTTACTTGGGCGTTTACCATATCATTGATCGTAATAACTGGAAAATCTGTTCCATATATTTTTTTTGTTTCAGGATTTTCGTGACTTGGACCAAAAGACCCCATGCAACCACCAATCACATTAGCACAAATTATAAAATATTTATCTGTATCGATTGATTTTTTTGGGCCTACCGCATAAGACCACCATCCATCTTTTTTAGTTATTGGATTTACACCTGTTACAAACTGATCACCTGTTAATGCGTGAAAGACTAAAATTGCATTATCCTTATTTTCATTTAATTTGCCATAGGTCTCGTATGCCAGAGGAAATTTACTAATAGTTTTACCACAGTCTAACCTAAGTGGTTTTTCAATTATCAATTTTTTTATATTTTCTCTTGTATTCATAATTATTGCTGAAAATTGAATTGTGAGAAAAAAACTTTTTTAGCGGTTTTTTTATAGCGCTCGCAATTCAGATAAATCAGCGCAGGAATTTTGTACAAGAAGTTTTGAGCTATGTCAATTTTAATATATTTTAACTTAAACTATATAAAAAAATCTTAATTTATCTATAAAGAGCATAAAAATTAAAAAAAAAGAAAATATTATGAGATTTAAAAAATTCAATATTGATGCCTATGAGCCAGGTAAATCTAGCGTTAATAATTTGAAAAAGGTTATTAAATTATCAGCTAATGAATCTGCTCTTGGCATGAGCTCTAAAGTAAAGAAAATAATATCAAATAAAAACCTTAATTTTTTTAGATATCCGGATGGAAAATCTAAGGTGCTCAGGTCTCAAATCTCAAAGAAATTTAAATGCGATAAAGAAAAAGTTATTTGTGGGGCTGGATCTGATGAGGTTATTCAGATGTTATGTCAATTATTTTTAAGACCAAAAGATGAAGTAATTGTTCCCCAATTTAGTTTTTTAATGTACAGAATTTATTCAAAAATAGTAGGTGCAAAAGTTATATTTGCTAAAGAAAAAAATTATAAAATCTCAATTTCAGAAATAATTAAAAAAGTTACAAAAAAAACTAAAATTGTTTTCTTGGCAAATCCAAATAACCCGACAGGAACTTATTTAACTGAAATTGAACTTATTGAATTAAGAAAAAAACTTAGAAAAGATATTTTACTTGTAGTAGATGATGCTTATGCAGAATATATGAAAAATCACGATTACAAATCAGGTTTAGATTTATTTAAGAAAAAAGAGAATGTTTTTATTTTAAGGACATTCTCAAAAATTTATGGATTATCTTCATTAAGAATAGGATGGGGATATGGGTCAAAAAAAATTATAAAGTCCCTCAACATTATCAAACCTCCATTTAATGTTAACGAGGTAGCTCAAAAAGCAGCAGTAGAGTCTCTTAAAGATAATAAATTTATATCTCGTTCAATTAGCCATAATATTTTTTATGCAAAAAAAATAAAAAATTTTTTGAAAAACTATGAAATTAATTCTAATAAAATTTCAGCTAATTTTTTACTTTTGGATTTTTCAAAATGTAGAATTAAAGCTAAATATTTTTATGAAAAACTAAAGAATAAAGGAATAATTCTAAGATCTACAGAGGATGGGTATAAAATAAAAAATATGTTGAGATTAACAGTGGGTTCAAAAACTGATAATATAAAATTTATGAAAGCAGCTCAAAGTATATTTAAAAGATGAAAAATATATTGATTATTGGCTGTGGTCTACTAGGTTCATCTTTGGTTAGACAAATTTCCAAAAAAAAAATTTCAAAAAAAATTTTCATTTACGAAAAATCCAGAAAAAATATTGAAAAAATAAAAAAACTTAAATTAAAAGGTACCATTGTAAAAAAATTAAAGGATGTAGTACCGCATACAGGTTTTATTATTTTTTGTACACCAATGAGTGAATATAAAAAAATAATTTTAAAAATAAATGATAATCTTTCGTCTGATCATATAATTACGGACATTGGTTCAGCAAAATTAAAATCTAATGAAATAATTAGAAAAAATTTAAAAAAAAAAATATTCTGGACTTCAAGTCATCCTATTGCCGGGTCGGAGGTTAGTGGGCCTGAAAATGGTAAAGAAGATTTATTCGAAAATAAATGGTGTGTTTTAATAAAAGATAAAAAAACTAATATTAAACATTTAAATTTTTTAAGATCTTTCTGGAAAAGAGTAGGCTCTAAAACTGTTGTAATGAATTCTGAAAAACACGATAAGATTTTTTCAATGACAAGTCATTTGCCGCATTTAATTGCTTATAATCTTGTAAAATCTGCACAAGATTTTGAAAAAAAACAGAGATACAATTTAATTAAATATAGCGCAGGTGGTTTGCGAGATTTTTCAAGAATAGCCGCATCAAATGAAATAATGTGGAGAGATATTTTTTTTAACAATAAAACAAATGTATCAAAAGCAATTGATATTTTTGTGAAAAATCTACATTCTTTTAAGAGAGACATTATCTCAGGTAATAGTAAATCAGTTATTAAAAAATTAACTCAAACTAAGAAAGTAAGATCTAAAATCATTAAATTGAAACAAGATACTAGCAAACCTGATTTTGGAAGAAATTAATATTTTTTAATATTACTAATTTTTATAATATGTAAATTAGCTGTTTTATCAATCAACATAATAGTAAATTTTGTTGGCATTATTACAACTTTTTTTCTGGGACCATAAGCATGAATAAATTGATGTTTATCAAGACACATTCCAACATGTCCTTTCCAAAAGACGATATCTCCCTCTGACAAATTTTTACTTATTTTTTTTTTACAATATTTCACTTGATCTTTTGTATCTCTAGGAAAAAAAGTTCTATTGTAATAATAGTATATTTGTATTAATGCGGAACAATCAATACCATCAGCTGACTTACCACCCCATTTATATTTAGAATTTAGAAATAATCTTAAAATTTTTTTATAATTTTTTTCAAAATGTGTAATTTCTCTTAAATCCTTATTTTTTAACCATTTATTATCTTCAAATTGGATAAAAGCTTTATTTTTACTAATTACAGATATTCCTGAAGCAAAATATAAGAATTGATTAGTTGGTAAAAATTTTTTTTTCACTTTTTTGTAAATTTTTGCTTTCAACTTATAAACTTTTTTTGTTGGTTTAAATTTTTTCTTAAAATTATCATTTTTTATAAAGCCCACATAGTTGTCATAACTAGTTTTAATTTTTACCCAACTTTTTTTCTTTGATAATATTTTAAATTTTTCTCCGTATATTAATTGAGAACTAACCTCGGCCTTACTAGATGGTTTAGTATACAAGTTAGATATGGATGTATTTAAAAAATTGTATCTCATTCAATTTTTTACTGGTGCTACTTTACTGATCCAAATAATTAAAATGAGAACAGGTAATCCTAAAAGAGCAGTTAAAGAAAAAAAATATGGATATCCCATAATATCAACCCAGCTACCAGCATATCCCGCAATTAACTTAGGTAAAAACAACATGATAGAGCTGAACAATGCATATTGTGTTGCAGTAAACTTTATTGAAGTTAAGCCCGATAAATAAATAACAAAGGCAGCTCCAGCAAATCCACTAGATATGTTATCAGCTGTTATCACCGCAATTAAAAAGTTAATGCTGATTGGAGATACTGCTAACCATGCAAACAACAAATTACTTAAAGCAGCAATCAAGGCACCAAAGAATAAGCATTTCATTGTACCAAATTTATATGAGCAATAACCTCCAACAAATCCACCAAATATTGTAGCAAAAACCCCAAAAAATTTTGAATAAGTTGCAATGTCTGAAATTTTATAACCTTTTTCTAAATAGAATATATTTGCCATAACCCCCATTACGATATCAGCAATTCTATATAGCGAAATTAAAATAAGTATTAAAAATGCAAATTTTCCATATCTTTGAATAAAATTTAAAATTGGACCCATATAACTCTTTGAAATTTTATTTTTGGGAGCAAATTGAATCAATATTAGTAAAGAAATTATCAAATACGAAAAAACAAAACAGATTATTAATCTTGATAATGAAAATAAAAAATTTATTAAAACATCCTTTTTTTCAAAAGGACTATCTATAACTGAGTACAAATAAATAAAACCTATAACAGCAATAAAGATAGTTATTAGAAATTTTACATGATTGTCAGAATTTAAATTTCTTTTTAATTTTGGCTCATCTGAGATGAAAGTTGCGAAAACTCCAATAAACATGAACAAAGACATAATTAGATAAACTTTTTTCCATACATTTTGGTCATAGATCTCTGTTCCAAAAAACGATGCTAACCATAAACTTCCAGCACCCGCAATAAGCATCGCAATTCTATAACCAGCGATATACATAGATGATAACGGACCTTGCAAAGATTGTGGAGCGGACTCAATTCTAAAAGCATCAATGAGAATATCTTGAGTTGCACTAAAAAAGGCTAGAATTGTTATGAATAAAGCAGTAAAAAACAGACTTTCTTTGGGATCTGTAAATGCAGTTAATATTAATGCAGTAATAATTAAAAATTGAGAACACAAGAGCCAGCTTCTTCTATGACCAAATTTTTTAAAGATTGGTAATTTGTAATTATCTACAAGTGGTGACCATAGATATTTAAATGCATACGCGAATCCTGCCCAGCTGAATAATGTTACAGTGCTTCTACTTATTCCTGCTTTAACGAGCCAAACCGAAAGAGTTGAAAAAACCAGTAATATTGGAAGCCCAGATGAAAATCCTAAACAAATCATTTTTAAAGGTTTTTTTTCAAAAAAAATATTAATATTTTTCATAATTTAATTTCTCCAGAATGAGGGTAAAAATAAAACCAATATTGCAAATAATTCTAGTCTTCCTAAAATCATTCCTAAACACAATATCCATTTTGATATGTTTGGTATTGAAGAAAAATCCCCATTGGGACCTATAGTTGAACCTAAACCCGGTCCAACATTGGATATTGATGTAGCTGCTCCAGAAATTGAAGTCACAAAATCTAGTCCAGTTAAAGATAGCATAACAGCCAAAAGAAAAAATATAATTAGATATAAATAAATAAAAGAAATTATTGACGATATAAATTTATTATCGATTGGGTTTTGATCATACTTAAGAATAAAAACTCCTTTTGGATAAATAATTTTCTTTAAATTATTAATCACAAAAGAGTATAAAATTTGGATTCTAAATATTTTAACACCACATGTTGTCGAACCTGCGCAACCACCTATAAACATTAATATTAAGAATAATACGAGTGAAAAACTTCCCCAACTATCAAATTGAGCATTAACATAACCTGTACCAGTTAATATTGAAATCACGTTAAATAACACTGCAATAAAATCAAATTTAATCGACTCATTAAAATTAAGATAAATTGACAAAATTATTATTGAAAAAAATATTATTTTTAAAAATGTTTGGATTTGTATGTCTTTAAAAAAAATTTCTTTATCTCCATTTAAAAATTTTATGTAGGAAATAAAAGGAATACTCCCCAATAATATGAAAATTATTGCCGAACTTTCAATAAATCTACTATTAAAGAAACCAAGCGACTCATTATAGTTTGAAAATCCCCCAGTAGCTATTGTAGTCATAGAGTGTGTTATACTATCAAAGAAATTCATTCCAAAGATTTTGTAAGACGTTGCACAAAATATTGTTAGTGTTGTGTAAATAACTATTAATCTCAATGCAACTTCTTTTGATTTAGGTAGAATTTTTTCAGATGAGTCATTATTTGAAATTTTAAAAAGTTGCATACCACCAACATTCATAATTGGCATTAATGTAATTGCCATTACTATGATACCAATACCACCCAACCATTGGAGTAGCGCTCTCCACAATAAAATGCTTCTTGGCATATTCTCAAGATTAGAGATAATAGTAGAGCCTGTAGTAGTAATACCAGACATGCTTTCAAAAAATGCGTTTGTAAATGAAAAATTAACACTTGAAAACAAAAATGGAAGTGAACCAAATATAGCAATACTTAACCAGGACAAAGCAGTTAATAAAAAGGCCTGTTGAAGATTTAATTTTTTATCGTGATCCAGGTTTGATAAAAAAAATAAAGTTCCAAAAATAATTGTTACTATAGAAGCACCAAAAAAGGAGGAATCAATTTCATTATATAAAAATTGTACACCAACAGGAATGAGCATAAAAATTCCAAGTATTATTTGAAGAATTCCAAGTGTGAAAAAAATAGTTTTATAATTAGACATTTTGAAAGAACATTATTTTATGGTAAATAAATTTCAACTCTATAAGAATTAAGTTGTTCGTAATTTTGAGAATTTATTAAGTTTATTAATGATAAAAAAAGAAAATTTAGACAAAACAAGTGCATGGCCTTTTGTTGAGGCAAAAAAAATGCTTCGAGAAAGAAAGTCCATAATTGAAAAAAAAGGTAAAATTACTCTACAAACAGGTTATGGCCCTAGTGGACTTCCCCACATAGGAACTTTTGGTGAAGTTGCTAGAACCTCAATGATTGTAAATGCCTTGAAACATCTTACTGATCAACCTACTGAAATTATTACATTTTCTGATGATATGGATGGACTTAGAAAAATTCCAGACAATGTACCTAATAAAGACTTGCTTGAAGAAAACTTACATAAACCGCTAACTAAAGTTCCAGACCCGTTTAAAAAGTTTGATAGCTTTGGAGAGCATAATAATCAAATGCTTAAAAATTTTTTAGATAATTTTAACTTTAAATATAGTTTTAAAAGTTCAACAAAACTCTACAAATCAGGTTTTTTTAATTCATCACTTCAAGAAATTTTAAAAAATTATGATGGAATTATGAATATTATATTACCAACCTTGGGAAAGGAGCGTCAGAAAACATATTGTCCTTTTTTACCTATTTGCCCTGATTCAGGTCATGTTTTAGAAATTCCGGTGAAAGAAATAAATAAAGAAAAATCGATAATAATATTTGATAATAATGGGAAAGATTTAGAGATGAGTATTCTAGATGGAAATTGCAAGCTTCAATGGAAAGTAGATTGGGCGATGAGATGGTATGCTTTAGATGTAGATTTTGAGATGTATGGAAAAGATCTTATTGAGAGCGCAATTTTATCCTCAAAAATAATAAAACTAATGGGAAAAACAAACCCATCTGGATTCGCTTATGAATTATTTTTGGATGAAAAAGGGGAGAAAATTTCTAAATCAAAGGGAAATGGAATTACGATTGATCAATGGCTAAAATATGCTTCACCAGAAAGTCTTTCTTTATATATGTATCAAAATCCCAGAAGAGCTAAAAAACTTTATAAAGAAATTGTTTCAAAAACTGTTGATGAATATTTAGAATTATTGGATAAGGCAAAAAATCAAGATGATTTCAAGTTGTTAATGAATCCTGTATGGCATGTACATGATAGTAAAGTTCCTGAAGAAAAAATGATAATGTCTTTTTCAATGCTTTTAAATCTTGTTGAAACAAGTAATGCTGATAATAAAGAGCTTCTATGGAAATTTGTAAAGAAATATAAAAAAGATATTGAGGAAAAAGATTATCCAATTTTTAATAATTTAGTAGGATATGCAATTAAATATTTTAACGATGTCATAAAAAAACAAAAAAAATATAAGATACCCAATAATGATGAAAAAATTGCACTTAAGGCTTTAGTTAGTACATTAGATAATTGTAATGATGAAATGTCACCAGAGGATATCCAAACATTAATTTATTCAACTGGTAAAGAAAATGGATACTCAAAAAATTTAAGAGACTGGTTTAAATTAATTTATGAGGTTGTTTTCGGTGACCAAAATGGACCACGAATGGGATTTTTTATAAGTTTTTTTGGTGTCCAAGAAACAAAAGATCTTATACAAAAAAGAGTAAAATGATGTTTTCAAATTTAAGATCTTTGATTTTTAAATTAGATCCAGAGACAGCCCATAATTTGGCTATAAAATCACTAAAATTTAATTTTATTCCAAATATTTTAGATAGTGAAAAAAATAATCCCTTGTTTGAAACAAAACTATTTAATAAAAAATTAGAAAATCCTATTGGTATGGCAGCAGGTTTTGATAAAAATGCTGAAGTATATAATTCATTATTTAAATTGGGGTTCGGATTTGTAGAGGTAGGCACTATAACTCCTTTAAAGCAATACGGAAATCCTAAACCAAGAGTATTTAGATTAGAAGAGGATGAGGCATTAATAAATAGACTTGGCTTTAATAACTCTGGTGCAGAAAATATAGTCCATAGAATTAAATCTAATAAACAAATTGGTTTACTGGGTATAAATATTGGACCAAATAAAGATTCTGAAAATAGACTTGAGGACTATTTAAAGTGTCTTAAAACATTCCATAATGTTGCTGATTATATTACAATAAATATTTCTTCACCAAATACTGAAGATCTACGAAATTTTCATGATCAATCAAAATTAAATGAATTGTTAAAAGAAATAGAGAATGAAAAAAAAGAATTAAATTCAACAGTTCCATTAGCAGTAAAAGTTTCTCCTGATATAGAAGATAAAGAAATTAATAACATTTCAGATGTATTATTAAATAATAACATTGAGGTTGTTATTATTTCAAATACTTCAGATTTAACTAGGGATAGTTTAAATAATATACAAAAGCATCAAAAAGGTGGTCTATCTGGAAAACCAATTGAGGAAAAATCTACTAATTTAATTAATAAATTTTACAAAGTTCTTAATGGAAGAATTAAAATTATAGGTGTTGGTGGAGTTGATTCAGGAAAAAGCGCTTATGAAAAATTTTTAGCGGGTGCCAATTATGTTCAACTTTACACAGGAATGGTTTATAGAGGGCCTAATATTGTGAGTTTAATTAAAAAAGAGCTTAAAGAATTACTGATAAGAGACGGTGTTAAGAATTTCTCAGAAATTATAGGAAAAAAATAAGATTCAAATTTTATAAACTTGACGCAAGCATTTTCTAATCTTATATAGTCGATCTATTATGTCTAAAAAATGTGAACTTACTGGAAAAATTCCAATGAAAGGTCATAACGTTAGTCACGCTAACAATAAAACAAAAAGAAGATTTTTGCCAAATTTGAAAAAAGTTAAGTTTACCAGTGAACTTTTAAAAAGAAGTTTAAAATTAACGGTCAGCAACGCTGGAGTAAGATCAGTTGATAAGAAAGGTAGCTTTGATGAATTTTTAAAAACTGTGAAAAATAAAAATTTATCACCAAGATTAAAAAAATTAAAAAAAAACCTTTTGATTAAATCACCATTTCAAAAAAAAATAATCCAATCTAAAAACGCCTGATGAATAAATTATTTTTGTTACTCTCATTTATTATGGGGAGTGTAGTTTTAGTTTCAAACTACTTAGTTCAGTTCCCAATTAACTATTATGGTTTAGAAGAGTTATTAACTTATGGTGCTTTTAGTTATCCCGTTGCCTTTTTAATCACAGACTTGGCTAATAGATCTTTTGGAAAAATTGTGGCTAGAAAGATTGTATATGTTGGTTTTACGATAGGAATTTTATTTACATTGGTTTTCTCGACAAATTTTACCGATCTTATTTCAATAAGAATTGCAATAGGATCAGGGACGGCATTTATAATCGCTCAACTTTTAGACGTTCAAATTTTTGATCAGTTGAGAAAAAGAAAATGGTACATAGCTCCTTTAACATCGTCTTTAATTGGCTCAACAGTAGATACATTTTTGTTCTTCTCGATATCATTTTATGGAACAGGAATACCTTGGACTACACTTTCATTAGGAGATTTAGCTGTAAAAATTTTTGTCGCTTTAATAATGTTAATACCTTTTAGAATGTTACTCGGTACTCTTAAAGCTGCTTAATTAAGTAAGGAATTTATAAGATAAAATTTTGTAAGCTAACTTTGCGACTAAAAAATTGTAAGAGTTAAACCCTTTAATTGGTGCAAGCTCATTAATATCTGCTCCAACAATATTTGAATTTTTTGCAGCAATTTTTATAATTTCTAAAGTTTCATCCCAGAATAGACCACCTGGCTCAGGAGTTCCAGTTGCCGGCATTAGGCTTGAGTCAAATCCATCAACATCAAATGTTAAATAGACAATTTTATTAGAAATTATTTTTTTGAATTTTTTTAAATTCCATTTTTTTTTATCTTTAGCCCAAAAAATTTTTATCCTCTTTGAATTTTTTTTTAGATATGGGACTTCTTCTTTTGATATATTTCTTATACCAAATGATACTAAAGATACGTTTTTATAATCTAAACACCTTCTAATTGCAGACGCATGAGAAAACTTCTGATTATTATAACTGTTTCTTAAATCTGCATGTGCATCAAAATGAAGTATTAAAATTTTGTTAAATTTTTTCACAAAAGGTTTAATACAACCAGGAGTTATCGAATGTTCACCACCAAGTGTTAAAGGAAATTTTTTTTTACTTAAAATCCTCTCATTTAATTTAGAGATTTGATTTAAAGCAATTTTAATGTTTTTATTAATTTTAAACGGTTTAATTGTTTTGATTCCTATTTTCTTATATGGTTCACAATTAAATTCCTCATCATATAATTCCACCTGATGAGACGCTTTTATAATTTCTTTAGGCCCATCCTTTGTGCCACCCCCATAACTAACAGTTTTTTCAAGCCCAAACGGGATGACTATAGCTTTTTCATTTATACTAAATTTGTTATCAATTCCTAAAAAACCTTTTTTATTAGACAAATAATTCAATTTCTATCCGAATATTTTAGAGAAATTTTTTCTATCTCTATTTTTCCAATCACCTGTGTGATAAGCATCGCTTGCAATCAAAGGTAAAACAGATGTTGCTTCAGCAAAAACCATTTGTTCTTTAGTTGTATCGACTTTACCCCATGAACTTGCTTCTTTAAGTGTTGAGCTGCTACAAGCGCCATCTCTTGAATCCGCAACTGTAATTTGCACAGCATATTTATGCATATCTACATTCTTACCTAAAAGTTCAGCACATATAACAGTATCCTGAATAAAATTTTTTGGAACTCCACCACCAATCATAAACAATCCAGAACCTTTAGATTTAATCTTTATTTCAGTTAATTCTCTAAATTCTTTAATAGTGTCTATTGTGATGTGATTATTTGGATTTCTTTCTTGATGCATTACTAGACCAAAACCTGCACTGGAGTCTGTAAATGCTGGACAGAATATTGGAACATTATTATCATATGCTGTTTCTATTAAAGAATCCTTCTTCTTTGCATTTGATTTTAAATATTTTCCAATTTCTTTTATAAACTCTCTTGATGTATAAGCTTTAGGTTGTAACTTGTCAGCTATTTCACCTATTATTTTATCACACATCTGAAGTTCCTCTTCATCAATGTAAGTATCGTAAATTCTATCTATGTAGTTATTTCTTAATTCATTATCATTCTGGTACTGAGAACCCTGATAATGTTTAAATCCAAGTGCCTCAAAAAAATCCATATCAATTATTGATGCACCAGTTGCTACAATTGCATCGACCATATTATACTTCACCATATCTCGATAAATATGCATACATCCAGCTGCAGAAGTAGATCCAGCTAAGGTTAGAAATATTGTACAATCCTTATCTTTTAACATCTCATTATATATCTCAGATGCATTTGCTGTTTCTCTTGAAACAAAAGACATTTTTCTCATAGAAGAAATAATTTTCCTAGAGTCAAACGAGGTAATATCTATATGTTCAACTGGGTTTTTAAGAAAATCTTTTTTGCTATTATGGCCGAGATTTTTTTTTTCAGACATTAAGCAACTAATATGGCTTTATTAGCGTCTTTCCCATATAGACTCATTATTGGATTATCTTCAACTTCATAAATTTCATTTGAGAAGAAACCATTAAATTCCGTCCTAAATGTAAGACCATATGCACCAAGCTGACCAAGCTCAATATAATCATTTTCTTTAATATTATTGGGTAAAATAAAAGGACCTTTCATGTAATCCATACTGTCACAAGTTGGACCATAAAAATCAAAAGCTGTTAACTTTTTAGAAATTATTTTATTAGAACTTTCTTTAATTAGTTTTGATGGGAAAACTATATTTGGTGTCCCAGCATCAAAAAGAGTACCATAAGTACCATCATTAATATAAAGTTTTTGTTTTTTTCTTAAGTTTACTCTAACAATTGTCGATCCACTTTCAGCGACTAATGCTCTTCCTGGTTCACATATGATTTCAGGTAAATTATTTAATTTTAAGTTATCTAAACTCATTTTTATTTCTTGAAAATAATTATCTAATGATTGTGGAACTAAATCTGGGTATATAGTTGGAAATCCTCCGCCAACATTTATGTAATCTGGTACAATTTTTGTTTTCTTAATTATATTACCTATCTCAGCTATTCCTTTTGTATAAGAAATTGGATGCATACATTGTGATCCAACATGGAAGCTCAAACCAATTTTATTCGCATAATGTTTTGCAAGTCTTAATAATCCACTAGCTTCATTGTTCATGGCTCCAAATTTTTTTGACAAGTCTATCTCTGCGTGTTCATTTGATACTGCAACTCTTACAAAAATTTCAAGATCTTTAGCATTTTTAGTACTCTCAATTATTTTTATTAATTCCTCTTTAGTATCTAATGCAAATGTTTTAATACCATATTTAAAATAAGCTTCTTGCACGTCCTCACGACTTTTGACAGTGTGCATAAAGGAACATTTAGCACTCTGGCTAAATTTTCTAACAGATTTAATTTCTGATATTGATGCGACATCAAATTCACTGATACCGCTTTTTACCAGAGTTTTAATCACCTCTGGATGAGGGTTAGTTTTAACAGCATATAAAACCTTTCCAGGAAATTTTTTTTGAAAAAACTTAGAAGAAGAAAGAATTGATTTCTTTCTTATACAATAGACCGGTTTGTCTGGTTTCAGCTGATTTACTAAATTTTCAACTGATGTAAATTTTTGCATTAATATGCCCCCTAAAAAAAATTTAACAAAAAAAAAGCTTTTTATTTAAAAAAACTTTAATATTTCGAGCAATTAATTCAATAGTAGCGCAATGTAAAGAAAATAATATCCTATTGAATTGTGGAAAAAAAACACCATATTAAACCCATGAAAGTAGACGCTACATTGCAAAATTTGAGTGATTTTGAGAACAAATCACTATTAATTGTTGATGATGATAATCCTTTTAGAGAAAGATTAGCTAGGGCAATGGAAAAAAAAGGATTTGAGGTATTTCAAGCTGAGAGTGTGCAAAAAGGAATAGAATCAGTGAAATCCAAAAAACCCGGTTTTGCTGTAGTTGATCTAAGGTTGAATGATGGCAATGGATTAGAAGTAGTAAAAGAAATACAATCAAATAACTCATCAAGCAGAATAATAATGTTAACTGGTTATGGAAATATTCCTACTGCTGTAGCAGCAATTAAAGAAGGTGCGATAGACTATTTGGCTAAGCCTGCAGATGCAGATGATGTAGAAAAAGCTCTTTTAGCTGATCCAAATAAAAAAGCAGTTCCACCAGAAAATCCAATGTCAGCAGACAGAGTAAAATGGGAACACATTCATAGAGTTTTTGAGTTATGCAATAGGAACGTTTCTGAAACAGCAAGAAGACTAAAAATGCATAGAAGAACTTTACAACGAATTTTATCTAAAAGATCTCCTAAGTAAATTTCCTAAGTTTTAGTAATTGTTTTGATAGCACCGTGAGAATCAAGATTTTGTAGATTTCTATTAATAAAAATGGTTTTGCTCCAACTGAGAAAACATCATTAAAAGTCTTATCGAAACCCATATAATTCCACAGACCTCCTAATCCAAGAATATAAATTAAACTTACCGAAAATAATAAATATAAAAACACAATTATTGGGTCTTTATTTTCATTTATACGACCTGCAAAAAAAGCAGTAAAAATAAAACCAACTAAGTAACCTCCGGTTGGACCTAAAAGATATCCAATACCACCACCTTTAGCAAAAACTGGTAGTCCAAAAGATCCCTCAATCAAATATAAAATAACAGTTAGTGTTGCTAATTTATATCCCAATATAATCCCAAGAAACATAACTACAAAAGTTTGCATAGTTGCGGGTACTAAAGTAAATGGAGTTTGAATCTTAGAGGATATAGCCAGTAAAGCTGTCCCAATTATCACCAAAATAACTGATTTGATTATTTTCGAACTGTTGATAATGTTTTTAGTAAGTTCCATAAAATAATAATACTCTTATTTTTTTAATAATCTATATTAATTTATAATGAGTAAGATTCAAAAAACAGATCACTTTTACTTGATTGATGGATCCGGCTACATATTTAGAGCTTACTATGCACTTCCGCCTTTGACAAGAAAAAGCGATGGTTTGCCAACCGGAGCTGTAAGTGGCTTTTGTAGCATGCTCTTTAAACTTCTTGAAGACTCTAAGTCAAAAGAAAATTTACAAAAACCATCTCACTTTGCAGTAATTTTTGACTCAGCCAGAAAGACATTTCGGAATGAAATTTATAAAGATTATAAAGCTAATAGGGCAGAAGCACCTGACGATTTAGCACCTCAATTCGATTATATTAGAAAGTCTGTATTAGCATTTAATTTACCATCTGTTGAGCTTATTAACTATGAAGCAGATGATTTAATAGCAACCTATACAGATATGATTTTAAAAGTTGGGGCCAAGGTGACAATAGTTTCTTCAGACAAAGATTTAATGCAATTATATAAAAAAGGAGTTCGAATTTATGATCCAATGAAAAATAAATTTATTGACGATGAAGATATTCAAAAAAAATTTGGTGTTACAGCTAATAAGGTAGTAGATGTACAGGCTTTAGCCGGAGACAGTAGTGATAATGTACCCGGTGTCCCAGGAATTGGTATAAAAACTGCAGCTGAGTTGATAAATAAATATGGAGATTTGGAAACCCTCCTAAAATCTGCAAGTGAGATTAAACAAAACAAAAGAAGAGAAACTTTACTCGAAAATCAAGACAAAGCCAGAATCAGCAAAAAATTAGTAACATTGAAAAATGATGCACCAATCAAAAAAAATCCAGAGGAATTTCAATTAAAACAAATAAATAAAGAAAAGCTTTATAAATTTTTACGGGAAATGGAATTCAATAGATTACTTAGCTCAGCTATTTCAACTTATGGTGAGCCAAATTTTGAGGATAAAAAAAAAGATACCAAAATTATTGAAACTCAAGAAAAAATTTCAAATAAGAATTATTTTTTAATTAGTGACATAAAAGAAATAGACGATTGGATTAAAGAAGCCGAGGAGGTTGGAGAGCTTGCTGTTGATACTGAAACAAGTTCGTTAGACCCTCATCAAGCAGACTTGATAGGAATTTCATTAAGTTCAAAAATTGGTAAAGCTTGTTATATACCTATTAAACATAATACTGAAAAAAATATTAATAAGGACCTTGTTCTAAAAAAATTAAAACCTTTACTTGAAGATCCTAGTATTAAAAAAATTGGTCAAAATATAAAGTTTGATTTTATAGTTCTACTTAAGCAAGGTATAAAACTTACCTCAATGGAGGATACAATGCTCATGTCATATGTCCTCGATGCGGGAAAAAATAGGCACAATATGGATACACTATCTGAAATCCATTTAGGTCACAAAACAATAGCTTTTAAAGATTTAGTGGGAACTGGAAAAAAAGAAATAAATTTCAGTGAAGTTGATCTTGAAAAAGCAAAAAATTACGCTGCTGAAGATGCTGATGTTACTTATAGACTTTATAAGAAATTTTATAAAAGTCTTAAAGATGAAAAAATGATTAATGTTTACGAACTTTTTGAAAAACCAATGATAACAATTCTTGCAAATATGGAGATTGAAGGAATTAAAATAGATAATAAGTTCCTTAAAATTTTATCCTCAAATTTTGAAAAAAAAATTTTAAAGATTCAAAAAGAAGTTTTTAAAATATCAAAAAAGGAATTTAATATTGCATCGCCAAAACAACTTGGTGAAATTTTGTATAATGAGCTCAAAATCGCTGATCTAAAAAAAACTAAAAAAGGTAGTTTCGCTACTAGTGCGGCGGTATTGGAGGATTTGGCCTTTAAAGGTCATAAATTTCCACAATTAGTTTTAGATTGGAGACAAATATCAAAATTAAAGAATACTTATTCAGATACTTTACCAGAGCACATTAATCCTAAAACAAAAAGAGTTCACACCTCCTTTTTACTCGCTGCAACTACCACAGGAAGATTAGCTTCTAGTGAACCAAACCTACAAAATATTCCAATAAAGTCTGAGGATGGAAAAGATATCAGAAAAGCTTTTATTGCAGAGAAAGAACATTCTTTGATCTCTGCAGATTATAATCAAATTGAAATGAGAATTTTAGCAGATATTGCTGACGTAAAAGAACTTAAAAAGGCTTTTAAAAATAATGAGGATATACACTCTTTAACGGCAAGTCAGATTTTTAATATTGATATCAGAAAAGTTAATGATGATCAGAGAAGAAAAGCAAAGGCAATTAATTTCGGTATAATTTATGGAATTTCACAATATGGATTAGCAAAACAAATTAACGTTTCCAACCATGAAGCAGAAGAATTTTTAAATTCATATTTTGCAAAATTTCCTGAAATTAAAGTTTACATGGAGAATACTATTAAATTTTGCAGAAAAAGTGGTTTCGTAAATAATATTTTTGGAAGGAAATCACATTTCGTTAGCATTAATGATAAAAATTATAATGTAAGAAATTTTCAAGAAAGAGCGGCCATAAATGCTCCAATACAGGGATCCGCGTCTGAAATTATGAGATTAGCAATGATAAGATTGCAAAAAAAACTATTAGAGGAAAAGAATAAAAAAACAAAAATACTTTTACAAATTCATGATGAGTTAATTTTTGAAACTCCAAATACAGATGTAAAAAGAATAAGCAAAATAATTATTGATGAAATGACTGGTGTTGTTGATAGCGATCACCATTCATTTTCGATACCTTTAACAGTAGATTTAAATACTGGCGATAATTGGGGTTCACTTCATTAATTTAATTTGATTGCCCAAATTAGAACAATTTAGTATTTTTATATTGTAGTATGCATAAACAAACAATTGCTTTGATTGATGATGATAGAAACATCCTTACAAGCCTCAGTATAGCTCTAGAAAAAGAAGGTTTTAAGGTTCAAACATATATAGATGGTGAGAGCGCGTTAATTGGATTAACAAGAACTCCTCCAGATTTAGCGATTATCGATATAAAAATGCCAAAAATGGATGGAGAAGAGTTATTAAAAAAATTAAGAAAAAAAACTTCATTGCCAGTAATATTTTTAACTTCCAAAGATGACGAGATAGATGAATTGCTTGGGCTTAAATTAGGGGCAGATGATTTTGTTAAAAAATCTGGAGGTTTTTCAATAAAAGTATTAATTGAGAGAATTAGAGTTCAACTGAGAAAAAAAGATACAAAAGATACTATTGAGGAAAATAAAAGTATTATCTCTCATGGAAAATTAAAACTAGATCCCTCACAATTGGAATGTGAATGGAATGGCAAACAATTACCTGATAAATTAACTACTACAGAATTCTTACTTGTTAAAGAATTGGCAAAAAGGCCTGGAATTATAAAAGAAAGAGCACAATTGATGGATATTGCTTATAGAGAGGATACAGATATTGAAGACCGTACTATTGATAGTCATGTAAAGAGAATAAGAAAAAAATTTAAAAAAGTTGATCCAGATTTTTCAGCTATTGAAACTAGATATGGAAGTGGGTACAGATGGAATGTTAGCTAATGATAAGCAACCTTCTTAAAAATTTGTCCATATTAAAAAAATTTTTATTCATAAACTTAATTTTTTTTACAATAATTGGATTATTTACATTTATATACTTGGAAAATGTTCAGCCAAATTTAATAAAGAAAAAATCATCCAATCATATCGAAATTATAAATAACACTATTGATAATCTTAATAGACTTAATGTTAAGTTTATCGAGGAAGATATAAGAAAATTTTTGTTTTCCACAAGATTTCTTTTTCAAAATTTAGATAGAGTTATTTTTTTTGATAATGAATTAAAATTAATTGGGGATACAGATACGTTAGATCTTGACCCAAGATCATTTTCTACAAGATTAGATATAATAGAATTAGATATATTAAGCGAAGATAAAACAAAAGAAATTACAGAGGATAAGAATATTAATATGGGTAGTGAAAACAATATATCACTAAAAGACATCTTATTTAATTATGCTGAGTCTAAAAATTATGGGATACCTTTTACGTTTACCGAAGATGAATTTAATAAATTTAAACTAACAACCATTAAAAATGTAATGAAAAACGATAAAAATATCGGATATCTAGCAATTAGCGAAAACGCAAATGATATTAAAGCTGCCATTGAAGAAAGAAAAACATTTATTATCAGAACAGCTATAGCTGTTGGAATAGTAATCTTAATTTTTTCATTTGTTTTAAATAGATATTTTTTGAAACCAATTAAAAATTTAGTCACTTATACAAAAACAATTAAAGAAAAAAATTCAAAGATAACGAACATTGAGAATTTAAAACTTAGAAATGATGAACTTGGATTACTCTCAAGTTCTCTAGACGATATGACTTTAGAATTACAGAAAAGAATTTCACAAGCTGAGAATTTTTCAACTGATCTTGTGCACGAGATTAGAAATCCATTAGCCTCTCTTAAAAGTGCATCAGAAATTCTACAAGATACAAATGATATAGATCAAAGAGTAAAATTGTTAAATATTTTAAGTCATGATGTTCAGAGAATAGAGAGATTAATCACAGATTATTCTCAAATGCTAAAAGACGAAGTAGCCTTAAGTAAAGAAAAAATAAAAAAATTAGATATTGAACCTATTATAAAATCTGTTGTTGATGATTTTAATAATATTTACAAAGTGAAAAGAGGAATAGAAATTTCTTTTGAAAATGATGGTAAGAAAAATTACTACATTAATGGTATTGAAAATAGAATAGAACAAATAATTGCAAATCTTTTAGATAATGCAATATCTTTTAGTGAGGATAATAAAAATATAATTGTTAAAGTGTCTCAATCAGAGGACAAAAAAATTAACATTGATATTTTGGATGAAGGAAATGGATTTAAGGAGAAAGATACTAATAAAATTTTCAAGAGATTTTATAGTAATAGACCAGATAAATTCGGCCAACATTCTGGATTAGGATTGAATATTGTTAAAAATTTAGTTGATCTACATAATGGTTCTATTAAAGCATCAAATCGAACTGACAAAAAGGGTGCAAGAATGGAAGTCATTTTTCCAATGTTATAAAGTTCTATTGATTAATTAAAACTTTGTTGTTAGAAGATCCAGAACATGGCAGATTTCAAAGTTAAAGATATATCTCAAGCAGAATTTGGACGTAAGGAAATCTCAATAGCTGAAAGTGAGATGCCTGGATTGATGGCATTAAGAGAAGAATATAAAGGGAAATCTCCCCTTAAAGGAGCAAAGATTATTGGTTGTTTGCACATGACTATCCAAACAGCAGTCTTGATTGAGACATTAGCCAATTTAGGTGCAGAGGTAAGGTGGTCATCGTGCAATATTTTTTCTACTCAAGACCATGCAGCTGCTGCTATAGCTAAAGCAGGAATACCCGTTTATGCTTGGAAAGGTGAGACAGAAGAGGAATATTTATGGTGCATTAAACAAACAATCATAGGAAATAAAGATTGGAAACCAAACATGCTTTTAGATGATGGTGGTGATCTTACTGCAATAATGCATAAAGAATACAAAGATTTATTAAAAGCCGTTAAAGGCGTTTCTGAAGAAACTACAACTGGAATTAAAGCGCTTAATAAAATGGAAAAAGACAAATCACTGTTAGTTCCAGCCATAAATGTTAATGACTCTGTTACAAAATCAAAATTTGATAATCTTTATGGTTGTAGAGAAAGTTTAGTAGATGGAATACGAAGGGCAACAGATGTAATGATGTCTGGAAAAGTCGCTATTGTGGCAGGTTTTGGTGATGTGGGAAAAGGTAGTGCCGCCTCACTCAGACAAAGTGGCGCTAGAGTTTTGGTCACCGAAGCAGATCCAATTTGTGCACTACAAGCGGCTATGGAAGGTTATGAGGTTGTTTTAATGGAGGATGCTATTGGCCAAGCAGATATTATTGTTACAGCTACTGGTAACAAAGATATTGTCACTGCTGATCATATGAGAGAAATGAAAGATAGAGCAATACTATGTAATATTGGTCATTTTGATAATGAAATTCAGGTTGATGCTTTAAAAAATTATAAATGGACAGAGATCAAACCTCAAGTCCATGAAATCGAATTACCAAGTAAAAAAAGGATAATTCTTTTAGCGGAAGGTAGACTAGTCAATCTAGGATGTGCAACTGGTCACCCAAGCTTCGTGATGAGTGCATCATTTACCAATCAAGTAATTGCACAAATAGAACTTTGGAATAATCACAAAAATTATGAAAATAAAGTATATGTCTTGCCAAAACATTTAGATGAAAAAGTTGCTACTCTACATTTAAAGAAAGTTGGGGCAAAGTTAACTAAACTGTCTAAAGATCAAGCAGACTATATAAGTGTTGGAGTTAATGGTCCATTCAAACCAAATGCCTATCGCTACTAACAGTGATAAAATAATTTTTAACTCTGAAAAAGATACCAAAGAATTCGCTAAAAATTTTTTAAATAAAGTTAAACCAAATTATGTAGTTTTTGTATACGGTGAAATGGGAGTAGGCAAAACTACTTTTATAAAATATCTCGTAAATGCTTTTCAACAAAAAAATAAAGTAAAAATTACAGAGGTGACAAGCCCTACATTTAATCTCTTAAACCAATACGATGTGAATAAATTTGTCATAAATCACTACGATTTATTTAGGTTAAAAAATGATGGTGAATTAAAGAGCCTGGGTTTATTTGAAGATAATCTAAATACAATTACATTAATAGAATGGCCCGAGATTATTCAAAAAAAACCTGAAAAATTGATAGAATTATTTTTTAAATATGAGGATGGTTATCAAAAAAGATCAGTACAAATTAAAGGTCTAAAACTATAATTTTTGATGGAAAGTTTGAAAAAAATAAAGGGTGATGCATCTTTTAGAGAATTTTACAGAAAAAAAGGTAAAAATACTAATTCTATAATAGTCCTCGCAAAAAAAGAAAAATTTAAAAATTTAATTATATATGAGGCAATAAATAGAATATTAAATAAAAATAAAATTTTAGCTCCAAAATTATTTAAAGAAAATTATAAAAAAAACTGTATTGAAATTCAGGATTTTGGTGACAACACAATATTTAATATTCTGAGAAGAAAAAAAGTTAATAAATTTTCATATTTTAAAAAAATAATAGATTTATTGATTAGGTTACAATTAGTAAAGAATAAAAATATAAAAAATCTTAAAAACAAAATTTACTATATTCCTAAATATAATGAAAAAATTTTAATCGATGAGGCTAATTTATTTAGCAAATGGTATGCAGAGGAAAATCTAAAAAATTCTAAAAAAAAAATTTTTACAAAAAAATTTGAGAAGATAATTAGGAAATTAGTATCAAAATTACAATTAAAAAATGATGTGTTTGTTCATAGAGATTTTCATGTATCAAATCTTATGTTAGTTCGCGATGAAATAGGAGTTATAGATAGTCAAGATGCTTTAATTGGAAATAGAGCATATGATTTAGCATCTCTAATTGATGATGTAAGATTTAAGACATCAAAATCATTTAAAAAAAAAGTTTATGATTACTACCTTAGAAAACAAAAAAGTTTGATAAAGAATAAATTTAAAAATGATTTTGAAATATTATCAGTTTTAAGAAATCTTAAGATAATTGGAATTTTTACACGTTTATCTTTGAGAGATGGAAAAAAAAAGTATATTAAATTAATTCCATATACATGGGAATTAATAAATATGCGTATTAAAGAAAACGAAGTATTCTTTGATTTAAAAAGTTTATTAAGTCAAAATTTTGAAAAAAAAATTAAATGAGAATTAGAACTGCATTAATATTATGTGCAGGTTTTGGTAAAAGACTGAATCCCCTAACTCTTGAAACTCCAAAACCTCTGCTAAAAATTAAAAATACTACAATTTTAGAAAACTGTATTAATTTAATTTCCAAACTTGGTATAAAAAAAATTCTCATAAATACATTTCACCTTGGAGATCAGATAAATGAATTTATTAAAATAAAAAATTTTGAAGCAGATATTAAGATTAAAGAAGATGGAAAGAATATTTTGGATACAGGCGGTGGTATAATGAATTTAGTGAAAGATACTACAGATCAAGATTTTTTAGTTTTTAATCCTGATACCTTGTGGAACTATAAATACATTAATGAAATAAATGAAATGCAAGATTTTTATTTTTCTAATAAATTGAATTGCATTCTTTTAGTTGCAGATAAGAAATTAAGTTTTGATAAGAACTTTAATGGAGATTTTGAATTAAAAGATAATTTATTACAAAAAAGTGTAAATAATAATTTTATTTATATTGGTTGTAAAATTTTCAATAAAAGTTTGTTTGAAAATTACAATTTAAAAAACTTTTCAATTATAGAAGTATGGAAAGAATTACGAAAAAAAAATCAACTTAATGGATATGAAAGCTTAAATAAATTCTATCATTTAACTAATTTAGAAACTTTCAAAAAACTAAAAGATCTTTAGCCCTCTCTTTATCAAGATACTCACATTTTGTGATTTTCAAACTGTTGTCTAACTTTATCAACAAAGGATTTCCCGTAGGTATTTCAAGATTTGAAATCAGATTGTCATCTAATTCAAAAAGTTTTTTGCATAAAGCTCTAATAGAATTGCCATGGGCAGAAATTAAAATATTAGTATCTCTTAATTTTTCTTGGATTTCTTCCTCAAAAAATTTAACGACTCTGTTGTAAGTATCTTTTAAAGACTCTGTGCTTGGAATAAGCTCCTCTGGAATATCTTTATAAATACTTATGTTACTAGGGTGGTGTGGACTTTCTTTACTTAGGGCATCTGGTTTCATATCCCAAGATCTACGAAACTCGTGCACTTTTTTTTCCCCAATTTTTTTTGCCATTTCAATCTTATTTAACCCAGTAAGAGCTCCATAGTGTCTCTCGTTAAGCTGCCAAGCAGATTTGAACTCTTTTTCATCATTTAAAATTTCTTTTATAATTTTTAGGGTATGTTTTGCTCTTAACTGAACAGATGAATAATAATAATTTATTTTAAGGTTTTGTTCCTTAATAAGTTGACCTGCTTTTTTAGCTTCAGATTTGCCTGTTTCTGTAATATCTACGTCAACCCATCCTGTAAATTTTTTCTCAAGATTCCAAGTACTTTGTCCGTGTCTTACAAGTATTAAAAAACTCATATTATATTTTTAAAATATATTTATAAATAAAACTATATAATTAATGATAAAATTTTTTTCTAAATATAAAATAATTTTTTACTTTCTGAACTTTTGTCTGATTTTTTTATATATATTTCCAGGTAGTTTAATTGGCTTTTTTCTACATGGTGATATTAAAATGCAACCTCAAATAACTCCAGACTTTATAATATCATCGAATCATTTTTACGTCTTCATTCTGTTATCAATGGTAGGTTTTCTTACCTTTTATAAATTTAATGAAACTAAAATATTAATAATCTACTTGCTTGTATTATCGATAATTCTAGAAGTTTTTCACTTATTGATACCTGAAAGAAGTTTTCAATGGCAAGACCTTTTTGGAAATATATTTGGAGTGATAGTTGTAATTTTCATTAAGAAAATTATAAATAAATATGGCTCATTTAAAAAATAAACTAATTATTTTATTTTTTTTTTTGTTAACAAGTTGTTCATCAATTCCATCAAATACTTCAAATAGTTGCTCAATATTTAACGAGAGATATCTTTGGTATAAGCACACAAAAAAAGTTGAAAAAAAATGGGGCACCCCGATTTATATTCAACTAGCAATTATAAAAATGGAGTCAGACTTCGATTGGTTAGCAAAACCTGCAAGACAAAAAATTTTTAAAGTTATTCCTTATAAAAGACCATCAAGTTCATTCGGTTACTCACAAGCCGTTAAAGGAACATGGGAGCAATATAAAAAAGAGACTGGAAACAAATTAGCTACAAGAGCAAGATTTAAAGATAGTGTAGACTTTATTGGTTGGTATACAAATAAATCTGAAACAATTTTAAAAATTTCAAAAAAAGATGCTTTCAAACAGTATCTTGCTTACCATGAGGGTTGGGGGAATTTCAAACATTACAAAAAGAATAAGAAGGTAATTGGATTAGCCAAAAAAGTGGAAAAACAAGCTGGCCTTTATAGGAGACAATTATCAGAGTGTAGTAAATCTCTTAATAAAAATAAATATATTATTTTTTAGATAACTCTTTTTTTAATTCTAAATCAACTTCATCTATTCTCTTCGTATTTTTAGCTAAAGCTAAGTACATTGATGGAGTAATATATAACGTAAAAAATGTTGAAATAATCATTCCACCTAGAATAGTTGAACCCACAGCCAATCTTGAACCCTCGCCAGCACCCGGTCCAATATTGCCTATAACAAGTGGCACCATTGCAATCATAGTACTTAAAGATGTCATGATGATTGGTCTAAACCTTACTGAGCATGCCTCTTTTACTGCTGACTCAATATTTTTGCCTGTAGTTCTTATTCGATTGGCATAATCGACTATTAAAATACTATTTTTTGTAGAGATACCTATGAGAATGATGAGAGCAATCTGAGAAAAAATATTCACAGAACTGTTTAAAAATAATATGAAAACTAATCCACCAAATATTGCTAATGGAACAGTTAAAACAATTATAAATGGATGAATAAAAGAATTAAAGGTTGCAGCCATTACCAAATAAGCAGTTAGTAAAGATAAAATAAATATTATAAACAATTCATTACTTGTCTCTTTAATTTCCTCAGATTTTCCTTTCCAAGTAATTTGATTTTTTGGGGCTAAATTTTTCATTATGTCTTCAAAAAATCTTATTGCTTCAATTAATGTATAGCCTTCATTAATATTTGCAGATATTGTTACTGCTCTTTGTCTGTTGTACCTTGATAATTCTTTTGCAGAGCCTTCCTCTTTAAAGCTTACTAAATTTGCAAGTGAGATTAGTTTTCCAGTAGTATCGGAACGAACAAATATCTTTGAAACTCCCTCTTTATTTCTCCTATCTGATAAATATTGTTGGACAATAATTGGATATTCTCTACCTAATTTATTAAAAGTAGTAATTCTCTTGCCACCATAAAGAGTTTCTAGAGTTTCTCCAATAGCTTTTGTGGAGACCCCTAGATCTTTAGCTTTATTTTTATTTATTATTAATTTTACCTCAGGTTTATTTCTATTGTAATCAGATTCAATTCTTGAGAGATTTTTGTTAGATCTAATTTTTCGAATTATTTGTGTTTGAATTTCCTCGAGTTCTTCGTAGCTGTTACCATAAATAACCATTTGCACTGGCTTATTGTAATTAGAAACTCTTATTGATTGGGGTGATATAGGAAAAGCCAGGGCTTGGGGGAGAGTAACAATTTTTCCAATTGCCTCTCTTAAGATTATTTGTTGTCCTTTTTTTCTTTTTTTCCAATCATCTAAAAGAGCAATTATAATAAAACTATTAAATGAGTTTGCTGAGTTTCCAAATCCAGGTACCCGCATAATAAATCTTGAGTAAGGACTATCTTCAGATTGTAAAAGTGGTATTAACCTAGCCTCAACTTTTTGCGCTTGTTCTTGTGTATATTCAAAAGAGCTTCCCTCATCAGTAGCTCCTATAATTAAATAAGCACCACGATCTTCCATAGGCAACAATTCCTTTTTTGAAAAACTAAATAATAAGATAGAAGAAATAATTATAAAGATAATAAAAATACCCACTAATTTAGTTTTGTGAACAATAACATCTAAGGTTTCTCTATAAAATTTGGCGAAATTTAAAAAAACTTTCTCAAATTTTTGTATAAAAATTTTCTTTGAGCTTTTTTTATTTAAGAATTTACTAGCAAGCATTGGTGACAGTGTTAATGCTACAAAAGATGAAATTACTATTGAAAATGACAATGCAATTGCAGTTTCTCTAAATAATGTCCCAGAAATTCCCTCAATAAATATTAGCGGAAGGAACACAGCAACCAAAATTAGTGTTGTTGCGATTATTGCAAATGATATTTGTTTAGATCCTTTGTAGGCTGCAACAAGCGGTGTTTCTCCATTTTCTATTCTTCTATATATCGCGTCTGTCATGATTACAGAGTCATCTGTAATTATGCCTATGGCCAATATAAAACTTAAAAGCACAAAAATATTTATTGATAGACCAAAAATATAAAGACCTAAAAAAGAGGCTATTAAGCTTACCGGAAGTGCAATAGCTGGCACAACTACAGCTTTGAGATTTCCCAAGAATAAATAGATTATTAAAACAACCAAAACAAACGCTATAACCAAGGTTTTGTATACTTCCTCAATTGCAGCCTCCACATAATTAGCTCTATTAAATGAGACTCTTAAATCTAGTTCTTCAGGCAAAGATTTTCTTACTTCAATTATCTTTTTTTTAATATCCTTTGAAAGCTCAACTGTTGATGCACCACTTCTTGCATAAATACCAATTCCAACAGTTTTCAAATTTATTTGATCTTTAGTTTGAGCTTTGAAAAGAGTTTTTTCTGAAACAGGTCCAAATTCAATATTTGCAATATCAGATAATAAAATAACTTTATTATTAGTTTTTTTTATCGGTAATTGTTTAATAGAATCTATATCATTATAGGATTTGTCTAAATTAAGCGTTAGATCAATGTTATCTGCCTCAAGAGTTCCAGCTGGAAGACTAATATTTTCTCCCCGCATTGCAACTTCAACTTCATTTATTGTTAGATCATTTGCCGCCAGTTTAATCGGATCAATCCAAACTCTAATACTTAATTCTCTTAGACCACCAACTAATATTCTTCCAACATTTTTTACACTTGAAAATTGATCTATCAAATATCTTTTCGCATAATCTCCTAATTCAAGATCACTCCAAGTAGACGAGGACAAGGATAACCACATTGTTGTTGTAAAACCCGCAGCTCTTTTTAATATCTGTGGAGGTTCTGACTCTGTAGGTAAATTATCAACAACTCTTGCAACTCTTTCTCTAATATCATTTGCAGCGTTATCCAAATTTATACTTGTATCAAACTCAACATTTATTGTGCTCCTGCCATTTTCAGATTTAGAATCTATGTTCTTTATTCCTTCAGCACCCCCTATTACATCTTCAATAACTTGAGTAACTTCTTGATCTATTATTGACGCTGATGCTGAGTTATAATTTACTTGTACTTGAACTACAGGTGGTTGAATACCATCAGGAAGTTCTCTAACTGGTAATTTCCAAAATACAAATAATCCAAAAATAATTAGTATTAGGGACATTACCCATGATACCGCAGGTCTTTTTATACTTAATTCAGTGATAAACATTTATTTTGTAATAGGTTTGATTTTACCGTTGGGTCTAACTTTTTTAAGGCCCTCAGCTACAACAGTTTCTCCTTCATCAAGTCCAGAGATTATCTCAATATTTCTATTACTTCTTAATCCTGTCTTTACCTCAGTTTTATTAGCAATATTTGAACCATTAATTTTATAAACATATGATTTATCACCTTCAATCATCACGCTGGTATCGGGCACGCTTAATGAATTTCTTAAGTTAAATTTTATACTAACCTCCAACAATGAGCCTGAAATTAATTCTTGGTTTGAATTATTCACTTTAATTCTAGATAATAAACTTCGTGTGTCTGCATTTATTCTACTTGAAACAAAATCAACTTCTCCAGAAAAAACTTTATCTTTGTAGCTTGATAATTTTACTTCTACTGGAAGTCCTTTTTTTATTGATGCAGAATAACTTTCAGGAATCTTTATATCTGAGTAAATTTCAGAATTATCATCTAGCGTAATAATGAATATGTTATTCGAGACCAAAATATCCTCTGTAAGCCCTGTATAACCGAGCACACCACTAAACGGTGCAATAATATCTCCACTCTTTAAACTTATTAATTTATCTCCTTTTTTTACAAAATCTTTAAGCTCTAAATCACCTAGGAGGTCGTCTTTTTTAATTTTGAAAGTTTGTGATTTTTTGGAAATTGCGGTGCCAAAAGTTTCAATTCTTTCTGAAAATTCTTTGTTTATCACCTCTGTAACTATTATTCCAGGAGGAGGTATCTTACTAAATTTTTTTTTAAAATGATTGGCTATTAAAGTTCTTGAAATAATTACGGCTGCAATAACAAGAAAAAATATTAAAATTATTGATATTGTTTTTGTAGATCTTTTCATACTCCTAAATTAATCCGTATTCAGCCCAAGAACCATCGTAAATGCAAGGTAGATATTTATCATTTATTAGGGAATAAGCTAGTGCCAAAACACACGCAGTAACTCCAGATCCACAAGAAAAAACTATATTCTTGTCAACAATATCATTTAAACACGAATGAAAAATTTTTTTAAGTTCATCTACATCTTTAAATGTTTTGTCTTCATTTAAACAGGAACTGAATGGTATACAAAAAGAATTCTTAATATTTCCACTTTTTAATCCTTTTCTAGGTTCCGCAACTCTACCCTCAAATCTTTCTCTGCTTCTAGCATCTATAACTTTAAAACCAGGTTTGATTATATTTTGATTTATCATTTTCATATCTTTAACTAATTCTTTTTTTTCTAGGCTCTTATATTTGGACGTATTTATCTGAGGTAAATCAGAGGTAGTTATTCTCATTTCTTTGATCCATTTTTTTAAACCACCATTTAATATATGAACTAATTTTGGATCATGTCCAAAATAAATAAAATTATACCAACATCGACACGAACTTATTACATCAGAGTTGTCATAAATTACTATTTCATCATTATTTTTAATTCCCATGGCTGAAACAATTTTTTCCCAATCATGTTTATCAACCAGCATATGGGGAAGATTTGTTTCTTTGTTTGAATTAGAATCTAAATCAAAAAATATGGAGTTGGGTATATGCTTGGTTTTGTATTCTTCAAAACCATTTCTTTTTGTTAAAGGCATATGCCATGAACAATCAATAATTTTTACATTATCTAGATTCTTGTCCAACCATTCAGTCTCTACTAAAGACATTAATTTTTTTCTAAATATCTTTGATGATATTCCTCAGCAACACAATAATTTTTAAGTAATGATATTTTTGTTACGACTCTGCCCGACAATTTTTGATTAACTTCATTTAAAACCTTTTCAGCTATTTCTTTTTGATTATCATTTAAATAAAATATTTCACTCCTATATTGAGTCCCAAAATCAGGCCCTTGAGAATTTAATGTGGTTGGGTCATGAATATCAAAAAATATATTTAAAATTTTCTCGTACGAGATCATTTTTTCATCAAAATCAAGCTTAACAACCTCTGCATGATTAGTTTTTCCTGTGCAAACTTCTTTATAGGTAGTTTGTTTGCTATCGCCTCCGCAATAGCCAACCTCTGTTTTAATTATCCCATCAATTTTACTGAATTTTATTTCAGGTCCCCAAAAACATCCAAGAGCTAAAACTGCTATTTCCATTGATAAAGATTTAAATTAATTTACAAATTATTCGTATGCTAAGTAAAAATCAATTAGGTTTTTTGTACATGTTTATGTCTGTTTGTGCATTTTCATTAATGGACATAATTGTTAAGTGGTCGGTTGATTATCCAATAGGACAAGTTTTATTTTTTAGAGGATTTTTTGGTATCCTATTTTATTTCTTCATAATACCTAAAGAGAGACTTCATAATTTTTATTATACAAAAAGGGCTGGTTTACATTTTTTACGTTGTATGTCGGGCCTTGTTGCTTTAGTTGCAATTTTTATAGCTTTAAGAAAACTACCTTTGGCAACCGTTGTTAGTATTTCATTTGCTGCACCAATATTTACAACAATCCTATCAATATTCTTATTAAGTGAAAAAGTTGGGATTTACAGATGGCTCGCAGTAATAATTGGTTTTATAGGTATATTAATTATTACTGAGCCAGGTATAAGCCAATTAAACATTTATTATGTTTTCCCAGTAATATTTTGTCTTGGTTTATCCTATGTAGCAATTACTTTAAGACAATTATCAACAACAGAACCTGTATGGTTAATTTCTTTTTATTTTTCTTTATCAATTACTTTATTAAGTTTTTTAAGTATTCCACAAGGATGGGTCATGCCAAGTTTGAAAGATTTTATATTTTTATCTTTGGTTGGTATTTTTGGTGGAGTAGCTAATCTATGGCTGGGTCAGTCATATAAATATTCTGAAGTTTCTCTTGTCACCCCGTTAAAATATTTAGCTTTATTATTTGCTATAGTCTTTGGTTACTTCATTTGGGGAGAGGTGCCCACATATAAAACGCTTTTTGGAGCATCATTAGTAATTGTATCTACATTGATTATCTTTAGAAGAGAAATTTATAATAAAAAAATAATCACTTCTAAAACAGTAAATGACTAAAGTTCCAAAATATTGGAAAAAAGCAAAAAATTACCTATCAAAGAAAGATAAAGTATTAGCTAAGTTAATTAAAAGCTATCAAAGTCCATCAGAAATAATTCTTACTTCTAGAAGAAATATATTCTTTTCCTTGTGTAAAAGTATTATTGGTCAACAAATTAGTGTTGCTGCTGCAAACGCTGTTTTTTTAAAATTTAAAAAGAAGTGTAATAATAAAATAAATCCAAAAATAGTATCTAAATTAACTACACTTCAATTAAAAAGTTGTGGTCTGAGTCGCCAAAAGGTGTCTGGCATTAAGAATTTAGCAAAAAAGACTTTAAATAAATCTTTTAATCCAAAATTAATAAAGAATATGAGTGATGAAGAGGCAATACTTTATCTTTCTCAATTAAAACAAATCGGAAGATGGTCAGCTGAAATGATTTTACTCTTTACATATAATAGATCTAATATTTGGCCTATCCAAGATATTGGCCTTTTAAGAGCAATTTCAAAAAATTATAAAAAAAAATATTTACCGCCAGAAAAATTTGTAATACTTTTAAAAAAAAAATTTTCACCTTATTGTTCTGTAGCAACATGGTATTTATGGAGAAGTATTGATCCAGAACCTATTCAGTATTAAAACCCTCTACTATTTGCATATGTCTAATAGTTGTTTTTCTTGCTAATTCCCAACCAGCTTTATATTCTTTTGATTCATGACACTTTAATGCTTGTTCGAAACTAGGAAATTCCCAAACCACTGTTCTTAAAAAATCATCACCATCAAAAGTTGTATGTTTTCCTCCTCTAACAAGAGGCAAACCGCCATAACTTTTTATTATTGGTGTAACAGTCTCTGCATATTTTTTTAAATTTTCTTGATTATCCACTTTTAAGTACAAACTTATCCAATATGCTTTCATGATTTCTCCTTTTTAAATAATTTCAATTATGATAATAAATTTCATGGCAGAGAAATTGATTATCAGCTTTAATGAGTATACTAAAATAGTTGAAAAACTAGCAATACAAATTCATCAAAAATATAAACCTACAGTATTAGTTGGCATTATGAGAGGAGCAGCTCCAATTATTGATATTTTGTCTAGAATTTTAAAATTACCTATCGCATACATTGTCATTCAAAGTTATTCAGGTGAAGGTATGGAGGATCAACAAGGCCAATTGATGTTTGCAAGAGAAATAAGCTCTTTAGCAAGTAATGAAGATTTTAACAAAGTGCTTTTAATAGATGATCTCTCTGATACTGGATTGACATTAAACAAAAGCATCGAATGGCTAAAAAATTACGGCCCTACAAAAGATTATATAAAAGAGGTAAAAACTGCTTGTTTATGGAAAAAAAAATCCTCAACTTTTGAACCCGATTTTTGTCCTATAAGACTAAATTCAGATCCATGGATTGTCCAACCTACTGAACATTATGAAGAATTATCAATTGAGGAAATATTAAAACAAAATAAATAGGGCTAGTAAAAACTAGCCCTATTTTATTAATATTTAGGCAACCACAAAACTTATAACACTTAAAACCGCTACTAACCATATAGCTGGTGAAGTAGTTGAAAACTTACCAGTGAATATTTTGATTAGAGCGTAGGACACAAATGCTAAGGCAATACCATTGCTTATACTATAAGTTAAAGGCATAGTAATCATCGCAAGAATAGCTGGGGCAGACTCTGAAACATCGTTCCATTCAATATCAGTTATATTTCTAATAAATAAAACTGAAACAAAAAGTAAAGCAGCACCATCTATTTGTTTAGGTAAACTAGTTGCTAATGGAGCGAAAAATATACATGCCAAAAAGAGTATACCAATTACTAGTGATGTCATTCCAGTTTTTCCACCAGCTTTAACTCCTGCACCAGACTCCACGTAACTAGTAACTGTAGTAGTTCCCATCATAGCTCCTGCAACAGTACCTACACTGTCAGATAACATTGCTTTATTTATGTCTTGAACTTTTCCATCTTTGCTAACCTTTCCAGCAACATTCGCCACTGAGGTCAATGTTCCTGCAGTGTCAAAGAAGTCTATAAATAATAATGTAAATATTACCGTAGACATTCCTGCAGTCATAGCGGCAGATAGATCAAACTCAAAAAGATAAGTCATTGGCGGTGGAGAACTTGCAATACCGTTAAATTTTGCAAGGCCTGTCACCCAAGCAATAATACTAAAAACTAAGATCCCAATAATGATATTACCTTTAATATTCATCTTATCCAAAACTATGATTGCAATAAAAGTTGCACATCCTAATAATACAAGAGGATCACTTAAGTTACCTAGTTGCACTAAGGTTACTGGATTGTCGACAACCACTTCCATTATTTGAAGGCCGATGATTGCTAGGAACAAACCAATTCCAGCACCAATACCTAACTTTAAACTTCTAGGAATTGAATTTATTAACCAAGCTCTTAAAGGGGTTAATGATATTACTAAAAACAATACACCTGCTACTAATACAGCACCTAGAGCTTCCTGTGGCGTATATCCCATTCCAGCACAAACTCCAAAGGCAACGAAAGCATTGATTCCCATTCCTGGTGCCAATCCTATTGGCCATGTTTTTCCATAGAACGCCATAATAAAGCATGCTAATGCAGTCGCTAAAATAGTTGCTGTATAAACTGCGCCGAAATCAAAGAAACCTTTTTCGGGTCCGGCAAACTCTCCCGACAAAATAAATGGATTTAAAAACATGATGTAAGCCATGGTTAAAAACGTTGTAGTACCAGCGATTACCTCTGTTTTAAAATCAGTTTTGTGTTTTTTATAATTGAAATACTTATCAAGCATAAATCCTCCTCATGAATGATGATTATTTGATTCTGACTAAAAATACTCTTTATAAGTATACTTTATTCACAAAATTCAACTAAGAAGTTTATATTTATGCCATAATTGTGTTGTTAACTTATAATGATGAATAAATTTATAACTATCTTAATAGCAATCATATTTGTTAATTTACTAACAGGGTGTCAAACTGTTAAAGAAAAAACAGACAACATAGTCCAAAAAGAAAATGAAAAATTAAGTGAATTTATAGGAAAATCTTTAAGCGAACTTAAGATGGAATTAGGTAAACCTGATGAAGATTTCAAAAATGCAAAAGGTAATTTAGAGGTAATTTACAATACAAAAAAATACTTAATCCCCTGTGAAAGAAGGTTTGAAATAAATTCAGATAATATTGTAATAGGCTTTGTATCTAATGGATGTTTTTAAAGTTTACTTGCGAGGATCTCTCCTCGCAAGTAAGGTCTCCACTTATCTAATTTCGATAAGTCTTTTTTTCTTATGATCTGGTAAAATTCTTTCACAAGCTACTGTTAAAAGACCATCTTTTAACTCGGCACCATTTACTTTGACATCATCCGCTATAGTGAATGATCTAGCAAATTGTCTTTGCGAAATACCTTTATGAATTATTTCACCATCTTCATTTTTTTCATCAGATTTGTTAACTTGTTTTGTCCTTACTGTTAACAAATTATCTTCAAACTCAACCTCAACATCTTTCTTACTAAAACCCGCAAGAGCAACTTCTATCGAGTAGTTGTCTTTCCCAGTTTTTCTTATGTTGTACGGTGGATAATTCGACTGCATAGTCAAATTTCCATTAACCAACATGCTTTCAAATTGGTCAAACATGTCGTCAAAACCAATTGAGAAAGGTCTTAATGAGTTGAATATAGATAGATCCTTACTTGTCATATATCCTCCTTTTTTAAGCAAGTTTATTTATGCAAGCCCCATAAGGCGACTTACCAAATATATGTGGGAACTAAATTTTTTTTTTCAAGTAGTTTTTTTTAAATTTTATTTGAAATTTTTAAAATAAATCCATAATCAAAAGCAATTTCTTCTATTGCACCATCTCGACCAGATTTACCACCGTGACCTGCATTCATTTCTGTTTTCAGCAAAAGAAGATTGTTATCAGTTTTGTAATCTCTAAGTTTTGCGGTAAATTTTGTAGGTTCATCAAATAAAACTCTGTTATCACTTAGGCTTGTTGTAATTAAAATATGAGGATAATCCATTTTTTTTATATTATTGTACGGAGCATAAGAATATATGTATTCAAAATGATCCTTATTATCTTTTGCATTTCCAAACTCATCAAACTCTCCAACTGTTAATGGAAGCGAATGATCTAAATTAGTGGTAAGTGAATCTACGAAAGGTACTGCCATTACAATTCCTAAAAACAATTCAGGTGCTTCGTTTACCACAGCACCCATTAGTAAACCTCCTGCCGAACCACCCATGCCAATTATTTTACCTTTTGATGTATAATTTTTTTCAATTAAATTTTTTGCAACAGCAATGAAGTCTTTAAAAGTATTTTTTTTATTAAGAAGTTTACCTTCTTTCCACCACTTCATTCCTCTTTCCATCCCACCTCTGATATGAGCTGTAACCCAAATGATATCTCTGTTAATTAGACTGAGTCTAGTTGATGAAAAATCAGGAGACATTGAATTACCATAAGATCCATAACCATATAGTAGTAGATTTGCTGAGCCATTAATTTTAGTTTTTTTGTGCCTCGTTATTGTAATAGGTATCAATCTTCCATCGTGCGAAGCACATTCTATTCTTTCAACAATATAATCATCAGGATTATGTCCTGATGGAATTTCCTGTTCTTTTACCAATTTTTTTTCTTTTGTCTTTAAATTATAAAGATAGGTTTTTCCAGGTGTCTTCGGGGATGAATATGATAAATAAATTAGATCAGTATTTTTATCTCTTTGTGTCAATGAGATACCAGGTACAATTACTTTTTCATCAGAAAATATTAACTCCTCTTCTAAACTTGTTTTTATATTTCTTAAGTATAATTTCCCAAGAGCATTTGACTTTTCACTTCTTATTATCCAATCATTTAAAAATACTAAGCCTCCTAAAAGCACTTCATCTTTAGCAGCTATATAGGTCTCCCAATTTTGTTTAAATAAATCATTGCATCTATCTATTTTAAAGTCTTCAGCATCCTCGTTTGTATGACAATAAAAATAATTATCCCAAGATGAAATCGAATAAATTATACCCCTTTTTCTTTTTTTAATTAACTTTGGTTTTGGTTTATTTTCATTAGCTAAAAAGTAATATTGTTCTGAAGTATTGTGATCTGAGGTTGTAATAAAAAAATATTTTTCATCCGAACTCAAACTTATGCCAACTGTGAATGCTTCACTTTTTTCCTCAAAAATTAATTCATCGCTTTTTACAGATGTCCCAATTTTATGTCTATAAATTTTTCTAGGTCTATGAAACTCATCAAGTTTTGAATAAAATATATATTTATCATCTAAACTGAAAGTTATGCTGCCACTAGTTTC
>CACBCU010000007.1 GCA_902537895.1 uncultured Pelagibacteraceae bacterium | reverse complement strand
CAAAATCAATAACAATATTTTATTAGACATTATTAAACAAAATAAAATACCAATTATCTCTCCATTAGGCTTAGATAAAAATAATCAAACACATAATATTAATGGTGACACGGCGGCAATGGCTGTAGCCAAATCTGTCAAATCAAGAAGATTATTGTTAATGACAAATGTTGATGGTGTTTTGAATAAAGAAAAAAAACTTATAGATGAGATATCTTCATCTGAGATTTTGGAAATGGTAAAAGATGAGACAATAACTGAAGGGATGATACCTAAAATAAATGCTTGTCTAGATGCTGTTAATAATGGAGTTACAGCAGCTGGTATAATTAATGGTACGAAACAACATTCATGTTTATGGGAAATTTTCTCGGACAAGGGATCAGGTACATTGATAAGAAAATGAATTTAAAAGAAAAAAAATATCTGTTACTTGATCTTGATGGTGTTTGTTATGGTAAGCATAACAACTATTCTTTAGAACGTGTATTTGGTCAAGTTTCAGAAAGGATGACACAATTTATATCTGAAAAACTTAAAATTGATAAAAATAAAGCTAAAGAATTACAAACAAATTATTTCTATAAATACAATACATCATTAAGAGGATTAATGGTCCATAATGGAATATCACCAGATGAATTTTTGTCTTACGTTCATGAAATTGATTTGTCATTTATGAAAGAAGATAAAATTATGAGAAATGAACTTAAACAATTAGATATGGAAAAATTTATCTTCACCAATGGTAGTGCTGAACATGCTGCTAATATTTTAACTCACTTGGGTGTGTATGATTTATTTGGAAGAGATAAGGTTTTTGATATTAAAGATGCTGGTTATGTACCTAAACCAGAAGCAGAAACCTTTGACTTAATGGTAAAAAAATTTGGTATAAATCCAAGAGAGACTATTTACATTGAAGATATAGCTAAAAATTTAAGTATAGGCCACGAACGAGGGTGTACAACTGTTTGGTTAATTAATGATGAGCATTTTGGAAAAATGGATGCAGATAAAGATTTTATTTCACACAAAATTGAAAATCTGTCTTTATTTCTAAAAGAAATAAGGTTATTAAAAAGTAATTAATCATGTCTTTAGAAAAAATTATCAATGACGCTTGGGAAAATAAAGATCAGGTAAGTCCTAATTCGGACCAGTCTTTGAAGGATGCTATAAATCAAGTAATTGCAAATTTGGATAGTGGTAAATCCAGAATTGCTGAGAAAATAAATGGAGAATGGGTAACTCATCAACACCTTAAGAAAGCTATAATGTTAAGTTTTAGGATATACCCAATGGAAAATTTAAACGGGCCTTATAGTAGTTGGTATGATAAATCACATTTATTAAAAGGTAAAACTGCAGGATGGACCAAAGCTGATCATGAAAAAGCAGGTTTTAGAATGGTTCCGAACTCACCGGTAAGAAAAGGTTCGTTTGTTGGAAAAAATGCTGTTCTTATGCCATGTTACGTGAACATTGGAGCATATATTGATGAGGGAACAATGATAGATACATTTGCAAGAGCTGGTAGTTGTTGCCAGATAGGTAAAAATTGCCATATATCTGCTGGTTCAGGCGTTGGCGGAGTTTTAGAGCCCGCACAAGCTTTACCAACAATCATAGAGGATAATGTATTTCTTGGGGCGATGTCTGAAGTAGTTGAAGGCGTAATTGTTGGAGAAGGTTCAGTTTTAAGTATGGGTATGTATATTGGTCAATCAACTAAAATAGTTGATAGAAAAACTGGGGAAATTACTTATGGCAAAATACCACCTTATTCAGTTGTAGTTCCGGGCTCACTACCTGATAAAAATAATTCTTCTGCACCCTCCTTGTATTGTGCAGTTATTATTAAACAAGTTGATGAAAAAACGAGATCTAAAACTTCTATTAACGACCTCTTAAGAGACTAAAAATGAAAACTTTAAATGAGTTAAAATTAGCTAAAGAGCTAATCAAATTTCCCTCTATCACTCCAATTGACGCCGGAATAATGAAATTTTTAGAAACAAAATTAAAAAAACTTGGTTTCAAAACAAGAATATTAGAATTTAAGGAAAAAGGATTTCACCCTGTAAAAAACCTGTATGCAAGATTGGGATCTAAAAAGCCAAATTTTATGTTTGCCGGACATGTTGATATTGTCCCCCCAGGAAATATTAAGGATTGGACAGTAAATCCATTTAAACCATCTATCAAAAAAGGCTATTTAATTGGAAGAGGTGCAAATGATATGAAAAGCTCTGTTGCAGCTTTTGTGTCTGCTGTAAGCACTTTTTTATCTAAAAATAGAAAATTCAACGGATCAATAAGTTTACTTATTACAGGTGATGAAGAAGGTGATGCAGTAAATGGCACCAAAAAAGTTGTTGATTATTTGAAAAAAAGAAAAGAAAAAATTAACTTTTGTCTTGTAGGTGAGCCAACTAATCCAAACAAATTAGGTGAAATGATAAAGATTGGACGTAGGGGCAGTTTAACTGGTAAATTAGTCATATTCGGTCAGCAAGGTCATGTCGCCTATCCTCAAAGAGCTAATAATCCCTCGACTATAATAGTAAAAATTTTAAAAGAATTAAAAGACATTAAATTTGATAGAGGATCAAAAAACTTTCAACCTACTAACTTAGAGGTTACAAATATAAATATAAATAATAACACTGATAATGTTATCCCAGCAATGGCTGAGGCAACATTTAATATAAGGTTTAATAATAAACATTCCTCAAATTCTTTGAAACAAAAAATAAACAAATTTCTAACTAAGATTAATAAAAAAAATAAGTCAAAGTTTAAAATTGACTATAGAGTTTCAGGTGAAGCATTTCTAACAAGGCCAAATGAAACGACGTACATGATACAAGATGTCATAAAAAAAGTTACCAAAATTAAACCAAAGTTATCTACTACAGGTGGAACCTCAGATTTAAGATTTATAAGAAAAATATCACCTGGTTTAGAATTTGGACTTGTTGGAAAAACAATGCATAAAGTTGATGAAGCTGTGTCTTTAAAAGATTTGAAAAATCTTAAGAAAATTTATGAAAACATTTTAATAAATTATTTTAAATGAATACAGCAATAATTAATTCTGACTCTTATGAAAAACATGATACAGGTGATGGTCATCCTGAGCAGCCTAAAAGAGTAATTGCGATAAAAGATAAATTAAAAATAAGAAAAGACCTAATCTGGGATAAGCCAGATAATGTTCCTGATGATATATTATCTATGACACATTCAAAAGAATATATAAATAATTTAAAAAATTCTTTCCCACAAAAGGGTCTTAAATTTCTAGATGGCGATACAGTTGTATCACCCGAAAGTAAAAAAGCAGTTTTTGATGCTGCAGGTTCAACAATAAGAGCAATAGATGGAATTGAGAACAATCAATTTAAAAATGCATTCTGTTTGGCTAGACCACCAGGTCACCATGCTGAAAAAAATAAAGCAATGGGATTTTGTTGTATATCAAATGCTGGAGTAGCAACAAACTATTTAGTGACAAAATATAAATACAAAAGAATTGCTTGTGTGGATTTCGATGTGCACTGGGGTAATGGAAATTATGATATCATGCGTGATAATAAAAATTCATTATATATTTCTATGCATCAATATCCATTTTATCCTGGAGGTGGAACAGATAAAGATAAAGGAGACTTTAACAATTCATTGAATATCCCTTTGCCCGCTGGTACTAACTCAGAGGAATACTTTAATGCATTTGATAGAGTTTTAGAAAGATTAGTTCAATATAAACCCGATTTTCTTATATTTTCAGCAGGTTTTGATGCACATAAAGATGATCCATTAGCTCAATTTCAACTAAACACAAAAGATTTTTATGAGATTACGAAAAGAACGTTAAAAGCTACCAATAAGTTTACTACAGGTAAAGTTGTTTCTATACTTGAGGGTGGATATGATTTAAACGCCTTAGCTGAAAGCGCTAATGAACATGTTAATGCCTTGGTAGAATTTAATTGATAAATATTCAGATCATCATTAATCACTTTTATGAAATTATATAAAATAAGAAAATCAAAAATTGATAATAAAGGTCGGGGACTTTATGCCACTAAAGATATCACAGAGGGTACAAAAATTATTAATTACTTAGGAAAAATTATAACAAACAAAGAAGTTGAGGAGTCAGACAAATATGACAATAAAAAACCTATTTACCTATTTACTCTAAATAAAAAATATACTTTGGATGGCGATTTCTCATTTAATATTGCCGGATTAGTAAATCATAGTTGCGATGCCAACGCGCGTTATGATGGTAAGGGGTTAAAGATCTGGATTACAGCAGATAGAGATATTAAGAAGGGTGAAGAGATAACTTGTGATTATGGCTTTAGTTTTGATAAAGAAGATTACAAACAATTTCCTTGTAAATGTAAATCAAAAAATTGTTGTGGTTTTATAATTCGTGAGGAAAGTAGATGGCGAATAAATAAAAAATTTGCGATGAGCAATAAAGAAAGATTAATAAATAACCCTCATTAAATAAAGACCCTGTGGTGGCGCAGGTGGAGCACATAATGTTCTTTTTTTAGAATTCATTACATTTGCAAATTTTTTTAAAGTCCATTTTTTTTCTCCAACATACTTTAGACAACCGACCATGGACCGTACTTGTTGTTGTAAAAAGGATTGAGATCTAAATTCTATTTCTATCTTATCTTTTTTAGATTTAATTTTTACAGATTTCATGGTCTTTATTGGACTTTTTGCCCTACAACTTGATTTTCTAAAAGTACTAAAATCTTTAGTGCCAATCAATTTTCTTGCAGCACTTTTCATCAGTTCTAAATCAAGATCTTTTATAATATGCCAACCTCTTTTTTCATCTAAAACTGGTCGACTGATCCGATTTATAATTACATAATTATAAATTCTCATTTTTGCAGAAAATCTAGCATGAAAATTACTACCTTTTTTTTTAATTTTAAGTATCGCTATTCCATCTCTATTTAAAAAATGATTGATTGATTTTAAAAATTTGTCAATTTCAGTAATATCATTTTTACTATCAAAATGTGCTGATTGTTCTTTAGCATGGACACCCACATCTAATCTTCCAGCCCCAAATATTATAATTTTTTCTTTTAATAATTTTGAAATTTTATTTTGTAATATTCCTTGGACTGTTGTTCCTTTTTTTTGAATTTGCCATCCTCTAAAATTGGTACCCACATATTCAATTAATATCTGATATCTAAACATTTTGTAAATTTAAACCTTTTTTAATTTTAGAACCCAACATGAATTCACTAATTCTTTGTGGTTTTTTTCCTTGTCTTTGAATTTCAAGAATCTTAATAGATTTATTGCTTTTACATGCTATTTCTAGTTGATTTGAAATTACTTCTCCAACTTGACCTATACCGCTACCAATTACAGCTTTCAAAATTTTATATCTTTCACCATTAAAACTAAAAAAAGCACCTGGAGATGGAGACAAACCGTTAATTTTACCAATAATTTTTGAAACATCATCATTCCAATCAATTTGTGACTCCTCTTTATTAATTTTTTTTGCATAAGTTGCTTTTGAATGATCCTGGTTGATAAACTTTACTTTGTCTTCAAGTATATCATAAATATTATTTAAGATTTTTTCTGCAGCCAAAGTGGAAAGTATTTCTGAAATTTCCTCAGCATTTTGACCTGGAATTATTTTAATTTTATATATATTGCTTACTGGTCCACTATCCAGCTCTTCATTTATCTTCATGATGCTTATACCTGTTTCAAGATCTAAATTCATAATTGATCTTTGAATTGGTGCTGCTCCTCGCCATTTAGGAAGTATTGAAGCGTGAATATTAATAAAACCTTTTTTGACTAAATTTAAAAAATTTTTGGGAATCATTTGTCCGTAAGCACAGACTATGGCAAGATCAGCATCTAACTTTTTTATTAATTTATATTCCTCAGTGTTATCTTTAAGAGTCTTCGGAGTTCTGCACTCTATATTTAAAGTTTCTGAGATAACCTGGATAGGGCTTTTATTTATTTTTTGACCTCTATGTGATTTTTGTGGTGGTCGAGTATATACCGCACAAATATTGTACCCATTTTGATGTATAGATTTTAGGATTGGGACACAAAATACCGGAGTGCCCATAAAGATAATCTTATTTGTCATCTTCAAACTACTATTCTATCTGGATTTTTTTTAATTTTTGAAATTTTTTTAATAATAAAATCTTTTTTTAGTTTAGATAGATTATCGATAATCAATTTTCCATCTAAATGATTAATCTCATGTTGGACACATGTAGACAAAAGACCATCACATTTTAAATTTTTTTTTGTACCTTTTTCATCAATATATTCAACTTCACATATTTTCGGTCTTTCAATTTCAATAAATGTTTCAGGTATTGAAAGGCATCCTTCTTCATAAACCGACATTTCATCACTCAAATTTTTTATCACTGGATTGATTAACACTATTGGTTGCTTTTTTTCATTTTTACTTGAAACGTCAACAACCAAAACTCTTTTAAGTATACCCACTTGAACTGCTGCAAGACCAATTCCATTAAATTTGTACATTGTCTCAAATAAATCATGTATTAATTTTTTTTCATTAATTCCAATTTTTTCAATTGGATTAGATACTTTTTTTAATACTTCATCTGGTACAGTAATAATTTCTTTAATGGTCATGAGATTAATAAATAAACTAATTTTTAGACTTTTAAAGGAAGAACTTTAAACAAAATTTTATTTCTTATAGAGTCTATGTTTAATTGGTTCAAGGCATTAATTATAAAGTAAATTGTGTCTTCATCTATTCTGACAAGTTTATCTTGACCAATAACTTCAACAATTCTTAATAATGCTGCACCAGACTCATTATTATTAATCATTATCTGTATGTCAGTTGGCATTTCATCCTCATTAATATCGTATAAATCATCATATTTTTCAGAAATCTTTACACCATCTGCTTTAAGGGACTCTAAAAATATTACATCCTTTTTAGAAAAAGAATATTTTTTATTTTTTTTAATTCTTTTTAAAAAATTATTAACATCTTTCTCAATCTTTGACTTCGAATAGTCTCCATTAAAATAATTGATTAATTTTGATTGATAAAGAACATCATTATTATATTTTATCTCGAGTTGTGAATCTTTTTCTAGCTTTATATTTGTATAATAAAAACTAGTTAAATTATCTGGTATTTCTGTCGGATCCATCTCTTTTAAAAATTTTTTTAACTCGTTATCAAAAGCATAATTTAAATTATTTTTTTTGAATAACTCTTTTAAAATCTTTAATAATTTTAATTTTTCAATCATTTCGGATTCAAGTAAAATTTTCTGATAAAGTAAGGCTCTTGCCTCAATATTTGATAGAGATTTGTAAGCCTCTTTCGCATTTAGCAGTTGATTAATATTAAATTGAAATCTCATATAAATTTTAAATAACTCTTTTTCAGAATAATTTTTATTGTGAACCGCTTTTTCGATATTAGAGATCTTATCTATTTCTGTAATATCAACTTTTTTTAAAGATGATAATAAATTTGCTGATGACAGATATTTCCAAATAATTTTGGAGGTTTTTTCATCTGGTTGGAATTCAAAATTAGGATTCGTCTTATGAGCAAGATGAAAATCAAATATGGATTTTTTAGATATCGAATTATCAATTTTTGAGGTATAACCAAGAAGATAATCAATTTTTTCCTCAAAATATCTATCTTTGAAACCTAACTCTTTTTTTAAGTCTAAAATTAATAAAGCATCATCAGTCTTACCTGCGTTTATCAGGCAGTATATATTAACTTTTGAGAGATAGTCATCTGTAATAGGCTCTTGGTTTTTTGAAAATATATCACAAGCATTTTTTAATTTAAACTCGGATATATAATAATCGATAAAGTATCTAGATAGTTTAGGGTTATCATTAAGAATTCTATTTTTATTTAGATACTCTCTTATTAAATCAAAATTTGAATTCTTAATTAGCCAGTCTGATTTTAATTTTAAAAACTCTTTCTCAGTAATATTTTTTTTTGGATAGTGAGCATTAGTCAAAACTGATATATTCATTAATTCTGAAGCATCCTCAGAAAGATTTAGTTTAGCAATTCTACTGAACAAATTCTTTAATTGATCACCATCTGAATTAATCCACATATTAATATTTAAGTCATTATCCTGCGGATCGTATAATCCTGCAATTTTTATCTTTTTTGAATTTAAGGATACATCTTGAACAATGTTTAAAGCTTCATCATTTGAAACTTTGTTGTAAATACTTATCTCACTTGATAAATTATTGCTTTCATCAATCGGTAAATTAGATTCCAAATTTTGATCAATTTTTTTCTCATTCTCCTTCCAAATGTCTACTGGTTTATCTGAAGAATGAACTTTGAAAGAGGTAAAAAATATGAAAGTAACAAGTAAAAGTTTTTTACTTAACAATTTTAAATTTTTCATTAGGTATTATTTTTTGTATGTCTTTTTTTGGTGCTGGAAATTCAATTTTATTTAAAAAGAAAACAATCCCAAGAATAAATAGTAAAATTAAAGTTAATTTTATTGCTATACCAATTAAACTTTGTCTCGAACTTGTTTTTTTATAAATTTGCATATAACTTTAATTATTTTCAAATTAAGACATATTTGTGTTTTTTCAATATAGAAACTTATGGAATCAAAAGAAAATATTGTTTTTTTAGGCATGATGGGATCTGGTAAAACCAGTATAGGACTATTAATTTCAAAAAAACTTAATTTAAAGTTTTATGATATAGATCAAATAATAGAAAAAGAATTAGAAATGAGTATTTCCGATATTTTTGAAAAAAAAGGGGAAAAATTTTTTAGGGATTTTGAGGAAAAAACTACACTTAAAATTTTAAAAAAAAGATCGACTGTTATTTCTTTGGGAGGCGGCGCATTCATTAATAAAAAAATTAGAGAGGAAATTTTGAAAAGTCACTTGTCTTTTTGGTTAAACTGGAGTTCAAAAACATTGATACGAAGAATTAAAAGAAATACAAAAAGACCTATAGCTTTAAAGTCTTCTACTAATGAGTTGGTAAATTTAATAAAAAAAAGATCAGTAGTATATTCAAAATCAAAATATAAAATTAATTGTGAAAAATTATCAAAAAATGAGATAGTAAATGGGATTATAAATATTTATGAAAGCAAAAAAGTTAGTAGTTAGAGTAAATCAGGAAAAATATCCAATATTTATTGGTGCAGGATTAATCTCAAATTTAAAAAAAATAATTAAAAATGAAAAAATTAATTTTATAAAATGCCTGCTTGTTTTAGACAGAAATGTTCCAAAAAAAAAAATTGATATTATTAAGAAAAAATTAAAAGGTAAAAAAGTATTTATATTTTACATAAACGCAAGTGAAAAAAATAAAAATCAAAGAACTACAAATAAAATTTTAGAAATTTTGTTAAACAAAAATTTTTCAAGGGAGGATATTTTAATAAGTATTGGTGGTGGTATAACTGGTGACATTGCTGGATACGCTGCAAGTCTTTTTAAAAGAGGATTAAAATTTATTAATATACCCACTACTCTTTTAGCTCAGGTAGACTCCTCAATAGGTGGTAAAACTGGGGTAAATACCAAACAAGGTAAGAATCTTATTGGAAGTTTTTATCAACCTAAATTAGTCATAAGTGATACTGAATTTCTAAAAACTCTTCCTAAAAGAGAAATTATATGCGGATATGGAGAAATTTTAAAACATTCTTTAATTTCTAGTAAAAAGTTTTTTTTATTTTTAAACAAAAATTTTAATAATATTTTAAAATTTAAATCTCCATTTATTGAAAAAACTATTTATGAAAGTTGTAAAATTAAAAAAGATATTGTTGAAAAGGACGTAAAAGAAAAAAATATAAGAAAAATCTTAAATTTTGGCCATACATTTGCACACGCATATGAGGCCAGCTTGAACTTTTCTAAAAAATTAAATCATGGTGAAGCTGTGATCCTTGGAATGAGCACAGCCCTTAAATTCAGTAAATCAACTAATTTCTTATCTTTAAATGAATTCAAAATAATTACAAATCATATTAAAAATTTTTGTTTACCAAATGATATAAAAAAATATTTTTTCTTAAAAGATATAAACAAAATTGTGTCATTTATGATTAATGATAAAAAAAATATTACAAATAAAATGAATTTAGTCTTATTAAAAAGAATTGGAACTCCTATAATTGATAAAAAATTTGACAGAAAAAAGTTGAAAATATTTCTAATTAAAGAGCTAAGTAATTAAAATCTGTATTGAGTGAATATAATTTTTTAATTCTTTATCTAAAATTTTATAAATTTTTTTAGTGCTTTGAATTCTGTTCATTTTTGAGAGTTCTTTTGAATTTATCAAAACTTTCAAATGAAATTTTTTTTTATCGTTACCTTTATGTTTAGTGTGAAGAAAGGATTTATCCTCAATCTTAATGTTCTCTATAACGATCTTATTTTCCAATTTTTTTTTTACGATTGCAATTAAATCATTTATATTCATTATATATTTAATATATCATGAAAAATATTTGTGATTGGAATAATTGTAAAGAGGTGGGTGAATATAAAGCGCCAGTTGAAAGGGATAATAGCAAAAAGTTCAGAATGTTATGCCTAAAACATGTAAAAGAATTTAATAAAAATTGGAATTACTTTTCTGGCATGAATGATGATCAAATAATGAATTTTTTAAAATCAGATATGACGTGGCATAAACCAACTCAAAGCTTTAGCTCTTCAGACAATTTCTTTAAAGTGCTATGGAATAATACTTTAAAAGATGAATTTGATAGTAAAAAATTTAAGAGTAATTTTAATCATATGCGTCAATTTAAATTTGATAATAAAGATATAAAAGCTTTTGAAATGCTTGGATTGACAGTTGGTATGAAATGGGTGAAAATACAAAAAAAATTCAAAACACTTGTCAAAAAATTTCACCCTGATATGAATTCAGGAAATAAAAAATATGAAGAAAAACTTAAACTAATAACTTTAGCATATACACAATTAAAAAACACTTATAGAGAAAAAATTGACACCTAATATTGATCTAAAACCAGATATAAAAGTTTCAATCAAGCAAACTTTTGGAATAGACTCCGAAATGGAAGTCGAAGCCTTTTCTAAAAAAAATGATTACGTGCCTGAAATAGATAAAAATTACAAATTTGACAAAGATACAACATTAGCCATTATTTCAGGTTTTGCGTTTAATAAAAGAGTTTTAATTCAAGGATACCATGGTACTGGTAAATCTACTCATATTGAGCAAATTGCTGCAAGATTAAATTGGCCTTGTATTAGGGTAAATCTTGACAGTCATATAAGTAGAATTGATTTAATTGGTAAAGACGCGATTGTCTTAAAAGATGGTAAACAAGTCACTGAATTTAAAGAAGGAATTCTTCCCTGGTCTATACAAAACCCGATTGCTTTAGTTTTTGATGAGTATGATGCTGGTAGACCAGATGTAATGTTTGTCATTCAAAGAGTGCTTGAGTCAGAGGGAAATTTTACACTTCTTGATAAAAACAAAGTATTGAGACAAAATAAGTATTTTAGATTATTTGCAACTTCAAACACTATAGGACTAGGTGATACTAGCGGTCTATACCACGGTACTCAACAAATAAATCAAGGACAAATGGATAGGTGGAATATTGTAACTACTCTGAATTACTTAAGTCTTGAAAAAGAAATGGAGATCATCTTAGCAAAAAATAAGAATTTTAATAACTCTAAAGGCAAGGATATAATTGCAAATATGATAAAAGTAGCATCACTCACAAGAAAAGGGTTTGTTGCTGGAGACATATCAACTGTTATGAGTCCCAGAACTGTTCTTCACTGGGCAGAAAATACAGAAATATTCAAAGATACTGGTTATGCCTTCAGGTTAACTTTTTTAAATAAATGTGACGAAGTGGAAAAAAATATTATTGCTGAATATTATCAAAGATGTTTTGGTGAAGAATTGCCGGAATCACTTTTAAATATTCAAATTTAATGACTAAAAATCGTAATAATACTGAAATTAAAGAAAAATTTAAGCAAGCTCTTACATCAACTATAAAGGTTATATCTGAAGACTTTAATATCAAAGAAAATCCAAAAAATAAAGATCCTCAAAAATTCGATCCTTTTGAAATAGATAATCTAAATAACAAAAATGATTTTATAAAAGCTAGAGCTAAGTCAGACTCTAAAGCTTTAAAAAAAAAATTTTCAGACGAAATTATATATAAAAAAAACTTACCTTCAAATCCGTCTTGTAGATCACTTTACTCTATCGCAGAAAAAATTAGGTATGAATATTTGGGAGGTAAAATGTTGAGTGGTATTAAAAAAAATTTTGAAAATAATTACAATTTAAATATTTCTAATAGTAAAAAAGATTCCTTAAAGACTAAAGAAGATGTAAATATATCTGAAGCTTTTGAGCTGTACATGATTAATAGATTTCATGGTATAAGATTAGATAATTTATCATCAAAAATCTTAAAATTTTGGGAAGATGATTTTGACAAGAGTATTGAGAGACACTTAAATTTCTTAAAAAACAATCTTGAAGACCAAAATCTATACTCAAGCAAGTTTTCTGAAATTTTACAAGAAATGGAAATATTCCAGACAAATAATGAGGAAGAAATAAATAGTGAAAACGAAAATAATCCACAAAATGACAATTCAAGACAGGATCAAAATAGTGATAACGATACCACTAAAGATCAATATCAGGATAATAAGAATGAAGTTAGTATCGAAGCAGATTACGATATTAATGAATATAGATTAGACGAAGAACTATTGGAAGCTGAGTCGGATCAAACAACGAGCGAACAATCAATACAAAAAAAAAATATAAAGAATCTAGATCTAGATTATAAAATATATACAAAACAATTTGATGAGATAATTAAAGCGGAAAAGCTCGAAAATACCGAAGATGCTAACAAACTTAGGAAGACTCTAGATCAACAATTAATTGGTTTTCATGATGTTGTGACTAAATTAGCTAACAAATTACAACGACAATTACTAGCAAAACAAAATCGTTCATGGGATTTTGATTTAGAAGAGGGTTTATTAGATAGTTCAAAATTACCAAGAGTTATAATGGACCCATTTAACTCCTTATCTTTTAAAAAAGAAAAAGACTTCGATTTTAAAGATACTGTTGTGACTTTGTTAATTGATAATTCTGGTTCAATGCGGGGGCGTCCAATTACAATAGCGGCTATTTGTGCTGATATTTTATCTAGAACTTTAGAGCGCTGTTCTGTGAAAGTTGAAATATTAGGCTTTACTACAAAAAATTGGAAAGGTGGTCAAAGTAGAGAATTTTGGAATAAAAATGGAAAACCCAAAACTCCCGGAAGACTGAACGATTTAAGACATATAATTTATAAAAGTGCAGATACCCAATGGAGACAAGCAAAAAATAATTTAGGGTTAATGTTAAAAGAAGGTTTGTTAAAAGAGAATATTGATGGAGAAGCAATATCTTGGGCATTTAGTAGACTCCAAAAAAGGAGAGAGGAAAGAAAAATTCTAATGGTTATTTCTGATGGGGCGCCAGTCGATGACTCTACACTTTCAGTAAATTCAGGAGATTTTCTAGAGAAACATTTGAAAAAAATTGTTAGATTTATAGAAGATAAAACAGAAATTGATATTTTAGCGATAGGTATTGGTCACGATGTGTCTAGATATTACAATCGTGCAATAAAAATTACTGATGTTAATGAATTGGGTGACGTTATGATTTCACAATTAAGTAACTTATTTGATAAAAAAAATAAATATCACTAAATATTAAATAAATCTTTATTTTTCCATTTAATTTCAATTTCAGCACCATTTCTAGTTTTAGAATTTAAGCAATTTACAGTAGCAAAATTTTTTTCTAGAAGAGTTTTTCCTATAAAAATACCTAATCCAAGGCCAGTTTTATTTGCAATAGAAGATGTAAGTGATTTTAGATAAGGTTCGCCTATTTTTGAAATAATATCATTTGGAAATCCTTCACCATCATCCTCAATAGTAATCACAGTTATTTCATTATTTGACCTTAGATTTATAAAAATGTTATTTTTACAAAATTTATTTGCATTGCCAATAAAATTTCTTAGACCATAAACAATCTCAATTGATTTTGCTATTTTTTTTGGAGATGAATCCTGTTCATAATTAAAATTAAAATCATTTTTACTCGTCTCTTTAAAAGAAGAGATAATTTCTTTTAAATAATCTCTCATAGTTAGATCTTCATCAATAAAATTGTCTTCAATATCAGGATTAAGAGACAATTTTTTTAAGATTTGATTACACCTTTCTACCTGACTTGATAGTAATTCAATGTCCTGAATAACATCTTTTTGATTTTTTAATTGTTTAGTCAATTCTTGTGAGATTATCTTAATAGTAGATAGTGGCGTTCCTAGAGAATGTGCTGCTGCTGCTGCTTGGCCACCTAATGACAACATTTCGTGCTCCTTTGCCATAATTTCCTCCATTTTATTCAAAGCTTCTTTTCTTAACCTTGACTCATTGCCAAAAATCATTGCGAAGTAATTTAAGAAAATTAAAGCGATTATCAGAGATGTGGGGACAGAATAGTATAAATAATTACTTACATGAAAATGATCTCCCAGAGGCGCAGGTAGATCTCTTGAAAAAAAGGTTAAAAAAATAATTGTAAAACAGGTAATAATTGCTAGGAATAAGTTAGTTTTTATCCCTAGATTTGTTGAAGCAAAAACACTTGGAATTATTAAAAATATAATGAACGGGTTTTTTGCACCACCTGTTAAATATATCAAAACTCCTAATTGAATTATATCAATTAACAAAAATATTAATGCAGAATTATCAGATAGTTGAGTTTTTTTATAAATAAAGATGAGATATAAATTGCTTATTACTCCTATTAGTATAATTAAATTCGTATAAAGAAATTCAAAGTCAAAGTTGAAAAAAAAATAAACTAAGTAAATTGAGAATAGCTGACCAATTATACCTATCCACCTTAAATTAATATATGTAGATTTTTTTAAAGTATGATACTTAGAAGTTTCGAAAAACTTCATCTTAAACATCTAAATTTTGTACATTAATTGCATTTGATACAATAAAATCTTTCCTCAAAGCAACATCACTTCCCATCAATGTATGAATTAATTCTTGATCTTTTTTTAAATTTTTAGAATATTGGACTTGTAACAAGTTTCTTGTCTCAGGATTTAAAGTAGTATTCCAAAGCTCCTCAGGATTCATTTCACCTAATCCTTTAAATCTTTGAATATTCATTTTTGATTTTTCTAGTTCCAATTTTTTAAGATAATCTTTTGAATTTTTTTTAAAATCTTTATTACTTTTAAAAATATAGCTCTCTAATTCTTTTTCATCTTTAATGTAAATACTTTTTACACCTTTGTTAATCTTAAATAACGGTGGTTGAGCTAAATAAATGTGCCCATTCTCAATTAGTTTATTAAATGGACTATTATTAAAAAAAGTAAGAAGTAGGGCCCTGATATGTGACCCATCTACATCAGCATCTGTCATAATTATAATTTTACCATATCTTAAATCTTTTAAATCTATTTCTTGCGCTTTAGGATCTAAGCCAAGTGCATTGATTAAAGTTACAATTTCATTTGACGAAATCATTTTAGATAAAGCTTTAGTTCTTTTATCTGATCCATTTCCATTTTTTCCAATCTTAAGATCTTCAACATATGTATTTAAGATTTTACCTCTCAAAGGTAAGACTGCCTGATTTGATCTATCTCTACCCTGCTTCGCGGAGCCACCAGCAGAGTCCCCCTCAACAATAAATAATTCTGTTCCCTCTTGTTTACCAATTTGGCAATCTGCTAATTTTCCAGGAAGTCCACTTAACTCTAGTGCACCTTTCCTTCGCACATTTTCTCTTGCTTTTCTTGCAACATCTCTAGCTAATGCCGCCTGAATAATTTTTGCTAAGATGATCTTTGCAATGGATGGATTTTGATCAAACCAAATTGACAATTTTTCATTTATAATAGTTTCAACAATCATTCTAACTTCAGAGGAAACAAGTTTATCTTTAGTTTGAGAAGAAAATTTGGGATCTGGTATCTTAATTGATAATACACAAGTTAGACCTTCTTTAATATCATCACCAGATATTGTTAATTTATTTCTTTTTAAGAGATTATGCTCATTCGCATATTTATTTACTACTCTTGTCAAAGCACTTCTAAAACCCAATAAATGAGTACCGCCATCTTTTTGAAAAATATTATTTGTATAAGGAGAAACCTCTTCTGTATAAGAAGAATTCCATTTTAATGAGCACTCAATCTCTATGTTACCTTTGCTGCCCTCAATATAAATAGGTTTTTTAAACAAATCATTTCCATTTTTATTTTTTAATTTTTCTCGTTTTTGATCTAAAAATTCTACAAACTCTAAAATACCTCCATCAAATTTGAATTCAGTAGTTTTTTCTTTTTTTGATGAGGCATCTGTAAATGTTATCTTTATGCCTTTGTTAAGAAAAGCTAATTCTCTCATTCGTTTTGTAAGAATCTTCTCACTAAATTTAACAGAGGAAAATATTTCGTTTGAAGGTTTGAAGGTTATAATCGTTCCAGTTTCTTTTGTTTTCCCATTAACTTTTAATGGTTCTTTTGCCTCACCATTTTCAAATTCAATAAGATGTTTTTTACCCTCCCTAAAAATTTCAAGCTTAAGACTTTCTGACAAAGCATTAACAACTGAAACACCTACACCATGAAGTCCTCCGGAAACCTTATATGAGTCATGATCAAATTTACCTCCTGCATGTAATTGTGTCATGATAACTTCTGCTGCAGATTTTTTTTCCCCTTTATGAATATCCACTGGAATTCCTCTACCATCATCCCTAACTGTAATTGTTCCATTAGAATTAATTTTAACATGAATATTTTTACAAAAACCCGCTAAAGCTTCGTCAATTGAGTTGTCAACAACTTCATAAACCATGTGATGTAATCCAGTGCCATCATCGGTATCACCGATATACATCCCAGGTCTTTTTCTAACTGCTTCTAAACCTTTGAGAACTTTAATAGCGTCTGCTTGATAATTATTTTTATTTGTCATTTTTTGTATTTTGGAAAAAACTAGTATAACATTTTTTTAAAAAATTTGTTCACTTATAATATATTACGTGAATTAAAATGACTTAATTAAGGTTGAAAACACTGATTTTTTTCATGGCGGAGAGAATGGGATTCGAACCCATGATAGAGTTTCCTCTATACACGCTTTCCAAGCGTGCGCCTTCAACCACTCGGCCACCTCTCCATATAATACTAGATGTATAATCTAATAGTTATTAAAAACAAAATTGATTATATTAAGTATATATATGTATTTGATTTCACATCGAGGAAATATTGATAGTATTGAAAAGGACAGAGAAAATAGTCCCGATTATATAAATGAAGCGCTGAAGTATGGATTTGATGTTGAAGTAGATGTAAGATTTGAAAACGGCAAGTTCTTTCTAGGTCATGATTTTAATCAATTTGAAATTGACAAAAAATTCCTCCAAAATGATAAAATATGGTGTCACGCAAAGACGAATGAAGCTTTAATAGCTTTAGATCAAATTGAGGCGCATTATTTTTGGCACCAAGAAGATGATTATACTATTACAAGTAAAGGATATATATGGACATATCCAGGGAAAAAAATACTACCTAAGAGTATTTGTGTTTTGCCAGAAAGAGTTAATTATAAAAAAATAGATTGTTCGGGTATTTGTTCAGATTTTATAGGAAAATACAAATAAATCATGATAAAGATTATAATATTTGACCTTGATGGAGTATTAGTTGATACAAAATTAATACATTTTGAAGCCTTAAATTCAGCGTTGAAAAAATACAAATTTGAGGAAATTTCTATTGATGATCACGTAAAAATTTTCGATGGTTTGCCTACAATTGAAAAATTAAAACTTCTTCAAAAAACTAAAAAACTTCCTAAAAAATTTTTTTCAAAAATACAAAAATTCAAGCAAAAAATAACATCAGAAATTCTTAAAAAAAGAATCAAAAAAAATAATAAGATAATAAAAATTATGAAAAATTTACACAATAAATATAAAATTGTTGTAGCTACAAATGCTGTAAATTCTACTTTAAACATTTGTTTAAATAAACTTGGAATTGAAAAGTACGTAGACTTTAAATTATCAAATGAGGACATTAACAAACCAAAGCCGAATCCAGAAATTTATCTAAGAATTTTTATTAAGTTTGGGATATATCCGTCAGAAGCACTAATAATCGAAGACTCTCATTATGGAAGAGAAGCTGCAATTTCCTCTGGGGCTAAACTTTTACCTATTAAAAGAATTGAAGAATTAGATTTGAAGAAGATTAGGCTAAACTTAACTTCAAAAAAAATGACTAATAAAAAAAATGTATCATGGGAAGATAATAAGATGAATATCTTAATTCCTATGGCAGGAGCAGGCAAAAGATTTTTTGATGCTGGTTATATATTCCCAAAACCTTTAATTGAGATTGACAATAAACCAATGATACAATGGGTAATTGAAAGTTTAAATTTAAAAGCTAATTACATATTTATTATTCAAAAAGAACACCAGGAAAAATACAATATTAAAAGTGTTTTAAAAATCTTACAACCAAATTGCAAAATTATTGAATTAGATCATTTAACAGAGGGAGCAGCTTGCACAACATTGTTAGCTAAAAAATTTATTAACAATGATGATCCATTAATAATTGCAAACTCCGATCAATATATTAGTTGGAATAGTTCAAAAGCATTATATGATTTCAACTCAAAAAATTTGGATGGCGCAATTTTAACTTTTGAGGCAATCCATCCAAAATGGTCTTATGCAAAATGTAATGAGAAAGGATTCGTGACAGAAGTTGCAGAAAAAAAAGTAATTTCAAAGAATGCGACAGTTGGAGTTTATTATTGGAAACACGGTTCAGATTACGTAAAATCTGCTGAGGAAATGATTAAAAAAAATATTAGAGTGAATAACGAATTTTATGTCTGTCCCGTTTATAATGAATTTCTATTGAAAAATAAAAAAATAAAAATACATAAAGTAGATAAAATGTGGGGATTGGGGACTCCTGAAGATTTAAATAACTTTATTCAAAAAATGAAGTTTGATTAAAATATTTACAATCTTAATTATAAAATTTAATCTTTTTGATAAAAACATAAAGAAGTATTCTTTATCTTGAAAATTTGTTTATCTTTAGAAATAGAATTAAGATATTTAACAACATCTTTTGATGAATTTTTACCTGGATTATAATCATGCCAAAGTATGACACCCTTTGGTTTTATCATCTTAAAGGCTTTTTCACTATCATTTTTGATGATTGAAAAAGTATGTCCACCATCAATAAATATTAGGTCCATTTTACCTAAAAAATTACTCTCATCAAATGTTAGAGAGTTCATAAAAAATACTTTTATTTTTTTTTCTTCGACTTCGCCTGAGAATAAAAATTTATCATAGATTGTCTCATTAATTATATTTTTTTGTGCAATTTTACTATCACCATCTTTTTTATAAATCTTATCAGTATCAGAGGGACTTAAAGTAATAGTATAAATTTTAGAATCTTTATCAGAATTTAATGCCATTAAATAAGTAGTTTTTCCACTACAAGTTCCAAATTCTAAGATATTTTTACTGATTCTACTTAATACAGAGATTATCCATGACTCATAGTTTGATGTCATACCAATTATTTGATTTTCAGCCGTTATACAAAAGTTTTTAACAATTGAGTTTTTAGTAGGTCCATTTAAATCATCACTAACCTTTTTTAAATTAAAAATTGTGTGTAAATCTGTAATATCTTTTTCTAGAATTTTTGTTTTATAAAAATATTTTTTTATTTTTTTTTTATTATATGCAACTAATACTAAAATATGTGATATTATCAAAATAAAAACTAAATAGGTCACAAATTTATTTTTCCTTATTAATTTTAAGAACACCAATGAATGCTTCTTGTGGGATCTCGACTCTGCCAAACTGTTTTGATCTTGCCTTACCTTTTTTTTGTTTTTCTAAAAGCTTTCTTTTTCTATCCGTAGCTCCACCACCGTGAATTTTAGTGAGTACATCTTTTTTAAAACCTTTTATAGTTTCTCTAGCTATAATTTTTCCTCCTATCGCGGCTTGAACAGGTATCATAAAATTATGTCTAGGAATTAGATCCTTTAATTTTTCACATACTTCCCTCCCTGTTTTTTGAGCAAAATCTTTATGAATCATCATTGCTAAAGCATCGACTGGTTCGCTGTTAACCAAAATACCAAGTTTTACTAAATCACCCTCTCTGTGCTCAAGTATTTCATAATCAAAACTTGCATATCCACTTGTCATAGATTTAATTCGATCGTTAAAATCAAAAACTACTTCATTTAATGGTAGCTCATAAGAAATTACGGCTCTATTACCCGAGTAGCTAAGATTTGTTTGAATTCCTCTTTTATCCTGACACAATTTTATTATAGGACCTAAATAATTATCTGGTGTGATTATAGTAGCTTTAATCCACGGTTCCTCTATTGAATTAATAAATGTTGGATCAGGTAAACTTGAGGGATTTTGTAAATCTTTAGTTTCTCCATTGTTAAGTTTTACTTTATAGACAACACCTGGTGTGGTTGTTAATAAATTAACATCAAATTCTCTCTCCAACCTTTCTGTTATTATTTCAAGATGCAATAATCCAAGAAAACCACATCTAAAACCTAAACCTAAGGCTGATGAAGACTCTGCCTCATAAGAAAAGCTAGCATCATTAAGTTGTAACTTTGCTAAACCATCTTTCAATTTTTGATACTCAGAGCTATCAACAGGAAATAAGCCACAAAAAACTACCGGTTTACTTGGTTTAAAACCTGGCAAAGCCTTAACTGTTGGTTTTGAAGCATCACAAATTGTATCTCCAACTTTCGTGTCTGATAAAACTTTAATTCCAGTGGTTATAAATCCAATTTCTCCAGAATTAAGTTCATTCACATCTTTTGGCTTAGGTGTAAATAAACCTACTTTTTCAACAATGTAATCTTGGTTGGTTGAAAGCATTTTTATTTTCATGTTTTTGATAATTTTTCCATTAATAACCCTAATTAAAATTACAACTCCAAGGTAAGTATCATACCAACTATCTACCAGCAGACATTTTAAATCTTGATTTAAATTACCCTTTGGTCCAGGTAGCTGATTGACTATTTGTTCCAATATGTCATCTATACCTTCACCTGTTTTGCCAGAACAAGGAATAGCATTTTCAGTTTCAATACCGATCACATCCTCTATTTGTTTTTTTGTCCTATCTAAATCTGATGCAGGTAAATCAATCTTATTTAATACAGGTATAATTTCATGATTTATATCCATAGCTTGATACACATTTGCTAATGTCTGTGCTTCTACACCCTGTGTACTATCAACAATAAGTATAGAACCTTCGCAAGCATACAAAGATCTACTTACCTCATAACTAAAGTCTACATGACCAGGTGTATCTATTATATTCAAAATATATTCTTTACCATTTTTAGATTTATAATTTAGTTTAACCGTTTGAGCTTTGATAGTTATTCCTCTTTCTCGCTCAATCTCCATTGAATCTAATACTTGAGCCTTCATCTCTCTTTCTGTCAATCCTCCACATCTGTGAATTATTCGATCTGCTATTGTTGATTTGCCATGGTCTATATGCGCGATTATTGCAAAATTTCTTATATGATCAATTGTGGTCATATTTATTAAGAACGGATCTTTGCACCAGTTTTATTTTCTACAGTTTCAATAATTAATTTGTTAATATTTTCTAAATCATTATCATTTAATGTTTTCTCTGTAGATTGAATCGTAACACTTATTGCTATCGATTTTTGACTCTTTGGAATATTGTCACCCTCATAAACATCGAAAACTCTAATATTGCTAATTAAATTCTGGTTTACACTTGCAATAGCATTAATTAGGTCTTGCGCATTAACGTCTTTGTTTATGACAAATGCAAAATCTCTTTCGGACTTTTGATAATCTGAAACATTAAATTTATTTTTTTGATCATTTAAGGTTTTTGCTGGTAATTTCAAATTATCTAAAAAAATTTCAAAACCTACTAAAGACTCTGTTTTCATGTCAATTTTTTTGGTTATGTTTGGGTGAATTTCTCCAAAATAAGCTGCTACTAAATCTGCGTTTTTTTTTAGAAATAGTCTACCAGATTTACCAGGATGATAATAATTTGGTGTTTTGTTGTCTATAAAAAATTCCTCTGATTTATACCCTACTTCAATTAAAGTTTGGACTACATCTTTTTTGACATCAAAGACATCAACATTTCTCTCTTTTTCAATCCAAGACAATCTTGATTTTTTTCCTGATGACAAACCACATACCACTGTATTTTGTTCACCAGGCTTAGAACCACTAAAAATTGGGCCAATTTCATAAATTGATAAATCCTTAAAACCTCTATCAAGATTTTTATTCATATATATTATCAAGTTTGAGAATATTGAATTTCTCAAAACATCTAATTCCTTACTTATTGGATTTACAATCTTAATTTCTTTCTTAGTGTCTCTGAAATAATTATTGTAATTCGAGTCAGTAAATGACCAAGTGATTGCTTCTAGATAACCTTTTGAGGCAATTGATCTCTGTAAAAAATGAAATAATTTTTGGGATTTATTTAGAGTAGACTTCTTTCTTTCCTTGATTGGATCTATAATCCTTATTTTATCGTAACCACTTATTCTAACTAATTCTTCAACAATATCTATTTCTTGCGTGATATCAGGTCTCCATGATGGAACAGTCAATTCAAAAAAATTTTTTTTCTTTTTAAATTTGAAACCAAGATTTTCTAAAATTTTAAAAATTTCTTTAGTAGAAATTTTAAAACCTACTATTTTTTCAACTAAATTTATATCAAATTTAATTATTTTGGTTTTATGAGTTTCAATTTTTTGAATATCAATTTTACTGATTTTACCTCCACAAATTTCTTTGATTAATATTGCAGCATTATTTAAGCCATCCTCAATTGATAATGGATCAATGCCTCTTTCAAATCTAAATTTTGCATCAGTATCAAGATTCAACTTTTTTGCTGTGGTCCTTATTGATCCAGGTTTAAAATAAGCTGACTCTAATAATATATTCTTTGTATCTAATTCTGTTCCTGATCTTGTTCCACCAATAATTCCGCCCAGTCCTAAAACACCTTTGTGGTCACTGATTACACACATTCCATCTTCCAGCTTATAATCCTTATTATCTAAAGCAGTAAATTTCTCTCCTGATTTTGAATTTCGAACAATAATACCTTTCTCGATTTTATCAGCATCATAAGCATGTAACGGACGATTAAGATCGAACATTACATAATTTGTAATATCAACTATTGCAGAAATTGGTTTTTGGCCTATTGAAATCAATTTGTTCTTAAGCCATTGAGGACTTTCAGTATTCTTTACATCAGTAATAAGACAACTACCAAATATGCTACATCCCTGATTTTTTTCTTTTTTTATTTTTACTTTTAAAGGTTGTATATTATTTGATTTAATTTTTTTTTTCTTAAAATCAATCAATTTTCCGAAGCCTGAAGCAGCCAGATCTCTTGCAATTCCTCTTATACCAAGACAATCCGGTCTATTAGGTGTTATAGATAAATCAATCAAGTTAGATTTTGATTTTGAAAAATAATTCTTACCAATAATTTTTTTGTATTCTGATGATAGTTCAATTATACCATCACTCTCATCAGATAAATTTAATTCAGACTCTGAGCAAAGCATTCCATAAGAAGTAACTCCTCTTATTTTAGCTACAACTAGTTTTGTTTTATTTTTTGGGACAATTGATCCTGGAGGTGCATATACTGTAATTAATCCCTCAACTGCATTAGCAGCACCACATACAACTTTTTTAAATTCTTTTTCTCCAACATCAACATCGCAAACTTTTAGCCGATCCGCGTTTGGGTGCTTTATTGTTTTAATAATTTTAGCTACTTTAAAAAGTTCTTTATCTGAAGAAAGATTTTGTACTCCTTCTACCTCTAATCCAACATTGGTAAGTTGTTCTAAAAGATTTTTTTCTTTTAAATTTGTTTTTAAATGATCTTTAAGCCAGTCAAATGTGATTTTCATCTACTCAAACCTCTATAATTTGTTGGTACATCCAAAGGATCAAATCCAAAATGATTTAACCATCTATAATCACAATCGAAAAAAGCTCTTAAATCATTAATTCCATACTTTAACATAGCCAACCTATCAATGCCCATCCCAAATGCATATCCTTGAAACTTTACTGGATCTACCTTAACATTTCTTAAAACATTTGGATGTACCATCCCACACCCCAAAATCTCAAGCCATTGATTACCTTCACCAATTACTATTTTGCCATCTTTCATCTCGTATCCTATGTCAACTTCAGCAGACGGCTCTGTGAAAGGAAAATGACTTGGTCTAAATCTCATTTTAATTTTATCCAATTCAAAAAATTCCTTAATAAAATAATTCAGACATCCTTTTAAATGTCCCATATTGATATCTTTGTCTATATGAAGACCTTCAACCTGATGAAACATAGGTGCGTGTGTTTGATCACTATCTGACCTATATGTTCTACCAGGTGCTATTATTTTAAATGGTGGTTTGTCTTTTAACATTGTTCTAATTTGAACTGGAGAAGTATGAGTACGTAATAATTTTTCTTTTTTTTCATCAAGATAAAATGTGTCATGCATATCTCTAGCCGGATGATTTTCCGGCGTGTTGAGTGCAGTAAAATTATTATATTCACTCTCAACATCTGGACCTTCTTCAACGCTAAAGCCAATTTCAGAAAAAATCGAGGATATTTCATCTATTGTTTGTGACACAGGATGAATTTTACCTCTCACAAATGGTCTCTCGGGCAGAGTAATATCGATTTTTTCTTTTTGTAACTTTTCTCTAATTTCCTCGTTTTCAATTTCCTGTATTTTCAAATTAATTAAATCTTGTAATTCATCTTTAATAACATTCAATTCTGAGGCAAATTTTTTTCTCTCGGTTTCTGCGATGGTTCCTATCTTTTTAAATTGTGATGAAACTAATCCATTCTTACCAAATAAATCAGATTTTATTTGATTTACTTCTGATAATTTTAATTTACTTTTCAGTTTCAAAAGAATTTCATCTTTTATTTTTTTAAGATCTGACATTTTTACAGATTATTTCCTCAGTGAAATAAAACAATAGTGAAGATTAATTTAGTGCAGATTGTGCTTTTTGGACAATGGTTTTGAAGGCTTCTGGACTATCATAAGCTATCTCAGCAAGTATTTTTCTATCAATTTTAATTCCACATTTATTTAGGCCATTTATAAATTTGGAATAAGTTAATCCTTCAGCTCTTACACCTGCATTAATTCTTTGAATCCACAAAGACTTAAAATCTCTTTTTTTATTTCTTCTATCTCTATAAGCATATTGCATTGCTTTTTCCATGGCTTGTTTTGCAACTCTTATAGTATTTTTTCTTCGACCCCACTGACCTTTAACAGCTTTTAAAACTTTTTTATGTTTTGCTCTACTTGTAACACCTCTTTTTACTCTGGCCATTTTAACCTCTCAAATTATAAGGCATGTACGACTTAACAATTTTTCCATCTTGTTTTGACATTGTGGTAGTGCCTCTTAATTTTCTTATTTGTGAATTAGTTCTTTTAATCATTCCATGCCTTTTGCCAGCCTGGGCCATGATAACTTTTCCTCTGGCCGATATCTTAAATCTTTTCTTTGCTGAGCTTTTGGTTTTTAATTTTGGCATAATTGAGCGAGGTTATACATACAAAGAAATAAATTTACAACCTATATTAAGGCTTATCTTATAAAGGCTGGATTACCATAATCATTTGTTTACCATCAAACTTTGGATGTAATTCTATTTTGCCAATATCTTTCATATCCTCTTTAATTTTAGCCATAAGCTCGTTCCCAAGGTGAGAATGTTGTAGTTCTCTACCTTTAAATCTTATTGTAAATTTTACTTTATCACCTTTAGCGATAAATTTTTTTGCATTTTTTACTTTGAATTCATAATCGTGGGTCTCTGTAACAGGTCTCATCTTTATTTCTTTCAATGAGACTATTTTTTGCTTTTTCTTTGCAAGGTTCGCTTTTTTTTGAGCATCATATTTAAACTTTCCCATATCCATAATTTTACAGACTGGTGGATTAGCATTGGGAGATATTTCTATAAGATCTAATCCCTCTCTCTTAGCAATTGTAACTGCATCATTTGTATTCAAAATTCCTAAATTATTTCCATCATTTGCAATAACCTGAACTTCGGGTGATGAAATTCTATTATTAGATCTCGGGCCACGATCTTTAGTTTTTTTTTGGAAATAATTTTGTTTGATATCTGCCACTAAATTTTAAGATACTTTGTTTAGTGCAGAAAAACTTTTTAAAAATAAATCTAGTTTCATATTTTCTTGTTTATTAGAATCCAATCTTCTAATGGTTACACTCTTACTGTCAACTTCTTTTTTACCACAAATCAGTAGAATTGGTATTTTTGCTAAAGAATGTTCTCTAATTTTATAATTTAGATTATGTTTTTTTAAGTCAACAATTGAACTTATACCTGCATCTTTTATTTTTTTAGTCACTTCTTTTGCATATTTCTCAAAGTCATCTGAGACAGGTATTACAACAGTTTGTAAAGGAGAAATCCAAAAAGGGAATTTGCCAGCATAATTTTCAATTAATATTCCAATAAATCTCTCAAGCGAACCAAACATTGCTCTATGTAACATTACTGGTACTTTTTTTGATCCATCCTTATCCACATAGGAAGCATCTAATCTCCCTGGTAAATTTAAATCGACTTGCACTGTTCCGCATTGCCAATCTCTACCAATTGCGTCTCTTAAAACAAATTCAATTTTAGGTCCATAGAAAGCACCTTCCCCTTTATTGATACTATATTCGAGTTTGGTAGCTTTTACTGCTTCCAATAATGAGGCCTCTGCTTTATCCCAAACATGATCTTCACCGACTCTTGTCTCGGGTCTGTCTGCATATTTCAAAATAACATTTTCAAATCCTAAATCTTTATAAATATCTAAAATTAAATTTGTTACGTTTAAACATTCGCTTGTAATTTGATCCTCTGAGCAGAAAATATGCGCATCATCTTGAGTAAAAGCTCTCACTCTTAAAAGGCCATGTAGTGCACCTGAAGGTTCATATCTATGGACTTTTCCGAATTCTGTAATTCTTAATGGTAAATCTCTGTAACTTTTGAGACCTTGATTAAAAACTTGAATATGACCTGGACAATTCATTGGTTTGATAGCAAAAACTTTTTCATCAGGTGTTTGAGACGTATACATATTTTCCCCATATTTTTCCCAATGACCAGATTTTTCCCAAAGTAATCTGTCTAATACCTCTGGAGTATTTACCTCTTTGTATCCTGCTTTATCTTGTTTAGCTCTTAAATAACTAATAAGTTTTTGAAAAAGTGCCCAACCTTTTTCATGCCAAAAAACAGAGCCAGGACTTTCCTCTCTAAAATGAAATAAATCCATTTCTTTACCCAATTTTCTATGATCTCTTTTCTCAGCTTCTTCAATTCTTCTTAAATAATCATCTAAGTCTTTTTTAGTTGCCCAACCAGTTCCATAAATTCTTTGAAGCATTTCATTATTAGAGTCGCCACGCCAATATGCCCCTGATACTTTAGTAAGTTTAAAAGCTTTACCAATTTTACCAGAGGATAACAAATGTGGCCCTCGACATAAATCATGCCAAGTATCACCGTGATGGTAAATTGAAAGCTCCTCACTTTCAGGAATACTTTTGATGATTTCTGCCTTATATTTTTCTCCGATCTTTTTGAAATGCTTAATTGCTTTATTTCTATCCCAAACTTCTCTTCTTGTTTTTACGTCTTTGTCTATTATTTCTGACATTCTTTTCTCAATTTTTTTAAGATCTTCATCAGTAAATGGATCTTTTCTTGCAAAATCATAATAAAATCCATTCTCTATCACTGGTCCAATGGTAACTTGGGTTCCAGGATATAATTCTTGTACAGCCATAGCCATAATATGAGCAGCATCGTGTCTAATGACTTCTAATCCCTCTGGATCTTTTGCAGTAAAAATTTTTACTAAAGAGTCTTCTTTAATCAAAAAGTATAAATCTTTGAGCTCGCCGTTTACACTCATTATCAAGGCTTCTTTATAAAGAGATTTACTTATTTTTTCTGCAATTTCTAAACCTGTGACTTCTTTTGGAAACTTAAGATTATTTCCATCTGGTAATTTTATTGTAAGCATTTAATTAACTAATTTTTTATATTCTGAGTAAGTAGAAAAGCACATTTTTTCAACATTAAATTTTTTTACAATGTTTTTTCTACCTTCAATACCCATAGTTTTCAATAAGCTTTCATCCATAGTTAAAGCTTGGATTATTTTTTTACTTAAAGATTTTGGATCTCCAGACTCAAACAATAAACCTGTTTTTTCATTAATCACAGTTTCATTTGATCCACCAATATTGCTAGCAATTATCGGCTTTTCCATTGATTGGGCTTCTACTGCAACTCGTCCAAATGCCTCTGGTTCAATTGATGCTGAAACAATTATATCTGAAACTTTATAAGCCAAAGCCATATTTTTACATTTGTCAATAAACTTTATTTGGTTAGAAATTTTGAATTGTTCACAAAGATGATGTAACTTTTTTTTATACGCATCTCGTCCTTGATCATTACCTAAGACTACCGCATAAAATGCTTCGTAACCTAATTCAATATTAACCAAATTTATCGCTTCAATAAATAGTTCCTGACCTTTCCAGGATGTTAATCTACCGGGTAACAAAATAATCTTTTTATTTTCTAATATACCCCATTCGTTCAATAATTTTTTTTCATCCTTTTCTAACAACGTGCTGGAGTCAAAATAATCGACATTTACGCCTCTAAATATTACAAGTAATTTTTTTTTTACATCAATGAGATTTGAATATTTTTCTTTAATGTGGGAAAAAATAAAATTAGATCCAGCTATAACAAGGTCTGACCTAACCATAACCGAATTATAAAATTTTTTGATTTTTCCATTGAAATTATATGTACCATGGAAAGTTGTTACGAATTTTCTTCTCGTTAATTTAGTTGCAATTAAACAAGACCAAGCTGGCGCTCTACTTCGAGCGTGAACTATAGATATATTATAAAATAAAATAATAAAGACTAAAATTATTGAATTTAATAAAATTAAAAAAGGATTTTTGCTATGAACAGGTAATCTAATTAATTTTACTTTTTTCTTATCTATAAATTTTGTTAGTTCTCCACCACTTGTAACTATAAAAGATTTACAGTTATTTTCTGGAAGATAATGAGCAATATCATAACAACCGGTTTCAGCCCCCCCATAGCCTAGTTTGGGGATAACTTGTAAAACTTTTAAATTAAATGACATTAGAATTAATTATATAATAATCGAAATAACTAATAAACTTTTATGACTAAGTTTAAATACTTAAAACTAACAAAAACTAAAAGAATAAGATATTTGACGAATTTTAAGAGGAAAAACACTTATCTTGTTTTTCTTCATGGTTTTAAATCAGACCTAGAGGGTCAAAAACCCAAAGCTTTTTTAAAATTTGCAAAAAAAAATAATTTAGGTTTTTTAGCTTTAGAATATTCTGGCCATGGAAAATCATCAGGAAAATTTATTGACGGGAATATAACCAAATGGACAAATGAAACTTCACAACTAATTAGAAAAATTGTCAAAAAAAATAACATAATATTAATTGGGTCAAGCATGGGTTCTTGGATTTCGTTAAATCAATTTGAATATTTTAAGAAACAAATCGTAGGTTTTTTAGGAATTGGGTCTGCACCCGAATTTCTAGAACACTTAATGTGGAAGAAATTTAAAAAAAAAATTAAATTAGAAATCATTAAAAATGGTGTATATCATCTTAAATATGGAGACTACACTTATCCAATTACTCACCAATTAATAAAAGATGGAAAAAAGAACAAAGTTTTAAACAAAAAAATAAATCAAAATGTAAATGTAACAATGGTTCATGGGAGTAAAGATAAGTCTGTTCCTGTAATTTACTCAAAAAAAATTTTGAAAATGTTTAAATCAAAAAAAAAGAAATTAGTAATTGTAAAAAACGGTGATCATAGTTTGTCTTCACCTAAATGGCTTAAAATATTGAAAAGAGAGTTAAAATTAATAATTAGCTAACTTTTTGTATTTTTGTTTTTGTAGAAATTGGATTTTTAAGCTTATCTATCATCTCTTTTGGACAAACCTGTACAAAATTCTTTAACTCGTTCTCAAAATCATCGATTATTTTTTTTGACAAATTAGATCCAGTTTCATTACTATGTTCGAGTACTAATTCTTTTAAAAATTTTGACCAATATTCAGTCTCTACATTTTGCCATACAACAGAATCAGGGTTTACTTTTTTTTCAAATTCTTTTGATTTATCATAAATAAAAGCCATACCCCCTGTCATGCCAGCTGCAAAATTATCTCCAACATCTCCAAGAATTACTGCCGTTCCACCCGTCATATATTCACAACCATTTGAGTCACAACCTTCGATAACAGTTATTGCACCAGAATTTCTTACTGCAAATCTATCCCCAGCTTGACCGGCTGCAAAGAGTTTACCTGACGTTGCACCATAAAGAACTGTGTTACCAATAATAGTATTCTCATTTGAAATCAAATTACTTTCATCAGGAAGTTTTATTGAAATGGTGGCTCCTGATAAACCTTTACCAACGTAATCATTTGCATCACCTTTTAAATTAAGTTTAAGTCCTTTTGCTGTAAATGCCCCAAAAGATTGTCCAGCTGAACCTTTAAAATCAAGAATTAAAAAATTTTCCTCTAATTTTTCATAGCCATATTTTTTATACAAGTGATGTGAAATTCTAGTACCCACAGCCCTATTAGTATTTTTAATTAAAAACTCATTATTTATTTTCTCAGAGTTATTTAAAGCCTTCTCTATTTGAGGCCAAATCTCTTGATCCAGCGTATCTGGAACTTCATTAATTTCTGATATCTCACAGTACCTCTTATTATTACCAGGGTCTGCTTGTACAAATAGTGGATTAAGATCTAAATCATCTAGATTAGGCGAGGCTTTACTTATCTGCATCAATAAATCTGTTCGACCGATAACTTCATTTAAAGATTTAAAACCAAGTGAAGCTAAAATTTCTCTTACCTCTGTAGCGATAAAAGTAAATAAATTTACTACTTTATCAGGAGTTCCAGTAAATTTTTCTCTTAGTTTTTCATCTTGTGTACATACTCCTACAGGACAAGTATTAGAATGACATTGCCTTACCATAATGCAACCCATTGCTACTAAAGCTGTAGTTGCTACACCATATTCTTCAGCACCCATCATGGCTGCAATAACCACATCTCTTCCTGTTTTAATGCCACCATCAGTTCTCAAAGTAACTTTGTGTCTTAGATTGTTTAATGTTAAAACTTGATTTGCCTCTGTAAGTCCCATCTCCCAAGGAATACCTACATATTTTACACTTGTTTGTGGTGTAGCTCCAGTTCCTCCATTATGCCCTGAAATCAAAATTATATCAGCTTTTGCTTTTGCTACACCAGCTGCAATAGTACCTACTCCAGATGACGCAACTAATTTAACTCCAATTCTAGCCCTAGGGTTGATTTGTTTTAAATCATAAATAAGCTGAGCTAAGTCCTCAATAGAATAGATATCATGATGCGGAGGTGGGGAAATTAAAGTTACGCCTGGTGTTGAATGTCTTAGCTTAGCAATTTCATCTGTTACTTTAAATCCTGGTAATTGACCACCCTCGCCAGGTTTTGCACCTTGAGCAATTTTAATTTCAATTTCATTACAATTGTTCAAATAATTTATAGTTACACCAAACCTTGCAGATGCGATTTGCTTCACTCTCGAATTTGCACTATCACCAGAGTCCATGATTTTGAATCTATTTGCATCTTCACCACCTTCACCGCTACAAGATGCACCTTTAATCCTATTCATCCCAATAGCCAAAGTTTCATGTGCCTCCTTAGATAACGCTCCATGAGACATACTTCCGCTACCAAATCTCTTTAATATTTTTTCTATCGGTTCAACTTCAGAAATTTGAATAGATGGACCTAATTTTTTTTTTCTAAAATCAATCAAATCCCTTAAATTAATTGGAGGCAAGTTATATATTCCTTCAGCATATTTTTTATATGCTGAATAAGAATTTGACCCCACTGCACTCTGTAATAAGTGAATTAATCTACCTTGATATTGGTGTGTTTCTCCATTCTTTCTGTATCTATAAATACCTCCAATAGGCAAAACAGTATCAGTACTCTCAAATGCTTCTTTGTGTATTGCACGTATTTTTTTTTCAATTCCTGACAATCCAATACCAGAAATTTTTGAGGTTACTCCTGGAAAATAATCATCAACTATTGATCTGCTTAGACCAACAGTCTCAAAATTACATCCACCCCTATAAGAACTCAAAACAGAGATACCCATTTTTGACATGATTTTTAACAATCCTGCGTTCACTGATTTGATATACCTTTCTACACATTCATCAAAACTATACTGACCAAATAACTTTTTCTCATGTCTTTGGTATAAACTATCAAAAGCTATGTATGGATTAACTGTAGTTGCTCCAACTCCTATCAATGTTGCAAAAGAGTGGGTGTCTAACGCCTCACCAGATTGAACATTGATTGAAACGTATCCTCTCAATTTTTTATCAATTAAAAAAGTATTAATCGCTCCAACGCATAACAACATTGGCATAGGCATTCTCTTATCTGAGATATCTTTGTCACTTAAAACTAATTGTGTCACACCCTGTCTAACAGCAATTTCTGACTCTTTTTGGATCCTTTTAATAGACTCAAATAAATTTTGCTCATTCGAAAAAGTACAATCTATAGAAACTGAGTTTTTGCCAAAAAAATTAATAAATTTATTAAACTGTGAATTCGATAATATCGGGCTATTCAAAACATAAATATTTTCTTTCGTTAAGGTATCAAAATCCAAAATATTCCCAAGATTACCAAATCTAGTTTTCAAACTCATAACTTTATTTTCTCTTAGAGAGTCAATCGGTGGGTTAGTCACTTGGCTGAAGTTTTGTCTAAAAAAATGATAAAGTGGTCTATATTTATCTGATAAAACTGCCAAAGGTGTATCATCACCCATAGAACCCGTTGCCTCTTTAGCATCTTCTGCCATTGGATGTAAAATTAACTCTAAGTCTTCTAAGCTTATTCCAAAAGTGTGTTGTCGTCTCCTTAGATCTTCGCCATCAAAATTATATTTTTCATTAGAAATGAATAATTTTTCATCTAAATCTATTATCTGAGAATTAAAATGTTTATATTCTTTCGCTAAATAGTCTTTAATTTGGTTATTCGTAAATAATTTACCTTTTTCAATTCTAACTCCAATTATCTCACCAGGGCCTAGTCTACCTTTTGATAAAATTCTTTTTTCATTTAATTCAATCATTCCAGTTTCAGATCCAGCAAAAAGAAACTTATCTTTTGTTATTGCGTATCTTAATGGTCTTAAACCATTACGGTCATTTGCTGCAATAACCCATTCATTATCTGTTGCAGCAATTGCTGCAGGACCATCCCAAGGTTCCATAGTGCTATTTAAAAAATTAAACAGTTGTTGATGGTTTTTTGGTAGTGTCTTATTTCTTTTTGACCAAGCATCAGGGATCATCATTAATTTTGCTAAAGGAGCGGGTTGACCTGATTTATTTAATAACTCAAAAACATTATCTAGGGCTGCAGAGTCTGAAACTCCTTTTTGTATAACTGGCTTTAAATTTTCAATATTTTCAAAAAAAGGACTACTCATCTCTTGTTCATGAACTCTCATCCAGTTTTTGTTTCCTTTATAAGTATTAATTTCACCATTATGGGCAAGTGCTCTAAACGGTTGAGCCAAACTCCAGCTCGGAGCGGTGTTGGTTGAAAATCTCTGATGAAAAATTGCGAATCTTGAAATGAATCTCACATCCTTTAAATCCAAGAAAAAATCTGAAATAGCCTCTGCTAAAAACATGCCTTTATAGATAATTGATTTAGCGCTTATTGAACAAATATAAAAATTATTTAATGATAAATTGAACGCTTTATTCTCAATTTTTTTTCTTGTTTCATAAATTTTTCTTTCAAGATCTTTATCAAGTAAATTTTTATCATTTGCTTTGAAAAGTACTTGAATTATCTCTGGCATTGTTTGAAGAGCCTTTTCTCCTAAAACTTTTGGATTAACAGGTACCTGCCTCCAACCATAAATACTAAAATCATTTTTGGTTAACTCACTTTCTACAATCGTTTTACAGCTTTCCTGTGAAGCATAATCATTCCTAGGTAAAAAAATCATGCCAACACAAATATCAGAACCATCGTGTGTGTGACCTGTAACTTCTATTTTTTCAACAAAAAAATCTTTAGGTATTTCTAAATGTATTCCTGCCCCATCACCCGTTTTTCCATCAGCATCAACAGCTCCTCGATGCCATACAGCTTTTAAAGCTTCAATTCCATATTCTACGACCTCTCTTGATTTTTTTCCCTCTGTCGATGCAATTAATCCTACTCCACATGCATCATGTTCCATTTCTTTAGAATAAACATTATTTTTAGCAAGTAATTCTAAATTTTTTTTATAAGTACTCATTATGCAACTTTTGATTTTTTTAATTCTATATTTTCAAGATAAGATTTAATCGACGACGCAGCATCTCTTCCATCTTTTATTGCCCATACCACTAAAGATGCTCCTCTTACAATATCTCCAGCAGCAAAAACACCTTTGATATTTGTCTCCATGGTATCAAAATCAGCTTTTATTGTTCCCCATTTTGTAACTTGTAACTCTTGTGCTTCAAATAATAATGGCAAGTTTTCAGGATCAAATCCTAAAGCTTTTATTACCATATCTGCTTTAATTTCAAATTCAGATCCCTGTTTAATTTCTGGTCTTCTTCTACCCGAGTCATCTGGATCTCCAAGTTGGATTTGATCTACAATTAATTTTTCGATTTTATTTTTTCCTTTAAATTCTTTTGGACTAGACAACCAAACAAATTCAACACCTTCTTCTTCTGCATTAGCTACTTCTCTTGCAGATCCAGGCATATTATCTTTATCTCTTCTGTATAAGCATTTAACCGAGTTAGCTTTTTGTCTTACTGAGGTTCGAACACAATCCATTGCTGTGTCTCCACCTCCAATAACTACAACATCTTTACCTTCAGCATTTAATATACCTTTATCAAATAAATCAACTTTGTCTCCCAATCCTTTTTTATTTGATGCAGTTAAAAACTCCATAGCAGGAAAAATATTATCTAAGTCGTTCCCTGGTAGATTAATCTCTCTTGGTTTATAAACTCCGGTAGCAATTAAAATTGCATCATGTCTTTTTCTCAGTTGCTCTAAAGTTGCATCCTTACCAACTTCAAAATTTTGTTCAAATTTAATTCCACCATCTTTCAACAATTTGGTTCTTCTCTCGACTACATGTTTTTCTAATTTAAAATTTGGTATACCATAAATTAACAAGCCACCTGCTCTGTCATATCTATCATAAACAGTTATTTGATATCCATTTTTCCTAAGTTGTTCAGCAGCCGCAAGTCCAGCAGGTCCAGCACCAATTATTCCAATACTTTGATCTTTTTCATGTTTAACTGAAATTGGTTTTACCCATCCATTCTCCCATGCACTATCAGTAATATATTTTTCGACTGATCCAATTGTAACAGTGCCATGGCCTGACTGCTCAATAACACAGTTGCCCTCACACAATCTGTCTTGTGGGCATATTCTACCACAAACCTCGGGCATGTTGTTTGTGCTTTGAGATAATTCATAAGCTTCTCTCAATCTGCCTTCAGCAGTCAATTTGAGCCAGTCTGGAATATTGTTACTTAGCGGACAATGAACTTGGCAAAAGGGAACACCACATTGAGAGCATCTACTTGACTGCTCTTGTGCTTTTTGAGTTATAAATTCGTCATAGATTTCATTAAAATCATCTTTTCTATTATCTACTCCTCTTTTAGGTGGAGTTTGTTGACCTATTTTGACGAATTTTAGCATTTTGTCAGTCATATTTTTTTAAATTTATGGCAAGATATACATTGTTTTTATTAGTAAAAGAAATATATAGGTCAGTTACTTTGACCTAATTATAACAATATTTAGCTTAAAATCTACTTAATCTGATTTTTGCATATCTAATATGATTAAATCGAATTGTTTAAAATGAATATTTTTTAAGTTACGACACTTATATGCTTCGAGATTTTATAGAAATTTTAATTCTTTCTTCAGTTCAGGGAATCTCTGAATTTTTACCAATAAGCTCATCAGCTCATTTGATATTGGTATCAAATTTTTACGATTTAGAGACAAGTTCTTTGTTGATAGATATAAGTTTACATTTAGGCTCGTTAATTGCGGTAATTTTTTTTTTTAGAAAAGAACTATTTGATCTAAGAAATAATATTAGTTTATTAAGTTTAATAATTATTGGCTCTTTGCCTTTAATACTATTTGGATATATTTTATACACCACTGAGTTTATTCATCTTTTAAGAAACACAAAAGTAATTGCATCAACAACATTGTTTTTTGGACTTATACTTTTTTTTGCTGATCAGAGAAAGACTGATCGATCTATCTCATCAGATTTGAATATTAAATCAGTTTTATTAATAGGTTTATTTCAAATTCTAGCATTGATACCAGGAGTTAGTAGGGCCGGAATAACAATTACCGCAGCAAGATTTTTAAACTTTAATAGAATTGACTCTAGTAAAATTTCTTTTTTATTATCTATACCTGCTTTGGCAGGGGCAAGCTTTCTAGGTTTAAGAGAGGCATTTGAACAATCAGTAGAAATAAATCATTTATTATTAATTGCCATTTTCTTATCATTTTTATTTTCATTTTTTACAATTAAATATTTTCTTAAATTTATAAATAATATTTCCTTCAATATATTTGTTGTATATCGAATAATTCTTGGCTTAATTTTATTTTTAATAATATATACTTAAATTGTTTTCTTAATTAATGGAACCAATTGGGATAATAGGACCCCACTTAATATGAAAAAACAACCAAGTAGATTATTAATTCCTAATATTTGATTTAAAAGAAACCAAGCAGCGATCGTTGCAAACACACCTTCCAAAGAAAAAATTATTGCTGCTGGTGCTGGTGTTATATTTCTTTGGGCATAAATTTGTAAAACAAATGCAAAACCACCTGACAAAATTCCAGCGTATAAAATTGAATCTATTTCCTTCAAAATATTCTCAATTATAAATTCTTCAGAAAATAAACATATAATAAATGAAAATAACGCAACTAGTAAAGTTTGAATTGCGCCAATCGTTAATGGTAAATTATACTTTTTAATAATCATACCAGTAAAAATAATATGCGTACTCCAAAATAAAGCTCCCAATATCACAAGCGTGTCACCTAGTCTTACAGTTGCATCTTGAAAATTTGTTAATAAATATCCACCAATCAAACATAAAATTACTGATGGCCATACACTCCAATGTAAAAAATCTTTTTTAAAGATGAAAATAATTATGGGGACCATTGGCACATAAAAAATTGTAAAAAAAGCAGCATTTGCTACATCGGTGTATAGCAATGCAACCTGTTGTAATGCTGAGCCTAGAAATAATGACACTCCAATTAAAAGGGACAGAATAATGAATATTTTCGTATCAAATCTAAATTCCTTTTTTAGTTTTTTTGCTTCAAACAATAATGCTAGAGGAATAATTGCTAAAAAGCCTACAAAAAATCTTACAGAATTAAAAGTGAATGGACCGATGTCATCCATACCTGTATCCTGCGCAATGAATGTAGTCCCCCAAATGAAAGTGCACAGTAATGCACTAAATAATGATAAAGTTTTTGACATATTTTTTATACAGCTAATTTATAAGCAAAATTTTTTCCAAGATTTTCTTTCAAATCGTTGTTAAATCGAGCAGCTTCAGCTCCATCAATTATTCTATGATCATATGATAAAGATAAAGGTAGAATTGTTCGTGTTATGAACTTTCCATCAATAAAAATTTTTTTTTTTTGAGATTTACCAACTCCTAGAATTGCGACTTCTGGGTAATTAATAATAGGTGTAAAAAAAGAACCACCAATACCTCCAAGACTCGTTATAGTCATAGAACCACCAAACAATTCTTTTTTATCAATTCTAAGATTTCTGCATTGGTCACTTAATTTTTTAAGTTCAGTACCTATTAAAGTTATGTTCTTGTTATCAGCGTTTCTAAGTTTTGGTACCATAAGTCCATGCTTCGTATCTACAGCTATTCCAATGTGATAATACTTTTTTAGAGTCATTTTTCCTTTATCAATTTCATCAATAGATGAATTAAAATTTGGAAATTTTTTAAGTGATGCAGTTAAAGCTTTGACAATAAAAGCTAAAGGAGTAATTTTTTTTTTTTCTCCAGTGTAAATGTCTGTAAGAGAAGTTCTAAACTCCTCTAATTCAGTTATATCTGCTTCATCATGATTGGTCACATGGGGAATGTTGGACCAAGAATTCATAAGATATTTAGATGAAATTCTTTTTACTCTTGGAATATCCTTTGTTTCCGTTTTTCCAAATTCAGAGTGAGGATACTCTAGTTCAATCATTTCATCTTTTTTGAATTCTTTTTCAATATTTCTCTCAGGAGTTTTTGCAACAAATGACTTAACATCACTTTCAGTTACTCTTCCTAATCTTTCACTACCCTCAACTTTACTAATATCAACACCAAGTTCTCTAGCAAATTTTCTGACTTTCGGTGAGGCTGAAGTTTTTTTTGAAAAATCTTTTACGATAATATTTTTTGGTCTAACTTCTTTTTCAATTTCTATTTTGTTTTCTTTGATTTTTTCTTTTTTAGTTGATTGTATTTCTTTAGTTTCTACATTGTTATCTTTTAATTCAATTTCTAAAATCTTACTACCCTCAGAAACCTTATCCCCGACTTTTAAGTTTAATTCTGTAACTAATCCATCATGTAATGAGGGAATTTCAACACTCGATTTATCACTTTCAATTGTGATTAAAGGATCATTTTTTTTAATCTCTTGACCTTTTTTGATTAAAATTTCAATAACCTCTACATCTTTGAATTCACCAATGTTTGGAACTTTTATATCTTTTTTTGGCATTCTATAGTTTTGTTGGCATAGGTTTATCAGTATCAATCTTATACTTTTTAATTGCCTCTTTAGCATATTTTGATGCAATAAGCTGTTCCTTAGCTAAAATGCTCAATCCATATGTTGTGATATGTTCCTTATCAACCTCAAAAAATTTTCTTAACTCTTTTCTTGTATCACTTCGTCCAAATCCATCTGTTCCTAGTGAATAAAAACTTTTATTTACATAAGGTCTTATCTGATCGGAGTTCATTCTCATATAATCAGAGGCTGCTAAAATTGGTCCTTCAGCGTTACCTAAACATTTTTCTACATAGCTTTTTTTAGGTTCTTTATCAGGGTTTAGAAGATTGTATCTCTCTACCTCAAGACCATCTCTTCTTAATTCATTAAAACTCGTTACACTCCAAATCTCACTATCGATTTGATACTCATTTTGTAATATTTCTGCACCAGCTATCATTTCTCTTAATATTGTGCCAGATCCAAGAAACTGAATTTTAGTTTTTTTATACTTATTAAAATCCTTTATTTTATACATTCCTTTTAAAATACCCTCCTCACATAATTTATCTTTTGGCATTTCTGGATGAGGATAATTTTCATTCATGGTTGTAATATAATAGAAAATATTCTCTTTTTTCTCATGCATTCTTCTTAAACCTTCTCGAAATATAACTGCGAGCTCATAGTGAAATGTTGGATCATATGATCTGCAATTAGGAATAGTCGAAGCCATTATGTGGCTATGACCATCTTGATGTTGTAAACCTTCTCCGGCAAGAGTTGTTCTCCCAGCAGTAGCTCCAATTAAAAATCCTCTTGACTGACTATCTGCACCTGCCCAAGCAAAATCTCCAATTCTCTGAAAACCAAACATTGAGTAGAAAAGATAAATTGGGATCATTTCAATATCGTGGTTGGTATATGAAGTTCCTGCAGCTATCCACGATGACATTGCTCCAGCTTCGTTAATACCTTCCTCTAAAACTTGACCGCTCTTTTCCTCTTTATACGAACTTAGTTGTGCGGAGTCTTCTGGCTCATATTTTTGGCCTTCATGTGCATAAATTCCTATCTTTTGAAAAAAACCTTCCATTCCAAATGTTCTAGCTTCGTCAGGAATGATTGGGACCAGTCTTGGTGCAACATTTTTATCTCTTAAAAGATTTGTCAACATTCTAACTAATGCCATTGTGGTCGACATTTCTTTTTCACCCGTAGAAACTTTCATATTATCGAAAATATCTTTTGGAGGCGCTTTAATAGGCTTTGCATAAGTAGTTCTCTCAGGTATGAAACCACCTAACTGAAGTCTTCTTTCTTTGATATATTTTATTTCGGGGGAGTTTTGATTTGGCTTATAATATTCAATATTTTTGACCTGCTGATCTGTTAATGGGACATCAAACCTATCTCTATAATACATTAAATCATTAACATCTAATTTTTTAGTCTGATGAGTTGTATTTACACTTTCACCACTTTTGCCCATACCATAACCTTTTATAGTCTTAGCAATTACTACGGTTGGACTACCAACATTTTTAGATGCTTTATCATACGCTGCAAAAACTTTATGGGGATCATGCCCACCTCTATTTAATCTCCAAATATCTTTGTCAGAAAGACTTGAGACAAGTTCCGAAGTTTCTGGATATTTTCCAAAAAATTTTGCTCTAACGTAAGCTCCATCTCTTGCTTTCATTGCTTGATATTCTCCATCAACTGTTTCATTCATTGTCTTAATAAGATGACCTGTTTTGTCATTAGCTAGCAACGAATCCCAATAAGAACCCCAAATTACTTTGATAACGTTCCATCCTGCCCCTCTAAAAATTCCTTCTAATTCTTGTATAATTTTTCCATTACCCCGTACTGGACCGTCTAATCTTTGAAGGTTACAATTTATAACAAATATTAGATTATCTAAATTTTCTCTAGCTGCTAAACCAATAGCTCCTAAAGACTCTGGCTCATCCATTTCACCATCACCTAAAAACGACCAAACTTTTCTACCCTCATCCTTAATTAGGCCTCTATTAATCAGGTATTTCATATATCTTGCTTGATAAATTGCTAACATTGGTCCTAAACCCATAGAGACTGTTGGAAATTGCCAAAAGTTTGGCATTAACCAAGGATGTGGATATGAGGATAAACCACCGGGCTTAACTTCCTGTCTAAAACTGTCCAATTGTTTTTCATTAAGCCTTCCTTCAAGGAATGCTCTAGCATACATACCAGGTGCGCTATGACCTTGAAAATAAATAAGATCTCCACCGAATTTATTATTTTTAGCTCTCCAAAAATGATTCATTCCAACATCATATAAAGTTGCTGCAGATGCAAAAGTTCCAATATGACCTCCAAGTTCAGGAAATTTTTTATTCGCCCTTACTACCATTGCAGCAGCATTCCATCTAATTAATGACCTAATCCTTCTTTCTATATTCTGATCACCATTTGATTTCTTCTCCTCACTTACAGGAATCGTATTTATATAAGGGGTATTTTGTGTGTATGGAATGTTGGCACCCTCCATATAAGCTTTATTAATTAATTCCTTAATCAAATAGTGAGCTCTGTTATTACCATCTTTTTCGATGACATCTGAGAGAGACTCTATCCATTCACGTGTCTCTAAAGGATCAATATCACCCTCATTTACAACTTCAATTTTGCTAGGTTTTTCTTTCTCTAATTCTGGAATTTGCTTTTCTTTTTCTTTATTTTTCTTTAAAGAATTTTCCGCTTCTAAAATTAAATTTTCGGTTTTTTTTGGAACCTCTTCTAATTTAGACAATTTCTCACTAGAGCTTGATATATTGAGAAGCAAATCACCTTTTGAAACTTTATCACCAACTTTTACTTCAATGTTTTCAACTTTCCCTGAAAAAGTTGATGGAATTTCAACACTAGATTTGTCACTTTCAATAGTGACCACAGGATCATTTATTTTAATTTCTTGACCCTCTGCAACAAGTAATTCAATTACCTCAACATTTTCAAAATCGCCAATATCAGGAACTAATAATTTTTCAGTCATTTTTATGTTTTATACACTATAAAAATATAGTTAATTGCAAATTTTAACACATTCTGTCCTATTTTTTGACACTCTTTTACTCTTAAATGCAAAAATGATTAAAAAGTTATTAAAATTTCTTATTCATTCAAATGATAATACACACATAGACGCTAAAATATGGATACAAAAAATATTACTAGAAGGGAAGTACGGAAAGATAAATTCCTAAATTTTTTCGATACATAAAGCTATTCCCATTCCGCCTCCAATGCAGAGAGTCGCACAACCCTTACTTTTTTTTTGTCTCTTCATTTCATGTACTAAAGTTACAAGTATTCTTGCTCCTGATGCACCAATAGGATGACCTAGCGCGATTGCACCACCATTTACATTAACTTTATTTGGGTCAACACCCAACTCACGAATTACAGCTATGCTTTGAGCTGCAAAAGCTTCATTAATTTCAAATAAATCAACGTCATCTAAATTCCATCCAGCTATATTAATTGCTTTGCGAACAGCTTCTATTGGCCCTAGACCCATTAAAGTTGGATCTACTCCAACTGATGCCCATGACACTATTTTTACAAGCGGATTGATAGATTTTTTTTCTGCTTCCTCAATAGTGGTTAAAAATAAAGCTGCAGCACCATCATTTATACCAGAAGAATTTCCAGGTGTGACTGTTCCATTTTCTTTGAAAACTGTTTTAAGTTTTTCTAGATCAGAAATTTTTAGACCTATTCGTGGATGCTCATCTAACTTTAGCAAGTTATGACCTTGATTAATCTTAACTAACTCATCATCAAATTTGCTATTTTTGATTGCCTCTTCTGTTTTTTTTTGAGAATTAAGAGCAAACTCATCTTGTTCCTTTTTAGATATGTTAAATTTTTTTGCAATATTTTCTGCTGTAACTCCCATGTGATAATTATTAAATGCATCCATTAATCCATCATTAACCATTGTATCTGTTAGTTTATCTTCCGAAATTTTTCTTTCATCTCTAAAAAAAATTGAATGTGGTGCTATTGACATATTCTCTTGTCCCCCGGAAATAACATTTAATGACTCTCCCAATTTGATAGATTGATATCCCGATATTACTGCTCTTAATCCAGACCCACAAACTTGATTAATTATATGGGCTGGTTTTGAAATTGGTATTCCAGCATTTATTGCTGCTTGTCTAGCAGGGTTCTGTCCAGCCCCAGCGGTCAATACTTGGCCCATTATTACTTCATCTACCTCATCTGGACTGAATTTAGTTAATTTTAAAGCCTCTTTGATCACTAAAGATCCAAGCTGATCAGATCTCATTTTTTTTAATGAACCTCTATAAGATCCTATAGGTGTCCTAACAGCACTAACAATCACCACTTCTTTTGATTTATCTGTCATTAATTTTTTAAATTTATCTTATAATTAAAATATACTAAAAATTAATATAATGTATTTAAATAAAATTATAAATGCGCCTGTAGCTCAACTGGATAGAGCGCTTGGCTACGGACCAGGAGGTTCTGGGTTCGACTCCTAGCAGGCGCACCAAAAGTATAAATGTTTGATTGGCTCATTAAATCTTCCCTGCAAATGTCTGTAATTTATTTTTTCATAATAATCTTTATTATTTTATTAATTTTAACTTTTATATTATAAAAATTCTATGGCAGATGAATTTGAGCAAATTAGTCTAAAAACAGGATTTATGAAACACAATGGTGGAGTTTTATTTAGACAAATCTCTGAAAATCATTATGAGTTTAAATCTACAATAACAAAAAACCATCTAAATTCAGCTGGTATCACTCATGGTGGTTACCTTGCGGCTTTAATTGATGCTGGTTCTGGTTCAGCCGCTCACAGATCAGCTAAACCTTCACCATGTGTAACAATTTCATTGGATTTAAAATTTATTGGTACATCTAAAGTTGGAGATGAAATTATAGGTCATGTTAGAATTTTAAAAAAAACCAAAACACTCGTGTTTTTATTTTGTGAGCTAAAGTGTAACGATGAAATAATTACTACCGCAAACGGTATTTGGAAAATCTTAAAGAATAAACCCATTAATATCTAGTATGTATTTGGCTAATTAGTTAAGGATGAAATATACCTGAGGATAAATATTAATTGTTATATAAATTTTATATATGTGCTAAAATAAACATGGTTATTTTTGAAATGAGAACTTTTTAACTTCCGATTCGGTCTTGTTTTAGTCTATTTTTGTTCTTTAGTACTAACAATATCTGGTAGGGTAAGAAAAAAGCATACCAAACATAGAATGTCTAAAAATAAAATATCTGCAATACTTGGTCCAACTAATACTGGAAAAACCCATCTCGCAATAGAGACAATGTTGTCTTTTGAAAATGGTATGATTGGTTTTCCTTTGAGACTATTAGCACGTGAGGTCTACGACAAAGTACTAAAAAGGGTAAATACAGACAGTGTAGCATTAATAACTGGTGAGGAAAAAATTATTCCATCAAATGCTAAATATTTCCTATGTACTGTAGAGTCTATGCCAATTGATAAACGGTTGGATTTTGTTGCTGTTGATGAAATTCAAATGTGCTCAGATCATGAACGAGGTCATATTTTTACGGATAGACTTTTAAATATGAGAGGTGAAAAATTAACAATGTTTATGGGTTCAAATACAATTAGGAACATTGTTGCCAAACTAGACGACGACGTAGAATTTATTAATAGAAATCGTTTGTCAAAACTCTCTTATTCTGGCCACAAGAAAATTTCAAGAATAGATCGAAAAACTGCTATAATTGCATTTTCTGCAGAAGAAGTATACGCAATAGCTGAACTTATCAGAAGACAGAAAGGGGGAGCCTCAATCGTTATGGGGTCTCTCAGTCCAAAGACTAGAAATGCTCAAGTTGAATTATATCAATCTGGCGATGTTGATTTTTTAGTTGCAACAGATGCAATTGGGATGGGTATAAATATGGATCTCAATCACGTGTATTTTTCAAATTTAAAAAAATTTGATGGAAAAAAATTAAGACGATTAAATTTATCCGAAATTGGTCAAATTGCTGGTAGAGCAGGAAGATATATGAATGATGGAAGTTTTGGTATAACCGGTCAATGTGGAATAATTAGCCCTGAGAATGTTGAATTACTCGAAAACCATAAATTTGAGGAGATTAGCTGTTTATTTTGGAGGAATTCAAATTTAAATTTTAATAACTCCACTTCATTAATAAAATCACTAGATGAAAAACCCCACGAAGACTGGTTGAGAAAAATATATGAATGTGAAGATGAGAAAGCCTTAAAGTTTTTTTTAAAAGACAAAAGTTTTGAAAATATCGAGTCCAATCAAGAAAAATTAAGACTTTTGTGGGAATGTTGTCAAATACCAGATTTTGTTAAAAAAACATACGGTAATCATTATGAGGTAATTAGAAACGTATTCAAATATTTAAACAGTAAAAAAGGCAAAATTTCTAACGATTATTTGCGATTACAGCTGATGAAACTTGATAAGTTAGACGGAAATGTAGATTCTTTGTCAAATAGAATTGCAAATGTAAGAACTTGGTCATATGTTTCAAATAAAAATAATTGGGTAGAAGATCATAACTATTGGATAGAAAAAACTAAGTTATTAGAGGACAGACTTTCAGACAGATTGCATGAGGAACTTACAAAAACTTTTATTGATAAACGCGCAAGTATTCTTGCAAGAGGTTTAAAGCAGGATATGGAGTTTGACACAAAAATTTTAGAAAATAATGATGTAATAATCGACAATCAGTTTATCGGTAAAATAAATGGTCTCAAACTAGAATTGGATTTAAAAAAAGGAGCCTTAGAAACAGATATAAAATCTCTTAAGAAAGCAGCGAGACAATCAGTCGGACCTGAACTCGAAAAAAGAATTAAAATTATTATTGATACTGGTCTTATTGAACTTAGGGATGATTCTAAAATTTATTGGAATAACTCAGTGATCGGAAGGTTGACTGCTGGTAAAGATTATTTAAACCCTAGTTTAGAATTAATAGTTGATGATATTTTAGAGCAAGATCAAAAGCGAAAGTTATCAGATTTTATTGGTAAATGGTTAAAAAACAAAATTTGTACAGTTTTAAAAAGTTTAATTGATTTAAAAAATATAAAAGAAAAAAATCAATCAACAAAAGCTTTAGCATATCAACTTTATGAAAATAACGGAGTAATTAAAAGAGAACAAGTTTCTGAATATTTAAAAAAGTTAGATCAAAATGAAAGAAAAACTTT